>CAYXHQ010000120.1:0-1510 GCA_964465245.1 uncultured Muribaculaceae bacterium | reverse complement strand
CAAATTGTTTTTCTATATCTAAAAGAACTTGTTCTAATGTACTATCTTTTCCTTTTGCTTTCTTTTCCATTTGTTTCCTCCTACATTTAATTTTAAACTACTATATTTTAAAAGTCAACAACTTTTTTCAAACATTTGTTTGATATAAAATTCAATTTTGTAAATGCTTTTTTAAACAAAATAAAAATTCTCTCTAAGGAGAATTTTAAATTTTAATTACTTATTTTTCTTCAAAAATGAATTTCTTATTATTTAAATAATACTGTACTCCACTTACTACTGATAACACTGTTGCAATTAATATACAGAAGTCAGCTACTCTTAAATTAACAAGTTCAAATGGTAAGTTTCCAAAGAATAGTAATGATATTCCAACTAACATAAATGCTGTTTTAAATTTACCAGTCCAAGAAGCTGCGACTGCTCCACTTTTAGATCCTGCAATCATTTTAATTGAATCAACTACTATATCTCTTATGATAATTACGACTGGTACTATTACACTTATTTGACTTTCTACTGCAAGTACAATTAAAACTCCATTTACAAGCACTTTATCTGCAATTGCATCTGTTACTTTACCAAAATCAGTCACTAAATTGTATTTTCTTGCTAAATACCCATCTAAGAAATCGGTAGAAGCTGCTACTACAAAAATGATTCCTGCAATTACATACTTCATATCTAATATTACTCTTCCATTACCTACTACAAATGTTGGAAAATTAATATCAAATCTATAAAATGGAAATATTAACAAAATAATTAATAATATTGATAAAAATATTCTACCTAGAGTTATTTTATTTGGTATATTCATGAGTTACTCCTTTCATAAAATTAATACCTACAAAATCATTACTGTTTGCTTTGTTTCTAATAAGAGTAACTATAAAGAATGTTAATGCAACTAATAATATTATTGAAACTACTGTAATTATTATTTTTGTTGGTTTTTTCTTTTCTTTTTTTATTAAAGAAGTATATGGAGACATAACTTTTTTTGGAGCATCTTTTGCTTCAGCACGTTCTAACTCTGATACTTTCTTTTCAATCTCAGAAATAGGTATCTTAGATGTATAATTAAACATAAATTCATTATATTCATCTAATAATTCATCCACATCTAAATTCAAATATTTAGCATATTTTTTTATTAAATCTTTTAAAAAATATATATCTTTAAATGCATTAGCATTCCCGTCTTCTAAATTCTCAAGAAGTGCTTCAGTTATACCCATATCAGTTGCAGCTTCTGCTTCACTTATACCAATATATTCACGTGCACTTTTAAACTTTTCGCCTATATCTTTCACAAGTATTTTCTCCTTTAATTATATAATAATTTTAATAAGCCATATTCTGTACCATAAAGGTGACAAACATTTATCTAAGGCATAGCCTTTCTTTACTCCGTTTTTTTCCTTCGTAAAAATTCCCCTACCAATTTTGGGTTTCTCGCTCGTGGGGTTTACTTCGTTCCACTTTCTTTATTCCTAAAGAATTCGTC
>CAYXHQ010000119.1:0-1517 GCA_964465245.1 uncultured Muribaculaceae bacterium | reverse complement strand
TTGATAAGGTCGATGATGTTAAAAACATTATAAGTAAATTTGAAAGCAAAGATATGGTGAGTAAAATTGAAGGTACTGATGATGAGGTTAAAGTATATATTGGCACAGAGTCTGAATTTGATGATAATGTAACTATTATTAAAACAAAGTATAAAACTGAAAAAGAAGAAGGAACAATCGCAATTATTGGACCTAAAAGAATGGAATATGAAAGAGTCGTAAATTTGCTTGAATATATAAAGAAAAATATAGAGGCAAATGCAAAATAAAGGAGAAACATGAAAGACAAAAAAGAAAAGAAAAATAAGAAAATAGAAAAGAGTGAATCATGCACATGCAATGGGGAATGTAATTGTGGTGATAATTGTGAATGTGGTCATGAATGTCACTGTGATGATAACTCTTCATGCAGTGAAGATAATAAATTTAATGAACTGCAAGATAAATATTTAAGATTACAAGCTGAATACATGAATTTTAGAAATAGAACTACTATGGATGTAGCAAATATGCTTAAATATGAAGGAGAAGAATTCATTAAAAGTTTACTTCCAACTATTGATAACTTTGAACGTGCGATTATACTTGATGATAATGATTTAAGTGATGAAGTAAGCAAATTCTTAAGTGGAATTAAAATGATTTATGGAAATCTAATTGCATTGTTAGACACTTATGAAGTTAAACCAATTGACGCGCTTGGACGTGAATTTGATCCGAATTTAATGGAAGCAGTATTAACTGAACACGACGAGTCAAAACCAGCAAACGCAGTAACTGAAGTATTAACTAAAGGATATATGTATAAAGATAAAGTTATCCGTCATGCAATGGTAAAGGTGAATAATTAATGACAAATAGTGAACAAATAAAAAGTTTAATGGCAACTAAGTTTGCAATGGACATGATGACAGACCCTTATGGGGATTATTTTGACCCTGAAAATATAAATGGAGAACGTGATTTTAGTTTAGAAGGGGAAAGTATTAAAAATGTTATCTATAAAAGAGTAAGTGAAATGATTTATGAAGGTTATTCATCTTATGAAATATTTGAATATTTAGAGAATATTGAAAAAATGATATGTGTAACTAATATAAATATAGACTTACAAGAAAAAATTATAAGAGGCGCTAAAAGATTAGTGCTAGAAAGAAAGGATATGAATAATAATGAGTAATAAAATTATAGGAATAGACTTAGGTACAACAAATAGCTGTGTATCTGTCTTAGAAGGGGGAGAAGCTAAAGTTATCCCTAATGCTGAAGGAAACAGAACAACTCCATCTGTAGTATCATACAAAAATGGAGAAATTAGAGTAGGAGATGTAGCAAAAAGAGAAGCACAAACTTCAACTGACGTTGTTAGTTCAATTAAAAGATTAATGGGATCTAATAAAAAAGTAAGTGCTAATGGACGTGAATATACTCCTCAAGAAGTAAGTGCACAAATATTAATGAATTTAAAGAAAAGTGCAGAAGCATATTTAGGAAGTGAAGTTAAAAAAGCAGTAATA
>CAYXHQ010000118.1:0-1519 GCA_964465245.1 uncultured Muribaculaceae bacterium | reverse complement strand
TTCGATTAATAATATGAATGTTTTTTTATTATATGAAAAAAACTCTATCTAAGTAAAAGAGTTTAATTCTTATTTTATTTTTATAAGAGTTCTAAAATATTATTAATCATATACAATGGTATATTTACGATAATATCATTTTTTTCAAAATCAGCAAGTGATGTTCCCACCGCTTTTTCTATATTGTTTTTTTCTATAAAAAATTTCAAACTTTTTGATTGAAGATTAGTACTAGATTTCACCTCTATAGGAATGACATAGTTTTCATCATCAAAAATAAAATCTATTTCATTTCTAGAATTATCGCTTAAATAATAATATAAAGGAACACTTTTATTTGTAATTAATTGTGTAACAACATATTCTTCTGCACATGAACCTTTGTATTCAATAAATATCTTATCATTTTCTAAAATTGTTTTTATATCAATTTCACTTTTAGCACTAAATAGTCCCACGTCCAACATAAATAATTTAAAGTAACTTATATCTTCATAATATTTTAATGGTAAACCGGCTTTATTTATACGGTTTATTTTATAAATCAATCCGCAATCTATCAACCAAGATAATGCTAACTCATATTCTTTAGCGCGAGCACCTTCTTTTATCAAACCATAAATAAATTTTTTATTATCTTTTGATAACTGCGATGGGATACTATTCCACAACATTCTTATTCTAGGAACAATATTATTTGGAGCATGCTTGGAAAAATCTTGCTCATATGAATCCAAAATTCTATTTTGAATAACTCTAACCTCTTGATAGTCTTTATTTGAAGCATAGTTTGCTACTACTTCGGGCATTCCACCTATAACATAATATTTTTTTAATAAATCAATAATTGATGAAGAAAATGTTTTTATAGACTTTATGTTGTTGTTTTTTAATAATTCATAATATTTTTCGTTATCTGTTGCAAGTAAAAATTCATAAAAATTCATTGGATATAAATCTAAAAATTCTACTTTTCCAACTGGGAAAGAAGTTTTTTCATGTAGTGCTACTCCTAAAAGTGAACCAGCTGCAACTATATTATATTCAGGATGATTTTCATAAAAATATTTTAGTGATGCCAAAGCTTTAGGAACTTCTTGCACTTCATCAAAAATAATTAATGTGTTTTTGCTATCTATTTTTTGTTCTGTTTCCAATTCTATGCCATCAATAATTCTTTTTATATCATAGTCCATTTCAAATAAAGCATGCATTTTAATATTACCATCAAAATTTACATAAGCAATATTTTTGTATTCTTTACTCCCAAACTCCTTCATTAACCAAGTCTTACCTGATTGTCTGGCCCCTCTAATAATTAATGGTTTCCTATTTTTATTATTTTTCCATTTTTTTAATTCTTCAATTGCAAATCTATACATTTTATCCGCCTGCCAATACTAATATATATTTGGTTTACACTTTTTCCACGACTTTTTGTGTTTTCTTACACTTTTTGTCACGTCTTTTGTATTTTTCACACAAATTTCTTATTTTTTAAATAATGATCTATATATCT
>CAYXHQ010000117.1:0-1520 GCA_964465245.1 uncultured Muribaculaceae bacterium | reverse complement strand
GAAGAAGCAAAAGAGAAAGAAGCACAAAAACAGAGCCAAGAAACAGAATCAAGAATTATAGATGTAGCACCAAATCCTGTTATGGAAGTTGATACAAATAGTATTAATGAAAAAATAGAAGAAATAAAAGAAATTAATGAAGAAAATGAAACAGATGAAAAACCAAAAATAAATGTTGATGTTGATAGCATAATAGTTAACGATAATGTAACTGACGATGACTTCTTTGATGATTTCTTTGATGAATAACTGTAATTACTTTACAGTTTTTTATATGATAAATTGAATGAAAATAATAATAATGATAAAATATAAATGAGGGTATAATGAATAGAAATGATGCAAAAAATAAAACAATTGATTTATTGTTAGGTGATCAAAATTCTAATGCAAATTTTTATGCTAGTTTGTTTGAGCGTTATAATTATAGTGATGCAGAATTAGTACCTATAAGTCCTATTTTAATGGGAAGTGTTAATGAAAAAAATAAAATTGTAATAACAGAAGAAGCATACAATAATCTTTTAAAAATAAGAAATATAACAGCTAGAACTGATAACGAAGTAGCTTATTTTATATTTGGTGAAGAAAAAACTGATGGAACAGTTTATTTAGATACAGTTGTTTCTACTTTTGAATCAAGCGATAGATTAGCAGCAAATTTTCAAGGTATTACTCCTATATTAAATCAATATGTTAATGAAATTAATAATGGTGAATATGATAATGGGTTTAAGCAAGTTATTTGTCATGGACATACTCATGGTTCTTCTCCTGTGTGTGATAATTTTTCTTTTGGAGACTTAATTTCTTATGTTGAATTTAATGATGCACATCCTCTATTTAAAAATAGACAAATAGAAACGATAGGAATGCTTATGCCACCATGTGGGGATTTTAATTTTATAATGTATGAAAATAATCCACAATATGAAGGATATTACATTTTTCCTGATGTATATTTAGAAAAACAAGATAAAACTTTGACATCATTACCTTCTTATGAATTAGGAAATTATATTTTTAACGAAAATAATCAAAATTTAAGATAAGCTTATTTCTTGGAGGAAAAATAATTGGTAGAATTAAAAATTGAATATTAATTAGAAAATGTTATTCATATAAAAATATGATTATATATTCACAATAAGACCTGAACCAGGTAGCCCGGTTGCTAAGCGTATGTTAAGTACGCCTTCTCTCAGGCATTTTTTATTGCAAAATTTGTATAATTGTAAATGATGTGAGACTAAAAGCTAAAAATAGAAAAGATGATGTCGTTGACTTTTTGCTTATTTTATAGTATTATTATTACTTTAAAGAAAAAAACTCTACCTAGCGTTTAGGACGTTTAGATGGGGCGCAGTCATCATCTAAAGTAGTGATTTCTTTTATGAAATAATGAGTGAATAATTCATTATTTTTTTTATCCACATTGTTTTTATTAATATACTCTTACTTTTTTGAAGAATTAATAAAAATAGTAAGACTATATTTCTATAGATGGAGAGTAGAAGAAT
>CAYXHQ010000116.1:0-1528 GCA_964465245.1 uncultured Muribaculaceae bacterium | reverse complement strand
AGACTTAGGAGTAAAATAATTTTGAAGGAGTGATTTTATGAATATACCTTTTAAAAAAGGAAATATAATGTTACCGAAAAGTGACAAAGTTAATATGAATTTATGGAGTGTAATTGCGTGTGATCAATATACATCTGATACTGAATACTGGAAAAAAGTAGAAGAAAACGTAGGAAATAACCCATCTACTTTAAAACTTACATTACCTGAATTATATTTAGAAAGTTCTGATGTAGACAGTAAAATATCTGAAATTAATGAAACAATGAAGAAATACACAGAAGAAGAATTATTCGACAAATACGATGATGCCATGTTTTACATTGAAAGAACTCAAAGTGATGGAAATGTTAGGGAAGGGCTAATTGGTATTTTAGATCTTGAAGATTATTCTTTTGAAAAAGGAAGCGTTTCTTTAATTAGAGCAACAGAAAAAACAGTAATTGAACGTATTCCGCCAAGACTTAAAGTAAGGGAAAATGCATCTTTAGAGCTTCCTCATATAATGATTTTAATTGATGATGAGAAAAAAACTGTAATAGAACCATTAAAGAATAAAGTGAATGACTCTGACAAAATTTATGACTTTGACTTAATGATGAATGGTGGACATATTAAAGGATATAATTTAGGTCCTGAGGTTATTAGTGAAGTGGAAAATGCAATAAGCGCTCTTGCTGATCCAGAAGAATTCAATAAAAAGTATGAACTTAATAATATGCCTGTACTGTTATTTGCAATGGGAGATGGAAATCATTCACTTGCGACTGCTAAAACATGTTATGAAAACTTAAAAAAAGAAATAGGTGAAGATGCACTTAATCATCCAGCTAGATATGCTTTAGTAGAACTTGTAAACTTACATAGTGATGCACTTAAATTTGAAGCAATTCATAGAGTAGTATTTAATACAAATGTGGATTACTTAATGAATAAACTACGCGAATTCTATGAAATATCTTTCACTGAATGCGAAGGACAAAAAATTGAATATGTATCTGCCTCTGATTCAGGAGTATTTTGGATTAAAAACCCTAAATCTAATATCGCAGTAGGAAGTCTACAAATATTCTTAGATGATTATTTAAGTGAAAATCCGGGTAAAATAGACTATATACATGGTGAAGATGAAACCAAAAAATTTGGTATGATGGATAACAATATTGGATTTATTTTGGAGAGCATGAAAAAAGAAGAATTATTTAAAACAGTTATATTAGATGGAGCATTACCTAGAAAAACATTTTCTATGGGACATGCTGATGATAAAAGATTTTATTTAGAAGTAAGAAAAATAAAATGATATAAATGTATTAATGCTATTAGATTTTATGAAAGAACAGACTATTCTGTTTCTTTTTTGTATGCAAAAAAATATAAAGAAGTACACTTGTCTACTTTAAGCTTAGCACTACAACATAAAAAAGTCACAAATTTTTGCCGTAGTAAAAAAGAACATTTGTATGCTTGACCGGGGGGGTTAAATGATAAGATTAATGCGTAAGAATAGAGGTAAATAATGGATGTA
>CAYXHQ010000115.1:0-1531 GCA_964465245.1 uncultured Muribaculaceae bacterium | reverse complement strand
ACTGAAATGCAAAAATAAACTTCAGATTAAGTGAAATGCAATAAAATGTAAGAGTAAATGGTAGCTTTTGAAATAAAAAACTACCATTTTTTAATGAAATGTAGTAATATATAAGTGAAATTTAATATTTCAAAACATGCAAAAGAAGTTTTGCTGATTATAATGCAAGACTAAATTTCAATTAATAGTTTTATGATATTTTGCTTGTTTGATCTTTATAGATCAATTGTTAAGATAGTTCAAGCTATCTTTTCTTTTTGTAATTAAATAATTTTTTCTTTAAAATAATGTCTTTTTGTTCAATTTCTTTCACATTAAATAAATCAATAATTTCTTGTGGTAAAAACTCTTTCATTAAATAGTAAGGATTACATCCAGATAAAGAATCTCTTTTGACAGAATTAATATGATTCATCATAAGATTAATATCATCTTGAGTATATTCGTTAAAAGAAGTGCTTTTAGAAATAAATCTTCTTATATATTCATGGTTAACTTCAATCTTACCTTTTTGACCAGACTGTCCTGGATCGCAATAAAATAGTTTTGTTTTATAAACATGATTTCCATTAAATTCAATTAAATCAGGTTTAGAAAATTCTGAACCATTATCTGTAAGAATAATAGGAAATAACATATGGAATGTTTCAAAACCCAATAAATCTTTCAAATAAGAAAAAAAGTTAGAAACCGAATCAGAATCTTTTTCATCTAATTTAAAAGCAAGCATAAAGTTAGAACATCTCCATAAAAGAGTAAGCAATACAGATTCTCCTTTAATACCTTCAACAGTATCCATTTCTACAATATTAACATTAAAATTATTGTCATTGTATTTTTTAATATAGTCATTAAAGCAAGTAAAGGTACGATTAATTCTAATTTTAGTGTCTTTAGTGATTTTAGTTTGATTATGATTTCTTTTACGATATCTAACTTTTCTAGGCAAATCAAGATTAATAATATCTAGATAACCTTTTTCAATATAATTGTATAAAGTTCTTTTGCCAACAGAGAATTCATGATTATGATTACGAACAATCATAGCAAAAGAATGACCGTTTTTAATTTCTCTAGATACAGTATCATTTAAAAATTTAAATTCAGAGCAAGTCAAATCAATACCTTTTCTAGAATCAGACAATCTAGTTTTATAATCTTTTTGAGCATCGAGGGCATAGTAGTAATATCTGGTTTTACAACAACCTCTTCTAGAAGAGCACGCATTACACACATAAGGCGGTTTTAAAGTTTTAGGACATATTTTTTCTGACCCATACCATCTAGAGCAATGTTCACATTGCCTGTTTCTTAATATTTCATAAGAAATAGTTCTTGGTGATTTATTAATATCATTAGCAATTTGAGTAAAATTTTTATTTTCCAAGATACCTTTTTCTATTTTAGTTCTTTTTTCTAAATCAAGATGTTTACAATATATATTGCAAGTATTTTTCATTATTAATTTTCCTTTCATAAACACAAGCAAAATATCAAATAGTTATTATAAACGATTATTTAAATTATTCCA
>CAYXHQ010000114.1:0-1533 GCA_964465245.1 uncultured Muribaculaceae bacterium | reverse complement strand
CCTTAACTTTTCTTTAAAATGTAACTAATTGTAATCAAATATTAAAAAAGTGCCGAGAAATCGGCACTTTTTGCTTGCACTCTATAAAGAATTGTGATATAATTTAGTTATATACATAACTAAAAGAGGTGAGTAAATATGCTTAGAAAAAATGTGGTTGTTAGTCGTCCAGAAGGAACTAAAATTTATCGACAGAGAGGTTGCGTTTATGTTTATCATGTAATAGATAGCGAGTATAAAAAAGATAAAAAGTATGTGGTGGAGAAAAGGGTCTGCATAGGAAAAATGATAGACGATGATAATATGACACCAAATGATAATTTCTATCAGTACTATGAAATAGAAGATGGAAATGTTGAGGCACCACCACGTTTTTCAGATGCATTACAAGTGGGTGCACCAGCATTATTATTTAAGATTATGGATGAGTTAAAAATATCAGAACTACTTGAATCTATTCATGGTGAGGAAGATGCTAATCTAATAAAAGATTTAATCAGCTACATGATAATTAGGGAAACAAGCACTATGCAGCATTACGCAGATTTTGTCTGGGGACATCTGATCAATTCGGAAAAGAAATGGGATGACTGTAAAATAAGTGATTTTTTTAAAAATGAAATAGATTATGCACAGACAGAGTTATTTGTTTCAAAGTGGAATGATATACAGACAGAGCATTCAAATGTTTATATTAGTTATGACAGTACAAATATGAATACAAAAGCAGAAGGGATAGAGATGGCTGAGTATGGTCATTCAAAAGGGGATAGTGATGTTCCACAGGTTAATATTAGTTATGCAGTAAATCATACAGACTCAACACCTTTGTTTTATGAAATGTATCCTGGAAGTATTATAGATAATACACAGTGTGCACACATGGTAGACAGAGCAAAAGAATTTGGATATAAAAGCGTAGGTCTCGTCCTAGACAGGGGATATTTTAGTGTAAGAAATATCCAGTATTTTGATGAAAAAGGCTACGATTTTTTGATGATGATAAAGAATAATAGCCCGATTGTTTCTGAAATGATAAAGGAAGCAAGCCTTCCACTGTTAACAAAAGCAAAGTACTATCTTTCAGAACATGATGTATATGGTATAAGCAAACAAGGAAGTATAGGTAGTGATATATTAGTGAGGTATTTTCATATTTATTATGACAATGTTAGGGCGAGCCAGGAAAAAAACGAGTATTTGAAACAGCTTATAAAAAAAGAGCGGCATCTTCAGAAAAAAATAGATGAAAAGATAAGAAGAAAAGAAGATATGTGTTCTTATGAAAAACTCTTTAAGCTTAAATATGATAATAATGGATATCTGCAATCATATAAAAAAAATGAAAGTGAAATACAAAAAGAAATAGATAAACTGGGGTTCTTTGTAATTGTTACTTCAAAGGAAATAACAGCATCAGAGGCACTTGATATTTATAGAAAAAGAGATAGTGTAGAGAAAATATTTAGAATGCTAAAAACAGGATTAGAGTATGATACATTCAGAGTGCATAGTCAAGATTCGCTTGAGGGT
>CAYXHQ010000113.1:0-1561 GCA_964465245.1 uncultured Muribaculaceae bacterium | reverse complement strand
GCTGAAATGAAAAAGTAAAGTTAAATAGAACCAAAAAAGCAAAAATGCAAGACAAAATGTGAGTCTACGTACTAAAAAACTTGCATTTTTTCTCGAAAAAGCGTATTCTATATTAGAAATTTATTAAATTTATACATGTGAAAGAGGTTTTTCAATTAAGAATGAAAAACTAACTGTTAATTAAAATGATTGATATTTTGCTTGTATTTATTAGTAAATTATATTGTTTGTGGATAATCTATTTGTTTAGGTTATCTTTTTTATTTTGTTTAAATAAATCTTTTTTCAATATGACGCTAGTAGGTAATATTTTCTTTAAATTTAATTTCTCAAAAAAGTTTTTACTTGTAAATATTTCTAAAACTTCATAAGGAGTAGAGCCTTTATATTTTTCTCTTGGTGTAGAATTAATATGATTAATCATAAGGGTTATGTCTTCTTGATTTAAATTATCAAAAGAATTTTTTTTAGGAACAAATCTTCTAATATACTCATGCGTAACTTCGAGTGCTCCTTTTTGTTGACTAGCTCTAGGATCACAATAAAAAATTTTAGTTTTAGGATAATTTGAACCATTATTTTCAATATAATCAGGACTACTAAATTCCGTTCCATTATCTGTTAAAATTACTGGAAACATTTCATAGAATAATTCATACCCTAAAGAATCTTTTATGTAATCAAATGTTTTGCATACGCTCTCACTTGTTTTGTCTTCTATTTTAAAAGCTAATAAGAAATTAGATTGAGTGAATAATAGAGTAAGTAGTAAAGATTCTCCTTTTAATCCTTCCACTGTATCCATTTGAACTGTATCAAAATCAATATTGTTTTGTTTAAAATATTCTTCCTTATATTTTAAATAATCATTATATGTTCGATTAATTCTATACTTTTTATCAGAGGTAGTAATTACTTTTGTTTTTCTCTTTTTATATCTTATTTTTCTAGGTAAATTGTAATTATGAATATCTAAAATATCTTTTTCAACATAATTATATAAAGATCTTTTCGTTACGGGTATTTCATTTTTGTGATTATTACAAATCATAGAAAATGAATGACCTTTTCTTATATCTTCAGAAACAATAGAATTAAGATTATTAAATTCTTCTGGAGTTAAGTTTATTCCTTGTCTAGATTCGGATAAAGTGTTTTTGTATTCTCTGTAAGAATCTATTGCATAATACATATATCTATCTTTTCTGCATCCCATTCTAGAAGAGCATCCATTACACACATAAGGTGGAACAGAAGTTTTTGGACATTTAGGATTAAAAAGTGAACCACAATTATATCTATTACATTTAATTAGTTTTCTATGTTTTTTAATTTCATTAGATACAGTGACATTGGATTTACTAATTAAGTTTCCAATTTCTTTAAAATTTTTATTACTATTTAATCCTTGTTCAATAAGATTTCTTTTATCTAAGGTTAAATGTTTATTGTATACGTTACTTGTTTTCATTTTCATCATTCCTTTCAATAAACAAGCAAAATATCGAGAAGATATTATAATACAAAAGACAAATTTATTCCAATTTCCTTTTGACAAGCA
>CAYXHQ010000112.1:0-1584 GCA_964465245.1 uncultured Muribaculaceae bacterium | reverse complement strand
AAATTTATTCCAATTTCCTTTTGACAAGCAAGAATTATTTTAATTGAATATAGTCGTATTAATTATTAATTTTCAAAAATGAAAATTAATAATTAAACTCCTAAAAGGTATAAAATACTTCTTTACTGGTCAAAAGTTTTCTCGGCATAAAACCCGCTTAAGCATATATATGTTGTGTATGTGCTTTTTTTAATTGCTGTTTAAAATATTCTATTTTCCAAGGATGTGTCATAGGTGGAATATATTTTTTCTTTTCTTTAATGATTGGAAGTTCTTCAAATTCTTTGGAGAATCTTTCGTTTCTAGATAATTCTTTTAGTTCAAACACTTGCTCATCAATTGCAACTACTAAATCCTTGTTAAAAGATTCAATTACTAAACATTCAGTTTTTGATGAAAAACATTTAAGGTCATTATTTAAATATGGTTGATAATATTTATTTTTAAATTTAATAGAGTTTCCGTTATCTATTTTTCTTGGAGTTAAAATAGCTAAAGTGTAATTTATTTTTTCTTTAGAAGGACTTTCTTCAAATACTGAATTAAATTTAGTATAATCCATTGCAAATCTTTTGTTAAAGCCAGGGATAAAAACTTCATTTAAATATTTATTTGCTTCTTCAATTGTAGTTATATTATTTAATCTTAATTCACTAACAAGTCTGTCTTGAAAAGTGCCATTATCTCTTTCAATTAAACCTTTAGCTTGAGATACACTTGTTGTATTCAGTTTGATTCCTAATTGCTTACAGGCATATCCAAATTGGGTTAAAACATCTTTATCAGTTGTTCTTTTATCTGGGTTTAAAGACAAGTAATTAAATACTGTTCTGTTATCTGTTAGTAATCCATATGGTATTCCATAGTTTGTTAATATTTGGAATAAAACATGATAATATCCATTTAACGTTTCTTGGTTATCAAAGTAACCTCCAGGAATAATATTTGTTGCTTTATCAACCGATAAATGTAAGCATGTTTTTTTATCACCGAACCATAAATGAATTGAACCATCCATTTCAATTACTTCTCCAAAATTTTTTGGTTTTTCTTGCCTTGGATGAGAATCTTCTAAAGCAATTTCATGATTAACAATTATTTCAATTTCTTCATCAGTTTTATTTAGTAATTTCTTCTCTTGAAGTAGTAGTTGTTTTTTTAAGTCTTTTTTTGTTTTTCTTCTAGCCTTGGGTGATAATATACCTTCTTTAGTTAAAGTATTATAAACGAATTTATACGAAACTTTAATATTTTCTTTTTC
Source organism: uncultured Muribaculaceae bacterium (assembly GCA_964465245.1). GTDB lineage: Bacteria > Bacillota_I > Bacilli_A > RF39 > UBA660 > CAYXHQ01. The sequence continues at coordinate 323 of CAYXHQ010000112.1, read as the reverse complement.
TTCTAAAAATTCTTTAAAATGTTTAAAATTAAAATCATAGTATTTATTATTATATAATAGTATAATATTTTCGGAGATTGATTTATCTATTGTATGTAATGGTTTCTTTGATCGGTTGCCGTGTACAAATCCAGATTTACCTTTCTCCTTATAAATGATAATTAGACGATTCACTTGTCTTATAGATATGCCAAGTTTTAACGCAACTCTTTTTTTGTTTCCTTTGTGATCTACAAGTTCTTTAATAACTTGATATTTTTCATTTTCATTCATTCTTAATTTTACCTCTTTCATTTGCCACCTCGGTGACTTATTATATCATT
>CAYXHQ010000111.1:0-1596 GCA_964465245.1 uncultured Muribaculaceae bacterium | reverse complement strand
GGTTGAATAAAATTGAAAGTGCACAAAAGATGTGCGATAAGTACTGTAAAGGTTTATAATAATAGATACGCAATTTATTTGTCTAAAAAGGAGGAAGTAAAATGACAAATAATTATTGTCATCTATCTTATGAAGAAAGAGTAAATTTAGAAGATGGATTAAATAACAATAAAAGTATTAATCAAATATCTAAAGAGTTAAATAGACACCATTCTACAATTTTAAGAGAAATAGACAGAAACAAGGTGTATTCACAACCTAAAAACTTTTTATTACATTATAATCAATCAGATCCAAAAGATAGGTATAAATATGATCATTGTGTAAAACTTGATAAATCCCCATATGTTTGTAACGGCTGTAAGTCTAGAAGTGGATGCAGAAAAGAAAGATATACTTATTATGCTAGAAAAGCATACGATACATATAAAGAAGTAATTAGTGAATCTAGAAAAGGCATTAATTTAACCGAAGAAGAAGTATATAACATTAATAAAATTATTGCTCCTCTTGTTAAAAAAGGACAAACTTATAATCATTTATATATTAATCATCCTGATATTCTTAACTTTTCTAAAGTTTCTTTTTATAATTACGTAAATAGTAAAGTGTTTGACTTTGGACCTATGGATTTTCCTAGAATAGTTAAATATAAAAAAAGAAAAGATAAGAAAAGAAGAACAAGACAAGAAAGAGAAATAAGAATTGGAAGAACTTATGAAGATTTTATTAAATATACCAGTGAGCATTCTGACTTAAATATAGTAGAAATGGATACTGTAGAAGGTAAACAAAAAGAATCAAAATGTATGCTTACCTTATATTGGAGAAAGACACATTTTATGTTGATATTTTTATTAGAAAACCAAACTAAAGACGAAGTTACTAGAATATTCAAATATCTTCAACAAGAATTATCTGTGAAAGATTATAAAAATTTATTTCCTGTAATTCTTACGGACAATGGTCATGAATTCTTTGATGTGTTAAATATAGAATGCAATCATAAAACTGGTGAGCAAATATCAAAAGTGTTTTATTGTGATCCTAGTGCTTCTTGGCAAAAAGCTGGTATAGAAAAGAATCATGAATTTATTCGTTATATTTTACCTAAAGGTTCTTCATTTAAAAAATTAACTCAAAATGATTGTTATATTATAGCAAACCATATTAATGGTATATGTAGAAAATCATTAAATAATCATTGTCCTTTTAAAGCTATGTTATTTTTATGCGATGAAAATACATTAAATCACTTGTATATGTATTATATTGAACCAGATGAAGTAACTTTAAATAAAAGTTTATTAAAAAAATAAAAAAGATATTTATATAAAAAGTATAAATATCTACTGACAAATAAATTGCCTATCCAAATATTAATATCTACAGAATGTGCACTTTCTTTTTAAAATCAAGTGTCTTCTGTCCTTTGTCATGGAACAATAAGTTCTTTTGACAAAAATAATATACCACATTTTATAAAAATTTGATACTTTTTTATTTTAAAAATGGTTGAAAATGTGCATTTTCTTTAGAAAATCACGTTTCCGACCATTCATGCACTCTTTTGTGCACTTTATTTCTTACTTAACC
>CAYXHQ010000110.1:0-1639 GCA_964465245.1 uncultured Muribaculaceae bacterium | reverse complement strand
ATAAATATATGAAATTTTTATTAAAAAAAATGTAAAAAACCTAAACTCAAATAAATAAGATACTTGCATTACCCCTATTGTTGTGTTAAAATTTTCATATAAAGAATAAAAAGAGAAATTTAAGTCTAATAGCAAATTAGCAAGGTTCTTCTCTACCTAAAAATAGTTCTTTGCTAATTTGCTATTGGATTTAAAGAAAAAGGTAGAGAGAATATGAGAGAAATAAAAAGAATATTTTTAAAAACAATGAGAATAATGAAAAGTAGGTATGTAATACTTAGTTTAGTTTTTGTATCAGTAATTCTTGCAATCGCATCAACATATTCATATATAAGAGTAGATTTGGGATGGCGTCTCGCAGGACAGATGAAATTTTCAGAACTAAACTACTCACTAACAGTAGATAATGTAAGTACAAATGTAATAACAAGTGCTGCATCAAGTGGGACTGTATATTATAATGTAGGAATAACGAGTCTAAATGAAACAAATACAAGATATTTGCTAACATATAGTAGTACTGTCGCAGATGTAGATGTAAAAGTATCATCTGTGTCTATTAATGACGCAAATGGAATAATAGGGGTATATGGTAACAATGCCGGAACAGACAGAATAAGAGTAGTCAGAATAGGAGTAACTAATAATAGTGCAAGTGCAAGCACAATAACTCTAAGTGTAACGGGTGGATATACATGGAATAAAGCGAGTAGTGTAAGAGTACCTTCAGGATACACAAGAATAACAGAAACAATAAAAGAAGAAGCAACACTAATGGGAAAGACATTAGGAGAATTAATAAATACAAAACTAAATTGTACACCAACAAGTACAATGCCATGTTTGTTTAAAGAAAATGCAATAGAAAACTATCTAACATATGGCGGGCAAGAATGGAGAATAGTAGGAACATACTTAATAGATAACGAAGTAAGAACAAAACTAATACTAAAAGAAGCAAGTATAGAAAGTACATATGAAAATGTAAGTACAAACCTTACAACATTTTATGATGCACTAACAGATACAAGTGTAATACAAACAAATAGTCCATTCACATGTATAGGGACAACTACAATAAGTTGCACAGGAAATGCAAATATAGGACTAATAAGTAAAAGTGAGTATGACTTAGTGGGAGGATATAACTCATACATGTATACCTTACCTTCAAAAGAATACTGGATGAATACAGAAGTGAACAATAACGTATATGTGGCAAGTAATAAGAGTATAAAAGAGATAGCAAAGACAGAAAGCAAATACATAAGACCAACAATATACTTAATAGAGAATACATGTAGTAAAAACAAAGGAACAGAAACGAATCCATACAATGTAGGAACATGTGTAAATCTAACAGTGGACTTAGATGGAGGCACAGGAACAGATTATAGTGGAAAATACTTAAGTGGAAGTATAGTACCATTAGAAACACCAACAAAGACAAACTTTGTATTTGTAGAGTGGCAAGTAACAGAAGAAAACTCAAGTATAACAAATAATGAATTAACAATAGGTACAACTGATACAACATTAAAGGCAATATTAGTAAGAGAAGCAATTGTAGAAGAACTAACAAATTTTGATTTTGTAACACCATCAGGGGGAGAACAAACATACCCAGTACCATATACGG
>CAYXHQ010000109.1:0-1711 GCA_964465245.1 uncultured Muribaculaceae bacterium | reverse complement strand
TATTTAATATTATTCTACTTCTGTTCTTAATTCACAGTCAGTAAAATTAGTAACACATTTCATACAACTTTTGTATTCATCTCCACCAATGATTCTCATTAGAAGTCCTACGATACTAACAATTAAGAATACTATTACAGCCGCTACTGCTTTTTTAACTAAACCAGATTGCGCTTTTTTTAATTCTTTATCATCTTGTGAAGTTATGCCTTTTACCATTTCTACCATACCAATAATAATCAAAATAATTGGTACAGCTATTCTAATTGCCGCAAAAACTATTCCTACTAAATAAGCAATGTTTTGTATAGCTGGGTCTGAACATAAATCCATATTACACCTCTTCCTTAAATCTACAATATAAGTTTATTAAAAATATTGTATTTTGTCAATTCTTTTTGATTTTTAACCTTTAAAAATGTCAAATATTCCTTTTTTATTCTCTTCTGTTAGCATATTTATGTTATTTACTTTAGAATATCCCATTTTTAAAAGTAAACTAACTACATCTGAAATTACTTCAAGTCTTTCATCTACGTTATTAATTACATGAAATACTTTTACTCTTCCTTCATATTCAAATTCTGCTACATCAGAAGAAGAGATATTAGTTCTATTAAGAACTATTTTTTTATCTTTTAGAGTTTCTAATGCTTTTGGACTTTTTGCCACTAATTTATTTAATCTTAACGTTGTTGGTTCCATCAAATATAAAACTTCAGTGCATACTGTTGTATCTTCATAATCATTTAAATCTATTAATACTACATCAGCACTTTGACATCTCATAAATTCTTTTGGAAGTTCTTCAGCAGTAGTACTTATCATATTATCACTCTTAAAATAACTAAAATCAGTCTTATCTACTTCTAAACACTTCGTATTATAATATCTTTCTAACATTTTTTTCATCATAAACACAAGCGTAGTAGACCCCGCATGTTCTGTTACATTCTTAACTCCAATAATTCTAAGTTTTGCCCCTTCCATGCTTTTCATATCAGTAGTCTCAGTAGTAGTAACCTCTTCAATAATATGATACTTTGCTACATCTTTATATTCATTAGGATGAGTAAGTAAATATTTTACTCCCTCAGTATTTTTAGTAAAATTATAAATACCCAAAGATATTAACTTTGATAAAAATGCTGCTGCATCATTATCAGGATTATCTTCAAGTATTATAATAGTTTTATTCATATCTAAAAAAGATGATATTTTTTTAATATTTTCTAAATTTTTATAATCTTTAATAGAAGTGATATCTAATATCATTTTTTCATAATAAAAATTGCTAAAAGTTGCTACTAGTTCTTCTGGAGTAAATATTCCTTCCATTGATTTGATAATTTCAATATCAAGTCCTTCGATAACACCTTTATTTTCATTAACAATTGTTACATTCATAAACCCTCCTAATTTGTTCCATCACAAGTATTACAGTCATTCTTATTAGCATAATATAAAGTTGTAGTTTCTCCACTAATAGGAACTTTTATATTAACGCCTATTATAGGTAACTCAAAATTAATAAATGTAGTTACTCTGTAATAACTTCCTCTAACTGAACAATTTGCTCCTTTATACACTTTAGCACATATTTTTTTTAAACAGTAGCCGCCTTCTTGATCTTTACCTTGTGTTTCATTACAATCTACTTCTTGCTCTGTGTTATATGCCATACTAAGTAAAGCTGCATAACTTTCCGCCT
>CAYXHQ010000108.1:0-1733 GCA_964465245.1 uncultured Muribaculaceae bacterium | reverse complement strand
TATGATTTAAAAATCCAGGATCTTGATGAGTAAATCCATTATGATCTTGTTGCCAGCAGTGAGACGTTAAAATATAGTTAAGTGAAGAAATAGGTTTTCTCCAAGGAAGTTCACCAGTAACTTTTAACCATTTCGCATGTTGACTAGTCATAGAATCAATTATTCTAATAAATGCTTCGTAACTATGGAAAAATCCATGTCTCCCAGTAAGTAAATAACCCTCTAGCATTCCTTCACACATATGTTCTGAGAGCATCCCGTCCATTATTCTTCCAGTAGTGCTCATATATTCATCGTTTGAAAAAGTACGAGTATTCCATCTTCTTTTAGTTACTTCAAATACTTGATTTAATTTATTTGATAATGCTTCATCGGGACCAAATATTCTATAATTGTTTTCATTAATTTTCATTAATTCTTTAATGTAATAACCTAAATTATACATATCACTTGAATAAACATTACCTCTTCCATTTAATTTTAATTCAAAGTCATCAATATTAGGAGTTTTAAGTTCACTTAAAAGTAATCCCCCGTTAGCATTTGGATTTAACCCCATTCTTTTTTTACCAGTAGGAAGAATGTCTTTAATTTCTTTAATTAATCTTCCTTTACTATCAAATAATTCTTCAGGTTTATAACTTTTAAGCCATGACTCTATCAAATCTATATTCTTTTTACTAACAGGGACAGGTATTTGATGTGCTCTAAAGCTGTTTTCTATTACTTTGCCTTCATAACTTTTAGGACCGGTCCACCCTTTTGGAGACCTTAAAATAATCATGGGATATCCATTATTAACTTTGCCTGTTGTTTTTATTTTTTTTATTTCTTCTACTACTTTGTCCATCGCAAGTGCCATTTTTGTATGCATTGAACTTCTTTCACTTCCACACACAAATATAGGATTATATCCTAAAGATGTAAAATATAATTTTAAATCATTATCACTCATCCTTCCCATAATTGTAGGGTTTGCAATTTTATATCCATTCAAATGAAGAATTGGTAAAACAATTCCATCAGTTTTTGGATTTAAGAACTTTATTCCTTGCCAAGACGTAGCAAGTGGTCCAGTTTCTGCTTCCCCATCCCCCACTACACATGAAACAATAAGAGTTGGATTATCTAGGACTGCGCCAAAAGAGTGAGATAATGAGTATCCAAGCTCTCCGCCTTCATTTATACTTCCAGGAGTTTCTGGTGCTACATGAGAAGATACTCCTCCTGGAAAACTAAACTGTTTAAAAAGTTTACACATTCCCTCTTCATCTTCAGTAATATTAGGGTATATCTCTGTGTAACTTCCATCCAAGTAATCATTCGCCACCATGGCATTCCCACCATGCCCAGGACCTGATACATATATCATATTTAAGTCATTTTTTTTAATAATTCTATTTAAATGAGTATATATGAAATTTTGCCCTGGAACAGTTCCCCAGTGGCCTACTACTTTAGGTTTTATATCCATTATAGATAGTTTTTTCTTTAACAAAGGATTATCCATCAAATATAGTTGTCCCACTGATAAATAATTAGCTGCCCTAAAATACATATCTAGTTTTTTTACTTCTTCACTACTTATTTTCTTATTATTAAATATACTCATATTATGCCTTCCTATTCTATTTAAATTGTATCATGACAAGACCCAGAAGTAAATTATTTGTAAGATTTGATAGTGTAAAATATTTTTAGGTTGAAGGTAATAAAAAAGATTAATACCTTCA
>CAYXHQ010000107.1:0-1791 GCA_964465245.1 uncultured Muribaculaceae bacterium | reverse complement strand
GACTACCTGCTAAGGAAAGATAAAGAGGTTTATATCCATTCGCGCGAGCGTCTAATAGGTGCTCCCTGAGCCGGTTCATTATAATGTTTCTATCCATGTAACTTTCTCCTCTCATATCTTTTATATCTTATTATATAATAATTTTCTGAAAAAATCAAAATCTAAAAGAGGAAGTAAGTTTTATATCATTAACTACCAAATCAGAATAACCGGCTCCTTTACTACTAGCATTCAATGCAGTAATAATATTCTTATCTGTTTTTAATGAAGCATTAACTTTAAACCGCTTTTCATCTTTTTCTAGTTGTGCCAAAACATCTGAAAGAATTTGTGAAGCAGTTTGAAAAGCTACCCCACCTAAAAGAAAAAGTGAATTTGCATCTAAACTAGTAGCACTTTCTGCCACATCTAAATACATAAAAGAAGCACTAAATAAACTTAATAAGGTATCTATATCTTTTTGATAAGACTCTAATTTCCCTCTTTGCTCCTTATATATATTAGCGCCCTTATCACTTTCACGAAGCCCAGGTAAATATTGTGTACCTCTCTTTTTCCGCCTGTCTCTGTGGTATGCAATATTAAAACCTAATGTACCATAATAATTTAAGAAAACATTTGCAGCATAAGATGATATACCAGTTTTACTTAACATTCCTTCTATATTTGCAGAAGCAAACTCAATTTGACCTAAACCAAAAAGTGCTTCTTTTGTAGTATTCTTTACCTGAATACCAAATTTATCAAGTAAAATGTCTTGGTGAGGTTTTTTACTACCTTCTCCAGTGTAAGTACCCCCTCTCCATTGTAAAGCAGGGGTTAGGCCTCCTAAAAATTTAGAAATATAATATAAACCTTGAATCTCTCCAAGTATACCAGTAATATCTTTTTCATTCTTTCCAACAAAGAAAACATATTTGTTTCCTTGTTCTGAAAGCACATAATCAATAATAGAAGAAATAAGTGTTTTATCATTATTAACTTTTGATAGAATAAAATTTTTAATCTTCCGGTTTATTTCATCAACTTCAGCAGAAGTTAATCTATCCCTAGCTTCTGTTTGAGTCATTTGATTAGTCATATCAAACCAAGTAAATTCTCCTACCATAGTATCATTATTAGACATTGCAGCAACCTCAAAATATTTTTGGACTCGCGGCTTATATCTATATTTTTCTTTTAATAGCCCTATCCATCTATTTTTCTGCTCTGTAGTAAAGCTGGCAGGGAAAAATTGTGTGCCAGTCATACCTTTAGGACTCGAATATGTAGCATATTTAGGCCTATTAGTATTTAATAACTCTAGAACCTTATTTTTTACCTTCTCTACGCCTAAGTCCTCAATAGTTTTATTCTCTAATAAGTCTTCATAAATTACAGACAAAACGGCTTCATTAAAGGCTTCAAACTCTTGCTTGTTTTTCTCTGATAAAATAGCAATAAAAGCTTGATTAAGTCCTGCTCCTGATAAATTAAGCACTGCTTGTTTATATTCTTCCAATCTTTCGTTTAATTCTTTAATATCTCTTACGTTTAGTATTTTAAAAATCTGTCTTTCCTTTTCTTCTAAACTTTTAATTTGACGTTCAATTTTACTTTTAGCTTCTATAAAAAAATTCCCATTTCTTAATTCTGATATACCGCTAGCAATATTACTAACTCTTTCTTTATATTTCTCTACATTGTATACGTCGAAATAATTACCAACAGCCAAAAAGACCACCTCCTTTCTAATAAAAAGTAAAAAAAGAGAGCGTTAGCTCTCTTCTTTTAAACTTAAACCTCTTTATA
>CAYXHQ010000106.1:0-1834 GCA_964465245.1 uncultured Muribaculaceae bacterium | reverse complement strand
ATTAAGTTAATGAAAAGGAAAGTGCTAGTAGAGACTTTTGAAAAGAAGTTTTTATATGGCACTTTTTTTAGTAGGAGGATTTAAATGATTGAAGAAATAGAGTTTAATGGTATTGCAACGTATTCAAAGGATGAAAAATTATCTTTAAAAAAAATCAATTATATTTATGGTAAAAATGGTAGTGGAAAGACTACAATTTCAAATTTAATATTAAATCCTGAAAAGTTTGTTTCAAAAATAAACTGGGTTGATAATAAAAAAATAGATACATTAGTATATAATAAAAAGTTTATAAATACTAATTTTGAAGATAAAAGCAAAATAAAAGGAATTTTTACATTAGGTGAAGAAAGCAAAGAAATTACGGAGCAAATTGAAAAACTGTTCGAGGAAGAAACAAAAATAACTAATACAGTAGATTTATATAATAAAAAAATTAGAGAGTTAATTAGTTCAAGGGAAATGGAAAAGGATAGTTTGAATTCAATTATATGGGAAGATAAATCAAAGTATGCAGATAAGGTGAAAAAATTATTTGATGGTCAAAATGTATTAGGATCAAAGGAAAATTTCTGTAATTATATTATGAATGCGGATTTATCTATAGATTTAATGAATTATGATGATATAAAAAAGGAATATGATTTATTGTATTCAGATAATTTAGAGTTGAAATCTACAATAAATATAATAAATGTTGATAACTTAAATACAGTATTACATGATCAAATATTCAGTGAAAAAATTGAAGGGAGCAAAGATATTTCCTTATCAAATTTAATAGATAAAATGAATAATAGTAATTGGGTTAAAGAAGGTATTCAATATTTAGAAAAATCTGATGATAAATGTCCATTTTGTCAAAAAGGTATTGATGAGAATCTAATTTCAAATTTAAATAACTACTTTAATGAAGATTATTCTAAAAAGTTGGAAAAAATAAGTTGCTTAAAAGAAACATATTTAACTGAAAAAGCATTATTGATTGAATATATAAAAATAATTGAAGAAATCCCATTCTTTATTAATGACAATGCTATTTTATCAAATTTTGAAATGAATCTTGAAAGAAATACTTCTATAATAAATGAAAAAATTGATGATCCAACGAAAATAGTTCAGTTTGAAGGTATGCAGGGTTTATTAAATCCTATAAACGAAAAAATAAAACTATATAATGAACAAAATGATAAAGATAATAAAAAAATAGGTGATATCAAAAACTCAAAAGAGGCTTTACAAAAGAAAATTGTTAGATTTATTCATGAGGAATCAAATAGTGTAATAAGTGCCTATACTAAAAAGATTAATGGATTGAATAATGGAATAACTATACTAAATGATAATATATTGAAATCCAAGGAGAGAAAAGAAAGCGTAATTAATGAAAGAAAAAAATTAGAAAATTCGATTAAAGGAATTATATCTACAATTGATGAAATAAACAAAATTCTTGATTTATTTGGATTTAAAAGTTTTAAACTTAAAGCAAGTGATGAAAAAGGTAAATATGAAATAATAAGATATGATGGTGCTCCAGTGAGGGATACATTAAGTGAAGGTGAGGCAAGTTTTATTTCGTTTTTATATTTTTATCATTTAATAAAAGGAAGTCAGCAAGATGATGGAATTATCAATGATAAGATTATAGTTATTGATGATCCGATATCAAGTTTAGATGGAGAAACCATTTTTATTATAACAACACTTATAAAAGAAATAATTAATGATTGCTTTGAAAGGAAAAATGGAGTAAGGCAAATAATTATTTTAAGTCATAATGTTTACTTTTATAAAGAAATTACATACAGAGGGATACGAGATAACAAAAAAG
>CAYXHQ010000105.1:0-1924 GCA_964465245.1 uncultured Muribaculaceae bacterium | reverse complement strand
GATAAAAGAAGACAAGGTAGAAGCAAATACGGAGCTAAAAGACCTAAATAAATAATTTAAGTAAATATACGAAAGGAGAATATTATGCGTAAAAGACAAGCAGAAAAAAGAGAAGTTTTAGCAGATCCTATATATAATTCTAAAATGATTACTAAGTTAATTAATAGAATAATGATAGATGGTAAAAAAGGAACTGCACAAAATATTTTATATGAAGCATTTGATATTGTTAAAAAGAAAACTGGTGAAGATCCAGTTGCAGTTTTTGAGAAAGCCTATGAAAATATTAAGCCTTCACTTGAAATTAGATCTAGACGTGTAGGTGGAAGTAATTATCAAGTTCCTACTGAGGTTAGAGCTGATAGACAACAAGCTTTAGCATTTCGTTGGTTAATCCAATATGCAAAGAATAGAAATGGTAGAGGAATGGCAGAAAAATTAGCTGCTGAAATTATAGATGCTTCAAATGGTACAGGTGGGTCTTGTAAGAAACGTGAAGATACACACAAAATGGCAGAGGCTAATAAAGCTTATGCACACTATAGATGGTAATAAAGGAGAAAAATTATGGCGCGTGACGTATCGTTAGACAAATTACGTAATATTGGTATTATGGCACATATAGATGCTGGTAAGACTACATTTACGGAACGTGTTTTATTCCATACAGGTAAAACTCATAAAATTGGAGAAACTCATGATGGAGAATCTCAAATGGACTGGATGGAACAAGAAAAAGAAAGAGGTATAACTATCACAAGTGCTGCAACTACTGCACATTGGAAAGGTTATAGATTAAATATTATAGATACACCAGGGCACGTAGACTTCACTATTGAAGTTGAAAGAAGTTTAAAGGTTCTTGATGGAGCAATTGCTTTAATTGATGCTCAAGCAGGTGTAGAAACTCAAACTGAACAAGTTTGGAGACAAGCAGATGAATATAAAGTTCCTAGAATGATATTTGCAAATAAAATGGATAAAACTGGTGCTGATTTTGTAATGAGTCTATCTAGTATAAAAGATAGACTATCAGAATCAAGTGCACCAATTCAATGGCCAATTGGAGACGGGGATACATTTAAAGGAATAGTTGACTTAGTAACAATGAAAGCTTATGAATATAATGGAGAACAACATGAAGAAGCAACTGAAATTGATATTCCTGCAGATTTAAAAGCAATTTGTGAAGAAAAAAGAAATGAACTTATAGAAACAGTTTCTATGTTTGATGATTCACTTATGGAAGATTATCTAGAGGGTAAAGAAATAAGCGCAGAACAAATAAAGAAAGCTATAAGAACAGGTGTACTTAAAGTTGAATTCTTCCCAGTATTATGCGGAACAGCTTTAGGAAATATGGGAGTTAATTTAGCACTTGATGCAGTCTTAGATTACCTACCTAGTCCTACTGATATTGAATCAGTTAAAGGAATAGATATGAAAGATAATCCGATTGAAAGAAAAGCAAGTGACTCTGAACCATTCTCAGCATTAGCTTTTAAAGTTATGAATGATCCATTTGTTGGAAATTTAACATTCTTTAGAGTATATTCAGGTGTACTAAAAAGTGGAAGTTATGTAATGAATTCAACAAGAGGTGAGAAAGAAAGAGTTGGAAGAATACTTCAAATGCATGCTAATCAAAGAAATGAAATATCAGAAGTATATGCAGGTGAAATAGCTGCGGCAGTAGGTCTTAAAGATACTACTACAGGAGATACACTTTGTGCTGAAAATAGTCAAGTTATCTTAGAAAAAATGGTATTCCCTGAACCAGTTATCGAACTTGCAATTGAACCAAAAAGTAAAAACGACCAAGAAAAGATGGGAGTTGCTTTACAAAAATTAGCTAAAGAAGACCCATCATTTAGAGCTTCAACTGATCATGAAACTGGTCAAACTCTAATCGCTGGTATGGGTG
>CAYXHQ010000104.1:0-1931 GCA_964465245.1 uncultured Muribaculaceae bacterium | reverse complement strand
TATTAACATTTATTTCATCTTTTTTATTTCTTTTTAATTTTACCTAAACTCAAATCTTATTTACAAAGACTATATCTTGTAAAATTTTATTAAGGGATGGTAAAAAATGGTAAAAATTAATATTGAAAAACTATTAAAAAAGAATGGGAGAACTAAATACTGGCTATGTCAAAACATGTATATGACATCTAGAAATTTAAATAGAATAATAAGAGGAGATACAACTTCTATCTCATTTAAATATATTGAAGAATTTTGTAAATACTTAAATTGTACTCCAGGAGAATTAATTACTTTAGAAAAAATTGATTAAACTATTGAATGCTATATTATTATGCATTAAAAAACATCACTTATTCATAAATGATATTTTTATTTTTTATTTAATACTTCTTTTAAATTTTCAGCAATATTTCTAGGAATTATTTTAGTAAGTTCTTCTACACTTGCTTCTTTTATTTTGGTTAGAGATCCAAAATGCTTTATCAATTCTTTTTTGCGAGTATTACCAATACCAGGAATATTATCAAGAACGCTACTCAAACTTCCCTTACTTCTTATGGTTTTATGATATGTAATAGTGTATCTATGCATCTCATCCCCTATTCTAGATAACAAATAAAATACATTACTTTTTGAATCAATCGGAATAATATTTAGAGTGTCCCCATCAATTAATTCACTTGTTTGATGCTTACTATTTTTCTTAAGTCCACAAACTTTAATATAAAGATTTAAACTTTTTAAACTCTCTTTACATGCATTAATTTGATTTATCCCACCATCTACTATAATGAGATCTGGCATTCTAAGTTTATCTTTAAGTACCCTAAAATATCTTCTATATATTACTTCTCTCATCGCACCCGCATCATCGTTTTTATCTACTGATATTTTATATTTTCTGTAGTCATTCTTTGAAGGAACGCCATCAATAAATGTAACCATACCAGATACTGTGTAACTTCCAAATAAATTAGAATTATCAAATGCTTCAATTACACTTAAATTATCAAGTCCTAAAATTTCTTTTAATTCTGTATTCGCATCATTATTTCTTTCATTATTTCTATATATTCTTTCAATTTCATTTTCTATATTTATTTTTGCGTTATCTCCTGCCATTTTAAATAATTTATTTTTTATACCTTTTTCAGTAGAGATTACCTTTATACCTAAGAGTGAAGACAACATTTCTTTATCTAAAGTGTTAGGCACTATTATTTCTTTTGGAATCAAATTATTTTTAGAATAAAAGTCAACAATAAATCTTTCAAGTTCATCTTTTTCATCACTAATGATAGGTTTAATACTTGGGTGAGTTCCAACCAGTTTTCCATTTCTTAAGAAAAATACAGCAATACTAAGATATCCTTTATATACATAAAAGTTAAATATATCTCTATTTATTCCATCATTTAATTCAACACGTTGTTTTTCTTTTAAAAGACTAATATAAAGAAGTTCGTTTTTCAAAGAAAGTGCTACCTCATAATTTAGATTATCTGCGTTTATTTTAATTTTTTCATGTATCTTTTCTATAAGACGCTCATCATTTCCATTTAATATACTTTTTACTTCTTGTTTTAACGCATCTATATTTATATCTTTGTGTATGCAGTATCCTAAGCATTCATTAATGTGATAGTACAAACACTCTTTTTTAGGCATTTTAACACACTTACGAAGTGGATATAATCTATTTATTAAATTCACTATTCTTCTAGCCGCATATACATTTGGATATGGTCCATATAAATCTCTATTTTTCTTCTTTATATTTATTTCTCTTCTAATTATTAATCTAGGGTATTTCTCATTAGTAAATTCTATATAAGGATAACTCTTATCGTCTTTAAGAAGTATGTTATATTTAGGATTATATTTTTTTATTAAATTAAGTTCTAATATAAATGCTTCTTGTTCAGTGG
>CAYXHQ010000103.1:0-1947 GCA_964465245.1 uncultured Muribaculaceae bacterium | reverse complement strand
ATAAAATTTACTTATTTTTAGCACAGAATATTAAATAGCCTTTTTTCTTATTTTTAATTTCTATATTATATATATTTTCTAAATGTTTCATAGTAGAAAGTGCTCCTTGATCTTTACGTATTACTGCCCATAATTCACCAGACTTTTTCAAATGGTTTTTAGCACCCTCAAGTATTTCAAATAATTTTTCTTTTCCTACTCTAATTGGTGGATTAGTAATTATTACATCATACTTTTTATCTACAAACTCATAAGCATCTGAATAAAATGCGTTACTATCAAGTTTATATTTCTTAATATTCATTTTAGTTAAATGAACACTTCTTTTATTTACATCTATCAGGTCAACTTTACTTTTAGTAAGTAACGCAAGAGTAAGTCCTATTACTCCATAACCACAACCTACATCAAGAATATTTATATGTTTACTATGATTTAAAAGATATGTATTTATAAGTAAATCACTTCCATAATCTATCTTATCTTTAGAAAACACTCCTGCGTCAGTATAAAAAATAAAAGAATTATCAAGTACTTTATACTCCACTTCTTTTATTTCACTTTTTAAATTCTCATTGTTTGTCCAGTATTGTTCCACTAACATACCCCTTATTCTATTTATTTTGATTATTATTTTTTGTAACAATCATTTTCTTCTTTTACTTTTTTTCTCGTTAACTTCAACTAATAAAGAATAACCATTTACATCACTTGGAGATGGAATGATAAGAGTATCAAACCCCTGTGAAGAAAATAATCTTTCAAGAATAAATACAGTACTTTTTGTACATTTTACTAGAGTACTCAATTCTTTTCCTTCTTTTGCATAACTTTTTAAAAGATCAATTGTTTCTTTAAATGTAATTAAAGCCTCTTTTTTTCTATTTTTATTAACTTCTTCTATTAATTCTTTTACATATTTTCCCATTTCAAAACCTCCTATTGTTTTTCCGGGATTGCTCCCATTAGCGCCCTCTTATTCTATTTATTTGTTTTGATTATTGTTTTTTAATAACAACTTTTTTGCTTTTTTTAGTTTTCTAGTATTTACAGAAGCAAATATTTCTAATTTTATATTTTGCCAAAGTTGTATTCCATCTTTTTTTAAAATTTCTTTGGCCACTTTTATTACGTCATCTGAATATACTTTATCTAAGACTACACAGTTTTTTCCTTCACTTACACTTTCAGCAAGTTTATCAGTTACTTCTTTACATAATTTTAAAGCTTTTAAATTTATTGCTTTTTCTCTTTCAATAGCACTTTGCACTATTTATCTAAATATTCTCCCATTGCAAAACCACCTATTTTTCATTAAACTTTCTTATTAATTTTTGTACTGCTTCTTCAGTAGAACATTCATATAAATAATTATAATATAATCTTTGGCATGAATGAAAGCTAGATGGTTCTTCAAATTTTAAAATAGAATGTTCATTTTCAAAATCTTTTTTACTATCAACTTTAACTATTTTTCCACATTCCAAACATTGATAAATATTATCAGACATTATTCTAGTAAACCAAATAGGATGATTACATTTATGTTCTTCATTATAATAATATAATGCATTGTTTACTTGTTCGCTAATCTTTTTATATATTAATTCAGTGCCTTTTTCATCCCACTCAGGTATTGAAACAAGATAAGGAAACAGTTTTTTTCTTATTTTCTCTACTATTTGTTCTAACTCCAAATACTTTCTAACTTGTGGGTCAGTATTACGCATACATGATAATTCCCAAGCAAGTTCCTCAAAATTTTTAATTTCTTCTTTTGTTTTATTGATTTCTTCAATTGCTTCTTGTCTTTGTTCTTCTCTCACTTTAAAACCTCCTATTATTAAACGCAAAAAAGCCTTTTTCAAGGCTTATTACATTTAAGCTAATTCAACTTCTGCGCCAACTTCTTCAAGTTTAGCTTTTAATTCATTAGCTTCATCAACT
>CAYXHQ010000102.1:0-1955 GCA_964465245.1 uncultured Muribaculaceae bacterium | reverse complement strand
TGAATTAAATTGCCAGAGTCGTTAACTTAGATAGTAAATCTTTTTAAAATAAATTGATTGAATTGTATCTACAATCCCCGTAAAGGACTTGAAATTAATTTAAGAGATTAAACACCCGAAATATGGAGTTTTTCCAATAATAAGTATGGTAAAAAAATAAAAATGTGATATTATATAAACAGATGTAATTAAATTGTTGCATCACAAAAAGTGTACGTTACCAGGTCTTTTTTCGACTTAGTCACCGTACATGATGGTTGGATATTAATGGTTTATTTGCCATTGACGAGGCAGGAGATAAGACTCCTGTTTTGTCATTTAAAAAGGAAAAGAATCATCATCTTGAGATAAAATATCAATTTCATGTTTAATATCCATAGCTACATCTACTATGTCAAAGGATATTTCTTCTCCGGAAGAGGAACATATAAAACTATACATTTCATGACCTATCCCACCATTATTCTCTAAGAACTCTAAAATCATATCTATTTTAGCTGTTAATTCTCTGTATTTAATCTCATCTATCTTAGCCATTATTACTACCTGTAACACTTTTTTTAGATAAATCTACATTATCAGGTAAAATAAAAGAACAATTAAGTTTATTTATTAGTTCGGGATACAATTCTTTTGTCTTTTCATAAGGTGTTTTATTACCTAGTTCGACTCTTGGAATGTTATTAATATTATCTTCAAGTCTTTTGATTTTTTTACTAGATAATTCTTCGAATGATGTACCTTTTGGAAAAACATTTCTAATATAAGTGTGATTTTTTTCAATACATCCTTTTTGCCAAGAAGAATAAGGTTCACAATAAAATAAGTTACAAACTTTTTTACCTGATTCATAATCAATCTCTATTCCTAATGGATTAAAGAATTCAGATCCATTATCAGTTAAGATAATTCTAAATATTGATGAATATAGTTTAATACCAAGCTGTTTTTTTAGATTGTTAAATACTTCGTTTACACAAATTACATTCTGTTTATCAAGTAAGAATATTAACATGAATCTAGTTTTTTTAATTATTAAGGTTAATAACACTTTAGAACTACTTTTTGTTCCTTCAACTGTATCCATCTGCATAATATTCATTTTTGGATGTTTTAAGGTGAAGTCTAAATACTCTTTGTAAGTTCGTTTATTTAAGATAGCCAGTTCTCTTTTATTGTTCTCCTTACGTTTCTTTTTACGAGCTTTATATTTAACCTTTTTAGGCAAATCCAGATTAGTTAAAGATAAAACACCTGAATTAACATATTTATAAAATGTTGATTTAGCAAAATATAATATATCTGAGTGATTAGCATAAACTTGGTTAATGCTTTGTTTTTGCTTTTTAATTAATGGAACTATAGCCAGTTCGATTTCTTCAATAACATCTGGTTCAATGTCGACTCCTTCACGAGCTTTACTTTTAGTTTCATCATACCTTTTCTGAGCTATTTTAGAATTATAATAAAGCTTATGTTTATTACAGAAAGATTTTTTACTGCAAGGATTACATACATAAGGTTTCTTTTTAAGTTTATCACAATCATAGACAGCTTTTTTAATACCTTCTTTATCAAACATCTCGAAAAAAGTACTTTTAATATATCTATTTCTAAGTATTTCATCACGGATAGTAGTCCGATCTTTACTTACTGCTTTGCCAATTTCAGTAAAGTTAAATCCAGCAGTAATCATATATTGAATATTTTCTCGTTTTTCTTCTATTAATCTTGTATATGTTGTCATTTTTATTAATACCTCCCAAATGACAAATAAACCAGTATTAGATATAATACAGTTAATTAAAAAATATTCAATATAATATTATAATAAATTTAGATATTTCTATGACTTATTACCCTTCGATAATAATATGGGTGTTTCAGATTATATTTAATGTTTAAAATAAATTTTTTGACTAAAATCTTATATTATGGTATAATCTATGCACCAA
>CAYXHQ010000101.1:0-2091 GCA_964465245.1 uncultured Muribaculaceae bacterium | reverse complement strand
CCTTTAAATATTTTATCACAAAATAAATATAAAAATCAATTTCTAGGTAAAAGGAATCACTCTTTAGTCATTTAAGGCATACATTATAAGTGAAAAGAATGAAGGGGTGGATTTTATGAATAATACTACTAATACAGACAGTAATTGCTGTGACAACTGCATTAATGAAATATTACAAGTTATTTGTGTGCTTCAATCAAATGTATGTCCAGATAATTGCTTAAACTCTTGTGATAGACCAGCTTTAGGTGGTGGAACAAACTGCATTATGTGTAATACTAGACCAATTATGTTATATACTTGCTGTGGAAATGGTGTTCCTTGGGCAGTTCCTACTACAAGAACAGAAACTGGTGAAACAAGTTCAGTATTCAGAGTAGAAAAAATTGATGGATGTTGTGCTACATTTAGAGTACTAGCGCCAAATCCTGATACTACTAGTTTATATCCATATGTAGGGACTGACTCTATATTTACAATGAATGTAGACTGTATATGCAGCGTAAGATGTTTAAATGATACATATGTAGAATGTTTGTAAAGAGTTCTAATTAGAGCTCTTTTTTTTATAAGTTATAAAAATAATAAAGTTTTTTCTTTATTATTTTTTCTACCACATATTAGTATAATTTCCTTCGTTTTTATATACAGAATCCATGAATATTACATGAGTAAATAAATCTTTTCTGGTTAAGAAGTTTCCATATTTATTTAATGTGACTACTTTAACGTTTCCGGGTAATGATTCGGCAATATATATATTATTTTCATCAAGTCCAATAATAACAGCAACGTGTCCATTTCTATAAGCAATGTCTCCTACTTTTATTTTTCCTGAGTTAACAAGTTCTTTGCTTATTTTAACTCTTTCACCTAAATCTGAAAGATCATTTGATCTATAACTATAGTCACCTGCTCCGGCATCTCCTACATCAAATCCACCATTTAAGAGAGTCCAAGATACAAATCCACTACAAGTAAAACCATTAGGTCTATACTCTCTTAAACATAAATCATATAACTTACATCCCCAAATAGCAGGTCCCATTCTACTTTTTATAATCGCGGAAAACTTGTTTTCATGTAAATATAAGCCTTTATGATAATATCTGCCTTCTCCATCAACATAAGACTGCCCTGAATGATTTACAAGTCTTCCATTTTCATTAAAGTATTTAAGGGTATAAGGAAACTCTAGTAATAAAAATCTTGCCGCTGCCACTACTCCTGCTCTTGTACCTTCGCCTGCTTCTTTTATTCTGCTTTCAAGTATTAAATCCATCATTTCTGCCTCAGTCTCAGAATATCTATTGCAAGGTAATTTTGGTTTATATTTATCTATTCTAGGTGAGACTATTAAATCTGTCACAACAACTTTAATATCCTTTTTATAACCATCTTTAGTACTAAGAACTATATTAGCTTGTCCTAAAGATTCACCATAGATTACATTATTATTAACACTAACTATGTTTTCATTATCACTTTTCCAATTTATTTCATCATCTATTTTTCCAATATAATCTACTTTAGCATCAATTGTTTTATAAGTGTTTACGGGAATATAATATATATCTAATGGTGTTTCTATATTTAACGTACGGTTAACATCTACTTTTTGAATATCTGATTTAATAGTAAAACCTTCTTTATCTTTTAAATAAATATTATATTCCCCAGGTTCTACTTCCCAACTACATTCTTTTTTATTTGAAAGTTTCCAGTCTAACTCTTCACTTTTATCATTTTTATTAATCGCACAATATATTTTTTCATTACTAGTTAATCTTTTATTAGCATCTATTTTTACAACTACTTCAATTTTTTTGTCTTCTGTTACTCTAATGTTTTTCCTAATCTCTTTAATTAAAAGTCTATTGCTATTAGTAATTAAACCATATACTCCTAAAAGTATAGATATAGCTAAAAATACTAAAATAAACAATATAATGCATTTTTTCTTGTCCTTCACAAACTACTCCTACTATAAAAATTATACTATAAATCATTGTGATTACAAAGAAATAAAATTAAAAACGTAAATTTTTAGACTAAAGTCCGTTTTTTACGGATTTTTTTCTTTATCATACT
>CAYXHQ010000100.1:0-2117 GCA_964465245.1 uncultured Muribaculaceae bacterium | reverse complement strand
TGGAGAGAAAATGAAGGAGTATTTCCAGAACAGAAATCATAGAAGAAATCCGAGGAAATGATCAAATTTTTGAAGAAGACGCCAAGCTCGATGTGTATATTTCTACGATTAGAAAAAAATTGGGGAAGACAGTAATAGAGACGATAAAGGGCTTTGGCTATCAGATTTCCAAATAGTGAAAAACTAAAAACTAATAGTGAATAACGAATGACTGGTTATCTAACAAACTATTGTAAATTACGATAGTCTATTTAAGCAATACCATCGCTTTTCACTCTTCACTTTTCACTATTCACTAATCTTAAATAGTGTTTAAGGTAATCTTTAGTTTCCTTTAAGGTCATTGTATATACTGAGGGCGTCATCTAGAAATAGACAGACGCTTTTAATTTTTAATATGTATGACACATGAAAACAAAATTTATCGTAGCGAGTACTGTATGAGTACTTTGACTCGCAAGTATGGTTCTCTGAGCAACAACATTTGCTTCGAATGAAGTTCCTACTCAAGAGAGGGGACAAAAAATCCAAACTAAAGTTATGCAAAATCAAGCTAACATGCTCAAGCATTTCTCAACTCCAGAACAAGCTGAAGCATTTAGAGCTGAAGTCCAAAAAACAAGAGATGCAAAAGATTATGCTGCATTCAAAAAAGTACATGAAGCATATGGAATCACTACATATGCTACTGAAGACCAATTCCAAGCTATGCTCCAAAGAAGAGCTGATGCCACAGCCAGAAAAGCTGCACGTGGAACAGAAGGGAAAGGACAAGGAATGGGAATGGGAATGAGAAATAAATAAACAGTAAGAACTGTAATATAGCACCCACCCGGGTGCGAAGAAAAAACCCGGAATGCATGGCCGGGTTTTTTTGTTTTTTTTATTTTAGGTTAGAGTCCAAGAGTGATTAATTCAGGAGATAGGTGGATGTTTAATTAATCAATGCACTTTTTCATCCTATATACACAGTATGCATATAGTACTTTCATTGAATGTGTTCTAAAAATTTATTATATACAATTTGAGTCGATTCTGAAGGCGCTTTCCCAATCTCTACAAATATCTCTTTATTTTTATCCACTTTGTATTCTATCACTCATTTCTTAAAATTTCAAGAAAATTCTGATACCTCTTCAAATACTATTGGTGTTTCTTTTGTTACTTCATTTATCCATACAAATTCTTTTCCTTTATATCTACCTCGAGAATCACGCATATCACCATAATCAATATATTCTACTCACCGTTCATTTGTTTTCTGATCTTTCATTACCACATATTCTTTCTTTCCCTCTACTATCCTCAATTCATCATTTACGACCTCTTTTGAAATAAGATCCTGTACCTCAGGATTTATACTATATTCTGTTATTAAGTCTTCACCTTTTATTGCTATTATTTCTCATTTTTCATTATATTTCCTTCATGGCGAAGCAATATCTTCACTCATCCTTGAAGGCACAGCATATTCAAACCCATCTACTTCTATTTTTATGCTTTTATCACCATAAGCAACACCATACATTCACAATACATCTCAACGATTCCAGTTATATCACTCCAACATTCCCTTATCTCCTATTATTTTTTTTATTTTACCATCAGTATTGAATATTATTTTATTGCTTATATAAAATTCACCACCATTTCATTGATGTTCTTTTACTAGATATTCTGTATTCCCTTCTCTTACTTTTAATGCTACCCCATCAATTCAACTGTTTTTAAGTAATGTTTGACACTTTTCTGTCGCCACAAACCAACCATTTTCTTCTATTATTAATCATTTTCATTCAACTTTTTCTATTTTCCCTTCGTCATCTCTTATTATTACAACATCACTAGATACTAAATTATCCCCCATCATCTCTACATCACTTTCATCAAACACCCCATTCTTGTTCACATCCATTACTTCCATTTCTACCTTACCACATATCCCATTTTCTATCAAGGTTCTAATCTCATCACTCGCAAATCCCGCTTCCTTGAGAATTCTTACTTTTTCGGTTAATTGTTCAGGAGTTATTTTATATATTTCTCCTCCTTTTGAATTATCGTGTGCGTTAAGCACTTTCTCTCACAATACTGTCGGCTTTCCATTTTCATCTACC
>CAYXHQ010000099.1:0-2137 GCA_964465245.1 uncultured Muribaculaceae bacterium | reverse complement strand
GTAGCAGAAGTTACACATAGTGTGTTTTATACTCCATGGTATGTAGCACTTGAAAATGGTTACTTTGAAGAAGTGGGATTAGATGTTGAAGTAATACTTACTCCAGGAGCAGATAAAACAGCAGCAGCAGTATTATCAGGAGATGCACAAATTGGATTTTCAGGGCCAGAAGCAGCAATATATGTTTATAACAACAAAGAAACCGACTATTTAATAACATTCGCAGGACTTACAAAAAGAGATGGACAGTTTTTAGTGGGTGACTGTGCAGAAAAAGATAACTTCAAAATTGAAAACTTAAAAGGAAAATCAGTGTTAGCTGGTAGAAGTGGCGGAATGCCATTAATGGTATTTAATTATGCACTTCATAAAGGAAATATTTTAGAAAGTGAAGTAAACATTGATACATCTGTTGAGTTTGCAGCACTTAGTGGAGCATTTATTGGTGGCAATGGAGATTATGTTAACTTATTTGAACCTAATGCTTCTAAAATAGAAAGTGAAGGATATGGCTGTGTTTTAGCATCTCTAGGGTTATTATCGGGAGAAGTTCCATATACTGCATATTATGCTAAAAAGAGTTACATAGAAGAAAATGAGGATATTATAAAAAGCTTCAATATAGCAATTAATAAAGCTCTAAAATATATAAAAACAACTGATACAGATATACTTGCAAGTGATATAATTGATCAATTTCCAGATACTAAAATGCAAGAATTAATGAATATGATTGATAGATATAAGAATGCTGACTCATGGTGGGATACAACTTATGTAAGTAAAGAATCATACGATAGATTACAAGACTTAATGATTTATAATAAAGCTATAGAAGAAAAAGTGAATTTTGATACACTAGTTACAAATAAATTTAATTAATTAAAATAAGACCTTTTAGGTCTTATTTTTCTAGGACATTTTCTAGGACATTTTCTAAATTTGTGTATAAAAAAACTAGTTTGCACTAGTATCAATATGTTATCTTATCTTCAATTCTTTTAATGACTTTATATAATATAACTGAGAGTATTAAAAGTATTACTATACCTGCCATTACTAGATTTAGATTAAATACTTGAGAACCATATAATATTAAATAACCTATACCTGCTTTTGATGTTAAGAACTCTCCCATAATCACACCTATTAAACACATGGATATATTTATTTTAAGAGTGTTAACAATTATTTTATAATTATACGGAATAACTACTTTAAATAAAATTTGCGCTTTAGTTGCTTTAAAAGTTTCTAACAATTTTATTTTATTTTTATCAGTATTAACAAATCCATTATATATACTTTGTATGCTTGTTATTATTGAAATCAGTATTGCCATAAGAATTATACTTTTTGTATTAGCTCCTACCCATATTATTATAATAGGACCAAGTGCTACTTTAGGTAAGGAGTTAAGCATCGTTAGATAAGGGTCAAATACACGGGATAAAAATTTATTTCTATAAAGTATAATTGATATAAGAATAGAACCAAAGGTTGTAATAAAAAATGCAATAATTGTTTCATATAAGGTTACCCATATGTGATGAAATAAATTGTTTCCATTAAATAGGGAAATAATTGTTTTTAATACATTAGATGGAGAACTAAAAATAAAAGAATTAATAATCTTGTACCTTGTTAACACTTCCCATATAAGTAAAAATAATATAACAATAGATATTTGTGTTATTAATACAAGTTTATTTTTTCTTTTAATATTTTTTATAAATTTTTCTTGTTTATTAGATTGATTCATCTAAATCCCTCCATAACTTCTCATAATAAGTAGAGAATTCTTTTGCTTTTCTATTTTTTATAGGAGTAGAAGCATCGGTAAGATTAATATCATATATATTTTTAATACTAGTAGGTCTTGCAGAAAACACTATAATTCTATCGGACATAGAAATAGCTTCAGCAATATCGTGGGTTACCATAATTACTGTTTTATTTTCATTTTTAATAATTCTATAAACGTCATCACTTACTTTAAGTCTAGACTGATAGTCAAGTGCTGAGAATGCTTCATCTAAAAGTAATATATCTGGGTTAGTCGCAAGTGTTCTAATGAGTGCGACTCTTTGTCTCATACCGCCTGATAAACTGCTGGGATAACTATTTATAAAATCTT
>CAYXHQ010000098.1:0-2167 GCA_964465245.1 uncultured Muribaculaceae bacterium | reverse complement strand
GCATAATTCATGAAATCATTACAAAATTGTTCAAGTGTTATTGTATTATTATATGATCCAGGCTTATAATCTTTTAGTTCATTATCTATTCTAGTTAATTTAAAGAATCTGCTTTCTCCTTCAGGAGTTTTATTAATTATATTACCATTTTCATCATATTCAACTTCACCAGAAAGTTCTAAATATTTTTCATTTTCTTTTTTAAGCCTTATTACATCATTATTAAGCTTTTCTACTTCATCAAGTAAAGACTCTTGTTTATGTAAATTTTTCTTAAATTTAATTCTTCTTTTAATTAAATAGTATATTCCAAATACCATTAACCCCACTACAGCTAGTAAACATATAATAGTAAGTACTACTAAAATCCATGCCGCACCGCTAAACCACACTGAATACTTCTCTACCACATTTACGTATGTTAGTACATTAAACATTTTTAAAAGTCCTAAAATTATTTGTTTAAATATTTCAATCAACCCTTGAAAGAAAGGCTTCATGAAATCCACAAAAAATAGTCCAAACTTTTCCATACTTACATATCCTCCTTAATGCCTAACATTTGTAGTTCACTTATCACTTCATTTTTGTTTTTTACTACAAATTCTATATTCTCTTTCCATAAATCTATATTAGATTTATTAATACTTACAAATTCATCACTTACAAATCCTAACTTATATCCATCAAATGCACTATAGGATAGTTCAGTAGCCTCACTTACATTTGCGACTATTTCAAATCCCGCACTTTCTAAGTCTCTTATTACTTCTTTGTGTTCGAGTGCCTCATAATAGTCAACATATAACTTTATAATGTTTTTAACGTTCTTATTTTCAAGTAAATCTGATAGTTTATTAATTTCACTTTCTTTTTCAAAGAATTCTAAGTTTATTGGAAAAAGTAATATAATATCTTTATTTAGCATAAGTAATTTCAAAGCAGTAAGACTAGCAAGATTATATGATAACATTATTAGTTCATCGCTCACTCTTTTAAAATATTTCTTTAATTCCCTTTCACTGTAGCTATCTAATTCTTCTATTTTGTATTTATATAAAACTTTATAATACTTTTTGTCTTTTCCAATTTGTTCATATTCATTTTTTGATACTTCACTATTAAGTGAATTTATCATATTAAAGAATTTTCTCTCACTATTATTATTTGCCCTAATTAATTTAGTGATATTTTTAATTTTAGTATCATTACTTTCATATTTAACAAAAGAAATATATTTAAACATAGATTCAATTACATTAGATACATTTTTCATGTTTACTTGATATTTATTATAAGGATAAGTGAACCTATCAGCAACTACAGAAGTATAAACGATTAAAGTAATTATATATGAGCTAAGTTTATAATTACCCACCCTATATTCTTCTTTAATTGAATCAATCGCACACACTAAAATAGTTTTAAATCTATCATCACACTTAACTAAAGGTCCTAAATAATCTTTATATTCTTCAAAATCAGTTAAGCTTTTAAAATAATAATTATCAACATAATAAGAAATAGTAGACTTTAAAAAACTATTAAATTCTGTTTCATTATTCCATATTTGATTATTATCATATTTAAGCATAGTATTAACTACTTTTGAATACTCAAATAAATCTTTTTTCTTTTTATCAAAATACTTATCTACTATCTTTCCCATTAATTCTCCCACTTTTATTCTAAAATAATTATAACAAATATTATTTATATTTACAATTATGACTTATCAATTAATTTTGTCCTTTTCGTAAAATCACTATTCCGCTTGCACCAGCTCTACTACTTGAGTTTCCGCCATCTCCTGTATTTCCGCCTCTTCCACCACCTGGAACTGTATATGTATTCCCACTTGTACCATTAAATTCATAAACTGTGCTCCCGCCAACTCCGGAAGCACCACCAGTATGCCATATATAACATTGACATCCTGCGTCCCATACATTCCAACCACTCGACCATCCTGCAGTACCTCCGTTAACTGATGTTGTAAATCCAGTAGTTGCTCCACTTACACTTCCAATTGTAATTGTATAAGGATGATTTTCTTCAATAATAATGTCTTCTCTAGTGGTTGAATAACCAGCCGCACCATTATATGATCCGCCTTCACCAGTTACATAATTTGCTCCGCCTCCCACTAAAAACTCATCAACAATCA
>CAYXHQ010000097.1:0-2209 GCA_964465245.1 uncultured Muribaculaceae bacterium | reverse complement strand
TTAGAAAGCCTACACTTATTCGTTTAAGTAAAGCTGATGATGAGAGAAGACGTACAAAGCTTGCTGCCTATGCTCTTGCAAAGGCTGCTAATGATCCGTTATACGAGAAGATGAAGAAAGCTTACGTTTTAAAGAAACAGCTTAGTGCTAAGATCGTTCAGAAGTATGGCAACAAAGCTATGCGTGTTGCTAGAGCTGCTCAGAAAGATTTCATCAAGAATTATGGAAAGACTCAGTATAAGAGTGAGTTAAAAGAAATGACTAAATAATATAGGAAAATACTTCCCTAAGAGATTCAGTTCTCTTAGGGATATTTTTTGTTTTCCTATCCTATTTTCTTTTGTTTAGCGTTATTTATGAACTTTAATATAAATGATAATACTTGAAAGGAGATTTTAAATAATGACTAAGAAAAATCCGATAGCTTATATTATAACAGAGTCTAGTACAACAATGTACTTAGAACCTGCTAAAATTATAAAAGAAACATCTATTGTAGATGGAAGTGGAAATACAAGAAAAAGAGTTATTGCAGAAGGTGTATTACAGACTGCAAATGAAAAGAATAGAAATGGTCGTTGGTATGATAGTAGTGAACTATTTCCTGAACTCGAAAGTTCTAGAACACTTGAATTATTAGGTAAAGGTGAAATGAGAGCAGAAGCTGGACATCCATTAGAAAAAGATCTAGTGAGACAGCAGACAATTGATCCGAAACTTACTTGTGCTAAGTTTTTAAAGTTCTGGACAGAAGGCATGAATGTAATGGGACAATTTAAAGGTACTTATAATGCTCTTGGAGAAGAGTTCGATTTAGACATTAGAGAAGGTTGTTGTCCTGCTTGGTCTTTACGTGCTCTTGGTTCTATTGAAAATACTAGAAATGGAGTAGAAGTAGTAAATCTAAAGTTGATCACATATGATAGAGTTATTTATCCTTCACATCCTGGTGCTTATACTAAAGGAATCGTTTCTGAATCTGGTATTTTGCTTCCTGATGGAAAGATCGAAAGACCTGTTTCTGAGCAAGTAGATGTTTGTGAACCTCTTACAAACGAAAGTGTTATCAAATACATTATGTCGGAGTCTGCTAACTTTGAACGAATCAAAGAAACATTTGATCTTATTTATGATGATATTAGACTAATTGATGAAGGATCAAAGATCCAGTTAATGGATAAAGCAGGTTCAGTTCTTTTAGTAAACTTGGAAACTTATATCAGCAATGAGATTATGAATTATGCAGCAAGTAAGTTAAACAAGAAATAAAGAATGGAGGTTGCTAACTATGGCACATAGTAACGATATGACCTCTTTATTAAATAAGATAGAAAGACGTTTGGGACTAGTACCTCTAGCCCCAAATCTTCCTAAAGAGTTTAATAAAGAAGCATGGGCTGAAGTAATAAAAGATGATACATTAGTGACTTTCTCCAGATATTTCCCAAAGAAGTTTCCTTATGTTGTAAATGAAAAAACAACGATCTGTAAGAACAATCGTTACTACTTAAATGACGATATATTAGGAGATACAAAAGTTCTAGGTATAATTGACCTAGATTGGTCAGATTTTGGTTCTGACAATTTGTCTCTTTCTCAGATGGCTGGTTATGGGTATTATATGCCGTCATATTACGGATCATCTACTCTTTTAACAGATCAAATCATTGGTCAACAATTAAATGCTGATGTAAATTCATTGTTTAATAATGGAATCTATATCGAGTATTTTGATCCAAATCAATTTGAGCTAAGAGGTATCGGAAATTTAAACTTGAACTTTAAACAATTTAAAGTAAATCTTTTAGTAGAGCACAAGAATCTATCGACAATATCTCCTACTAAAATGGAAGTATTCGAAGATTTAGCAGTGGCTGATGTTTCTAATTTCTTATTTAGAAATTTAAGATATTATGATGGACTAGAAACAATCTATGTAAATATAGATCTTAAGTTAAATGAATTAGAGACAGAAGGTAACAAGAGAAATGAAGTAATAGAAAATATTAAGAATAGTTATGTATCAGCATCTAATGATACTATACCATATATAATGACAGTATAGAGAGGAGAATATAAAAATGATTTATGGAACTTACGAAGAACCTTCTTGCTTATTAACCGAACAAGAAGAGTTAGATATAGAGCATTTCTATGAAAATTGTGATTGTGAAAAAACTTCTTTAGAAGAAGGAATGAATCTATCTAT
>CAYXHQ010000096.1:1309-2288 GCA_964465245.1 uncultured Muribaculaceae bacterium | reverse complement strand
TAGGTAACTATGTTGTAGGAATATCCACTCTAAATGAAGAAAATGACATATTATTTAGATTTCTTCATTTAAATAGTATTCCGAATATAAAAGTTGGAGATAATATTTTAAAAGGAAATGAATTTGCTAAAATGGGAACTACTGGAAAAAGTACAGGGATACATCTGCATTTTGAAGTATGGATAGTTCCCAAAAACTATGAATATAGATTTTCACAAAGATATAGTTATTTACAAAATCCACTAAATTATATATACATTTACTCTAATCAAGTTGTAAGTCCAAACAATACTTATGATTTATTATACTTTTAAGAAAGATTGTAAAGTCTTTCTTTTTTATATTTAATTTTATAATGGAATAGGAGTTGTTTATGAAAAAGAAAAAGAAACATGGATTTTTAAAATTTGTTATAGTTATAATAATATTAGGAGTAGGATTATATTTTGCTAATGATAAGTTTGATTTGTATAGTAAATTCAAAGAAAAATTTGCTGAGGTAAAGCAAGATGTTGAAGAGAAACCAAAGGAAAAGCCAAAACTTCAAATAGTTGATGAAAATTCAAATAGTAGAGTTATCGCAGTAATGATTAATAATAATCATGTAGCGTGGCCTCATTCAGGGCTTCAAGATGCATTTTTAAACTATGAAATAATAGTTGAGGGTGGAATTACAAGAATAATGTCTTTATTTAAAGACAAAAATACTGAAAGAATAGGATCTATTAGAAGTTCAAGGCATTATTATTTAGATTATGCTATGGAAAGCGATGCAATATATGTTCATTTTGGATGGAGTCCTCAAGCACAAAAAGATATTAGTGCTTTAGGCTTTGATAATTTAAATGGAATGTACTTAAGTGGACTTTATTGGAGAGATACTTCACTTAAAAAAGCATCTGAACATACTGCTTTTACTAGTATGGAAAAGATAAATAATATGATTGAGAGTAAAGGTTATAGAACAACATCTGAGAAA
>CAYXHQ010000096.1:0-1299 GCA_964465245.1 uncultured Muribaculaceae bacterium | reverse complement strand
GATTTAAGTCAATTAGAAAATTCACAAAAAGCTGATTATGTATTTATAGGATATTCAAAATATACAAATACTTCGTATGATTATGATAAAAGTACAGGATTATATAAGAGATCTATGAGTGATACACCGCACAAAGATTATATAACTGGAAATCAATATACAACTAAAAATATTATTACATACCAAGTTAAAAATTATTCCATTGATTCTTATGGTAGGCAAGGCCTTGAAAATATAGGAAGTGGAGAAGGATACTACATAACAAATGGATATGCAGTAAAAATTACTTGGGAGAAAACTGCAAGAGATGCACAAACAGTATATAAGTATATGGATGGAAATGAAATAGATGTAAATGATGGTGTTACTTGGATACAAATTCAACCAGTTGGTAAGGAATTAACTATTAAAGGAATTGAAGAAAATAGTTCTACTAATTAGAAAAAATCATAATATTTAATAACTTACACTTGTTTTATAAACTTCTAAATGATAAAATATTTTTAGAATAAAGGAGGCAAAGATAATTTATGGATAAAGTTTTAGATTTCTTAGCTAATAATTATATTTATTTTTTGATAGCAGCTGGTGTATTGGTTCTTGCGTTAATAGGATTCATTTTTGATTCTAAAAAGAAAAATAAAGAGGAAAATAATATTTCAAATGCTCCATTACCTAGCATCAATAATGAACCAACAATTCCTTCAATTCCTGGTGATGTAGTTGCGGGTCCGGGTTCTAATATGGAAACTCCTGTTGTTTTGGATCAGCAAAATGCAGTTGAAGAACCAATAATTCCTGGCCCACCAGCACCTGAAGTGGAAAGCATAAATATTTCTAATGTAGAACAACCAGATGTTAGTGTAGTTAGTTCAAATCCAGGGATAATTAATAATTCAATTGAAGAATCATCTAATTCTATGGAACCTGTTATTAACCCAGAGGCCACTATTTCAATGAATGCTCCATCTGTTGGGGAACAAATAGTTGCTGAACCAGTTGAAGAAATTCCTACATTGGATTTAAGTGGAGTTACTGAACCACAGCCAGTAGAAAATGAAACAGAAGATACTCCAATAATCAATGTAGAAGAATTAAAGTAGTTTACACTGATGATATAAAAAGGTATAGAAAATATATCTTTTTTGATGTATAATTTTTATGTAAAAGAATGTGAGGAATTTATGGAATATAGTGATATATTAAACATATTAAGTAAAATATTAGATATAGCTTTTGTATGGATGGTTTTCTATTTTATATTAAAATATCTTAGAAATAATTCCAACCGTATTTAAA
>CAYXHQ010000095.1:0-2322 GCA_964465245.1 uncultured Muribaculaceae bacterium | reverse complement strand
TATAATAGATTTAAACATTAAATTGTTGTTTTTTGTTAATAATAATTTTAGGTGATTATATGAAAAAATTAAGCGAATATAAATCTAAAAGAAATTTTAATAAAACTAAAGAACCAAAAGGAAAAGTTTACAAAACAAATAAAAAATTGAGATTTGTAGTTCAGCATCACATTGCCAGAAAAGATCATTATGATTTAAGGCTTGAATGGAATGGCACTATGAAAAGTTGGGCTGTACCAAAAGGTCCATCATATAATAGAGGTGACAAGCGTCTTACAATAAGGGTGGAAGATCACCCATTAGATTATAGAAATTTTGAAGGAATAATACCCAAAGGTCAGTATGGTGGTGGGACTGTTATGATTTGGGATGAAGGATACTGGTTCCCTATAATTAAACCTAATTTTAAAAAAGAAGTAAAATTTATTTTAAAGGGTAAAAGACTAAAAGGCGCATGGGCAATAATTAAATTCAAAGAAGATAATTGGCTTTTAATTAAAGAAAAAGATGAATATCACGAGTTTAAAGATATCAAGAGAATTAAAACAAGTGTAAGAACCAATAGAACTATGGAAGATATCGAGAGTGGAAATGAAAATATTGAAATTACTAATCCGAATAAAATAATTTTTAAAACTCCTAAAATAACTAAAGGAGAAATAGTAGAGTATTATAAAAAGATTGCTCCAAGAATGATACCTTATATAGAAAATAGATTAATAAGTACAGTTAGATGCCCAAGTGGTATAAACAAAGAAAAATTCTTTAAAAAGCATTTTGAAAATATGGACAATTATTTAGGAAAGTTAAAGATTAAAAACGATTCTGGTAACAAAGAAGACTACTATTATATAAAAGATGTAAATGGGTTAATCAGTGAAGTTCAAATGAATAGTTTTGAATTTCATATATGGGGAAGTACTGTAAAAGCGTTAGAAAAACCTGATATTATGGTGTTTGATTTAGATCCAGATGAAAAATTAAATTTAGATAAAATAAGAGATGGAGTAAGAGATTTAAAGAAAATATTGGATGAGTTAAATGTGCCTTCTTATTTAAAAACAAGTGGTGGAAAAGGATATCATGTGGTAGCAAAAGTGAATTCTAGAAGTTGGGATGAACACAGAAAAATTGCTAAAAATATTGCTGTTTTGATGGAAACAAAATATCCAGATAAATATACAAGTAATATTCGTAAAAGTAAAAGAAAAGGTAAAATCTTTATAGACTGGGTGAGAAACACAAGATCATCTACAAGTGTAGCGCCATATTCACTTAGAATGAAAAAAAGTGCTTCAGTTTCTATGCCAATTAAATGGAGTGAACTTGATCGTGTTAAACCTGATGAAATAAAAATGGAAGATGCAATTAAAAGATTAAAAAGAAAAGATCCGTGGGAAGGACTAATTGATAATTAAAAAATTATTTTATAACCCTTTTTTCTTTTTTACATAGTTTAATTAAGAGGGGGATTATATGACAGAATATTTTTTAAATTGTAATCATGCATTACAAGCATTATATGCCACATTATTTACTTGGAGTGTTACTGCACTGGGCGCTGCTTTGGTATTCTTTTTTAAAAAAGTAAAAAAAGGAATAATGGATGCAATGCTAGGACTTGCAGCTGGTGTTATGATAGCGGCCTCTTTTTGGTCATTATTATCGCCTGCTATTGAAATGGCAGAAAATCTAAAAATGAATGCTTGGCTTGTTGCATTCGCAGGATTTTTTAGTGGAGGGCTACTTTTATTTATTGGAGACAAAATTTTTGATAAAATAATGAGTAAAAGAAAAAAAGAAGAAAATAGAAAAGAAAGTACATTCAAAAGGTGTTTGCTTTTAGTTTCATCTATTACACTTCATAATATTCCAGAAGGACTTGCAGTAGGTGTAGCCTTTGGTTCAATTGCTTATGGACTATCTGGAGCAACTACACTTTCAGCGTGTATTTTAGCATTAGGTATTGGAATACAAAATTTTCCAGAAGGAACAGCGGTGAGTGTACCTTTAAGGCGTGAAGGATTTAGTAGAAAAAAAGCATTTTTTTACGGACAATTAAGCGGAATTGTTGAACCAATTTCGGGAGTAATTGGTGCTCTTCTAGTGCTTAAAATAAGATTTTTGCTTCCATTTTTACTAGCATTCGCAGCAGGTGCAATGATATATGTAGTAGTACAAGAGTTAATACCAGAGAGTCAAACCAACAAAAATAAAAGTTTAATGGCATTATTTACATTAGTTGGATTTTCAATAATGATGATACTTGATGTTTCTTTAGGATAATATTTAAATTTATTATTTAAGAAAAAATGTGATAAA
>CAYXHQ010000094.1:0-2336 GCA_964465245.1 uncultured Muribaculaceae bacterium | reverse complement strand
TACTGAAGAGCGTGCTAAAGAAGTAAGAAAATTCGTTGATAAAATGATTACTTATGGAAAAAATGGATCTTTAATTTCAAGAAGAAAAGCACTAGCTTTTTTGAATAATGATTCAGCTTTAGTTAAGAAGATATTTGATGAAATATCACCAAAGTATAAAGAAAGAAATGGTGGATACACAAGAATTATCAAACTTAAAGAAAGAAGAGGAGACGACGCTTTAATCGTAAGATTAGAACTAGTTTAAATATAAGCTTGCTTAAATGCAAGTTTTTATTTTGATGTAAATTTTGTGAAAAATAAATCGTATTTATTTAAATAAATATTTGTTTGTGATATCATATAAAGTAGGAGAATAAGTTATGATAAAAAAAGATAATAAAAAAGATGATATAAAAGAAAAAGAAACTGTTAAAAAGAAAAGAGTAAAGGTTAAAGCAAAATCTATAAAGGAAGAAAATAGCGATTCTAAGAGAATAATAAATTTTAGTTTAGTTGAAATGATAGTAATAGTTGTTATTGTTTCAATAGTAGTAGGTATTGCTAGTGGATATTTAGTATTTAAAAACTATGGATTTATAAGTAAGCAAACAAATATTAAAACAGAAAACACTGAATTAAACGAGTTTACTAAAACTTACAACGAAATAATAGACAAGTATTATAAAGATATAGATAAAGAAAAATTAATAGATTCAGCAATAGATGGAATGCTTAATTATTTGGATGGCTATACTGATTATTTAGATGAAGATACTACTAGTGACTTACAAACAAGACTAAATGGTGAATATAAAGGTATAGGAGTAGAAATTAGTAATAATATTGACGGGAATGTTGTAATTGTTACAGTATTTCCAGGAACTCCTGCTGATAAGGCTGGACTAAAAGTAGGAGATATAATTTCTAAAGTAAATGAAGAATCTATGTTAGGTAAATCTTCAAGTGATGTTGCTAATACTATTAAAGGGTCTAATGTGGAAGAAATTACTATAACTTATTTAAGGGGCGAAGAAGAAAATACTATAAAAATAGATATTAAAGAAGTAATAATACCAAGTGTAGAGAGTAAAGTATTAGAAAATAACATTGGTTATATAGGGATAAGTACATTTTCAGCAACTACTTTTGCACAAACTAGGGATGCGTTAAATGAATTAGAAAGTAAGAATATAGAATCTTTAATAATTGATTTAAGAAGTAATACTGGTGGGTATTTAAGCAGTGCTAAAACTATAGCGGATCTATTCTTAGAAAAAGGTAAAATTATATATCAATTAAAATATAAAGATGGTAGTATTAAAAAATACGAAGCAACAAAGAAAACAAGTACTGACTATAAAATAGTGGTATTAATTAATGGAGCTAGTGCTAGTGCATCTGAGATACTTGCTGCAGCTTTGCAAGAAAGCTATGGAGCCACTCTTGTTGGAACTAAAAGTTTTGGAAAAGGAACAATACAAGAAACTGAAGAATTGAATTCTGGAGCTATGATTAAATACACATCAGCTTACTGGTTAACTCCAAATGGGAATAGTATTAATGAACTAGGGATAAAACCCGATATAGAAGTTACTCATGATGGAAAAGAGGAAGATAACCAATTAAAACGCGCAATAGAGGCTTTA
Organism: uncultured Muribaculaceae bacterium; assembly: GCA_964465245.1. Taxonomy (GTDB): domain Bacteria; phylum Bacillota_I; class Bacilli_A; order RF39; family UBA660; genus CAYXHQ01. The sequence continues at coordinate 708 of CAYXHQ010000094.1, read as the reverse complement.
CAGTAAGGCTTCTTTTTTTTATTTAAATAGTATGCTATAATACTCACATGAAAGAGGTGTCTTATGAAATTAAACATAGGAGACACACTTATGATACATTGTTATAAACACAATGGTATGATTTATAAAACTTGGGATAAAGCATTGATACTTGATATTACTAATGACTATATAGTTTTAGGAAACGAGAATGTGCTTGTTACAAAAAGAGATGGAAGAACTTGGAGAACAAAAGAACCAGCAATTATGTTTTTCTATAATAATAGATGGTTTAATGTAATTGCACAACTTAAACAAAGTGGACTATTCTATTATTGTAATATAGCAAGTCCATTTGTAATGGATAATAGAATTTTAAAATATATAGACTATGATTTAGATTTAAGAGTATATCCTGATGGCGCTTTTAAGATATTAGACAGAAATGAATATAATTATCACAGAAAATTAATGAATTATCCAAAAGAGATAAATTTTATAATTAAAAGTGAATTGTCTTCGTTAATTGAAATTAAAAAGAAATATGCATTTCCTTTTGATGAAGAGGTTATTGAAAAATATGCAGCTATCTATAAAAATTTAAGTAATAAATAAATTATATTCACATATTATATAAAGAAACTTAAGTTTATTAGTAAAAACACGCTAAAAATGCGAAAAAAAGAAGAATTTTGACAATTTTTGTAAAAATTTAAAAAAAATTAAAAA
>CAYXHQ010000093.1:0-2418 GCA_964465245.1 uncultured Muribaculaceae bacterium | reverse complement strand
GCACCAGGAGAAACACATTATTTATCATTAACATTAACATTTGTATTAGATGAAACAAGAGATCAGTCAGCAAATATAGGAAACTACTTTTCAGGAGATATATCAGTATCACAAGGAAATAGAAATATGAATGATTATATAAATTTGTATCTATATAATGAGCCAATAGACACAGTACCAAATAGTGAACATTATGCACTAAACGAAAGAAGAAGTTGGTGTACCGATGGAACAACAGTAAGCTATAATACAACGACGAGTCAACTAGAATATACAAATTTAACACCTAGTACAAATTGTAACGTATATTTTGAATTAGCAGAGGAAATAAAAGAATATGGATACACAGGAAGTGAGAAAGTATATCCAGTACTTGCGACAGGAAACTATTTGCTAGAAGTATGGGGAGCAGAAGGCGGTTCAGGATGTGCTGATATATATGGAGGAACAAGTGTTGGAGGAAAAGGAGGATACTCAACAGGGATTATTACGTTATCAAGAGGATCAACTCTACATGTTCATGTAGGAAGAACTTCGTATAATGGATCGGGGAGTGCAGGAAACTATAATAATTCAGGAGGATTTGTAACTTCATACGGTTCTTATGCAGTAGGAGGCGGAGCGACACATATAGCTACGTCTTCAGGAACTCTTCCAACATTGTCAACTAATTTAGATGCAATATTAATAGTAGCAGGTGGTGGAGGCGGATGTAGTAATTCATATTGGGATCATACTTACGCCACAAATTTTCAGTCATTTGCATATAATGGTGGAAATGGAAATATATTAGGAACAGGAAATGGAGTTATAGGACAAGGAACTAATCAACGAGGCGGCGGAGGTGGATACTATGGAGGGGGTCCTGGCGTAGGGGGAACAGGATTCATAAACCCAATAGATGATAATAATGAAATGAGATTAAGTGAAGCATATATGTTTTGCCTTGGATGTACCGAAAGTTCTGAAACATCTACATATACAGTAAACACTACAGGTACAAGTGATTTAAGAAATACTGTGACTTGTTCAAGTGGATATAGTGCTAGTCCAATAGAAAGATGTGCAAAAACAGGAAGCGGATATGCCAGAATAACATATTTAGAAGAAAGAAATGAAAAAGAATATTTATTAACAGTAGATTTAGATGGAGGAACCCAATCAAAAGATTACAATGGAGAATACTATGAAGGTAAGACATACCAAATAGAAGCCCCAATAAAAGAAGGATATAGATTTATTGATTGGACAATAGAAGGAATAGGAGCAACTATTGATAACAATGGTTTATTAAAAGTAGGAGTTTCAAATATGAAATTAACTGCAAGATGGGTAATTTTTATACAAGAAACATTTGACTTTGTAACTCCATCAGGAGTAGCACAAACATATCCAGTGCCAGCAACAGGAACATATCAAATAGAAACATGGGGAGCACAAGGTGGAAATAACTCATTAGGTGGAAGAGGTGGATATACATCAGGAATAATACATTTAGAAAAAAATGAACTATTAAACGTATATGTAGGAGGTGGAGGTATTTTTACTTCACCAACAACAGATAGTGTAAAATATACAGGAGGCTACAATGGAGGCGGACAAGCAATTAGTCAAAGTTGTTGTGGCAGGATTTGGGGCTCAGGTGGAGGAGCAACAGATATAAGATATGGAAGTACGTCGCTAAATGATAGAATAATGTCGGCTTCAGGTGGAGGAGGCTGTTATTACCAAAGCGATACATCAACTTATTGTGATAACGGAGGATCTGGCGGAGGACTAGTAAGTGCAAATGGAGTAAATCAAAGTCATAGTGGTTATGCACCAGGAAGAGGAGCGACTCAATTAACAGGAGGTCCAGCATTTGCTGATATAAATCGGACATCATCAATAGGAACATTTGGAATTGGCGGAGCACAGACTAGTGGAGCAGGAAGTGCAGGAGGTGGAGGCGGATATTATGGCGGAGGCGGTTCAGGACATGTAGCATCTGCGGCAGGAGGTTCTTCATACATAAGTGGACACATAGGATGTGTAGCAATCGCAGAAGGAAGCGCTAATGAACCAAGAACAACAAGAACAGATTCTGCAGGAACATTATGTAGTAGTTCATCATCTAGTGGATACAATGCAAGTGGATATAATACAAACGTGGCATGTAGTGAACACTATAGTGGGAAAGTATTTGAAGATACAGTAATGATAGATGGTTCAGGACAAAAATGGGAAATAGTAAATGGAGTACTTGTAAAAACTGCAGAGGCTATGCCAAATCCAAATGGTGGATATTATGCGCTAAATATAGGACACACAGGTAATGGTTATGCTAGAATAACATATTTAGGTAATTAAAAAAATGTACAAATTTTTAATTGTACATTTTTTGTGAATAAAGAATATAAAATTTAATTATTTTGTCTT
>CAYXHQ010000092.1:0-2447 GCA_964465245.1 uncultured Muribaculaceae bacterium | reverse complement strand
TAATTATTCAAGCAAGTATATTTTTCTCATTCTATGGTAAACAAAAGAAAGAAGTAGCACCTATTTTTTTAACGTCTACATTTTCACTTTTCTTAATATTTTTCGCACTAGTTGGAGCGGTAGATATTACTTGGCCTATTATAGTAATGGGTTCTATTGCATTATGCTTATATATAATATTCTTTGGTTTTATAAGAAAAAACATTGTAAAAGAATTAAAAAAGTATTTTAATGCAAAATAAAAAATATGATTACTCATATTTATTTAAATCAATTTCTTCTATTTCTTCAATTACTTCAAGTTGACTTTCAACAATTGTTCTAAGTCTTCTTTTAAATATTTGAACATTTCTTTTTAACATTTCAGTTTCTTCTTCAGCTTTTTCTGCTTTTATTAAAGCGTCATTTATTATTCTATTAGAGTTTCTCTTAGCTTCTTGTATCATAGAGTCTGCTTCTTTTCTTGCAATAGATTTAATCTTCTCACAAGCATCTTCTGCAGTGAAAATTGCTCTATTTAAAGTACTCTCTAATTTTTCATAAGTTGCTAATTTTTCTTTTAGTTTTTCGTTTTGTTCTTGTGTAGCCTTACTTTTATTAAGCAACACTTCATAATTCTTTATGATAGCATCAAGGGTTCTATTAACCTCTACTTTATCATAACCACGAAAAACAGTATTAAATTTTTCCATAGAAACACCTCAATGTTTTTTATTTATTTTTTACCACTCGGCCTCATCACTATTTTTTTTGCTGTCTTCATCTGTCATTTTACCTTGAACACTAACATTTTTAGGAGTACATAAATATATGCCATTTCCTAATTTTTCCATACTTCCACCAATCGCATACAAAGTACCAGTCAAAAAATCAAGAATTCTTTTTGATTGATCACTAGTTACTCTTTTAAAATTTACAACAACTGCATTACGACTTTTTAAATGATCTGCGATTTGTTGACTTTCAGAATATGCTCTAGGTTCTACTAAAATCATACTATTACCTGATTCTGTTACTTTTTTTACAGCTTCTTCTCCAGACTCATAATATTCATCAACATTTTCATCATCTTCTGGGTTAAAAATTCTTTTTAGTTTTCCAAATGCCATAATAATGCCTCCATATTCTTACTATATATTTAATTTTATCATAAATGACTATTAAATGTAAACTGTTTTTTTATTTATTCAGTTAAAATCCAAGCATTAGGTAAATATCTATCTCCTGAATATCCTGCCCCACCTGCGACTGAGATTATATCGTCTTTAACGAATAATGAAGAAGAACCTCCACCATCTAAGTTGCTTGCGTTATATGCTCCATAGTTATACATTACTTCTGCAAGTTCTTTCATACTTATTCCAATACTGTGTCCAGCACGGCGTCCATCAATTACTACAAACATAACAATTCCGTCTTTTCTCTGTCCTATTGCTGTTCTTGGAGCAATTCCCCATCCACCATTGCCTGAAAATTCTGTTTTTTTACCATTTACTACTAAAAACGGCCAAAATTCCATAGCATCTACTATACCATCTTCATCTATTGCCTTTTGTGCTTCTTTTGATGATAAAATTAGTACGCCATCTTTATTAAAACCGATTAATCCTGCTTCTCCATCTGGGCTTTTACCATCATGTACTATTTGTCCATCCATAATTGTTGAACCAGTTGGCACAAGAGTTGCACCTTTTCTTACAAATCCACTTGCATTCATCGCAACTACTGCACCTAAAGAACTTGCAAGTTTATCTAATATTTGTCCTCCCGTTTTAATCTTTGGTGATTGACCAAGGCTCACTTTAGTTGCATCGTATATTGCTACCAAGTGTCCCTTCCAACCAGTACCAGATATGTCTATTACTTTATATAAATCATTTCCCTCATCACGCTTTAAAATTTGTTCTTCATATATAGAAGTGTATATCTCAGTTTCTTTAATATCTCCAATTTTCACTTGACTAGCGTCAGTATCCTCTTTAACATTAACTGAAATATTATCACTAATAGATTTATTAATCATACCCTCAGTATATATTGTTCTAGCTAAATACTTGTGAGTCGCAGTAGTCATCGCAGAAGATATCCACAAATCTCTAAATATTGCCACTGGGCCATAAAATATAAATAACGAGATTAACATAAGTGCGTCTATTATTATAAAGAAAACAACTTTTTTATTCTTTTTTAACTTCACCATTACTACCTCCCAACTACATATGGATTAATTTTATTTCCATCTTGTCCTAAAGCATAAAGTGATGCATCAACATATATTACGGGTCTTATCTTTTTTTCATCCGTATATTTATCAGCATATAAAACACCCGCATCATTTATTGAATATACTAAATTATTAGCTTCTGCAGATGGATTCATAAGATATACATCGTTATAGTCTCCGATAAAATAATCATTAATAGATAGAAGACCTACATAAGAAGTTG
>CAYXHQ010000091.1:0-2468 GCA_964465245.1 uncultured Muribaculaceae bacterium | reverse complement strand
AGAAGTTAAGCACTTTAACGGCGAAAATAGTGTAAGCGAAGATAGCAAGTTGCCAGTTTTTTATTTGTTTTAAATGTCCTAAATATCGTATTTATGGGCTTTTTTATTGTTTTAAAGTAGTCTTTGTAGTATAGAATTGTTTCTACAACTGACATTTTAATTTAAATATAAATGATAAAGTAAATGAATGTAGTAGTTTATTTAGATTTCAAATAGTATTTGTAATGATACTATTTTTTTGATATAATTTAAGTGAAAATAGAAGAGGGATTATATGGAAAAGAAAAAAACTACTAAAAAAGTAACTAAAAAAACTGTTAATAAGACAAAAACTAGTGCACCTAAAAAAATAGTTAAAAAAATTGAAAAGCCGAAAGACGTAATTGCAAAGAAAGATAGTGTAATCACTAAATTAAAAAAAGAAATTAGAGAAAGTGAAAAAATATTAAATAATGAAAAAAATGTAAGAAAGACAGGATTTATATTTTTTACTGTATTTTGTTTTATAGTTATTATATTATCTATTACACTTATTGACTACTCTAATGCATCTTTAAAGAATACTGAACCTAAGTTTGCAATAAAAAGTATAGATAAATCTAAAAATGTTACTAATTATTATGGAGTATTTTATAAAGCATGGAAATGTAATGATACTGATGATATTTTAATTTTTGTAACATATAATACTGAGTCTCCAACATGTTCATATACTGTAACTTATGACACTGAAGGATATTATACTAATCCTTATGGAATAAAAATATCAAAAGAACAAATGGCGTCGATATATAACTATTATAAAGATTATTTGAACGAATGGAAGAAAGAATCAGACTTAGCAGATGCTTATACTTTATCTAATGAGTTTAATAAAATTTGGTGGGTTAAAAAAGAAGATACAATTAAACTAGAAGATGGAACAGAAGCAGGAGTTGCAATATTTAATAAATTAATAAATAATAATGATGAATATTCATGGGAAATACAATATTTAGATGAGTCTTATTACAAATGTGTTAGAAATTCAGAAACAAATGTATATGAATTCTCTGATTATGACAATGGATTTTGTACTGGTGAATGGAAAAAATTAAGTTTAAATGAAAATGTTTGTGAACTTGTAAAAAATGATAAATCATTTATAAAAGATATTGTTAATAATGGAAAACTTTGTGAGTAAAGGACTAATATGAAAGGATACTTAAAATTTATAGTTTTAATGTTGATTATTTTTGCGTTTTTATTTACTTTTATAACTGTATATAAAAACTATTTTGTTATAGACGAAAATGAAAATTTAGAACAAGAAAATGTACATGATATGCTTGTAAGCACTGAAGAAGCGGATAAAGAGGCTGTTACTTATTATGCAGACGGTATGAAAACAAGCTTGTTTTTAAGTTGCTTAAACAAAACTGGAAAATATGTTGAAAGTGACGGAGAAGAATACGGTAGAATATATTATGACTTTAGTAATCACTTAGAATATGAAGAACTTGTAGATATTTATAAAAGATTAAATAGATCAGAATCTGTAAAACTAGAGAATATTGGTTTTACTGAGGATAATAGAGAAATGTACTCGTTAGAACTTGGTTTTGGTAAAAAAATTGTAATGATAGATGCTGGAGTACATGCTGCAGAAATTGCTAATCCGTTATTTTTAGTTAAGTTTATGGCAGAAATTGTTGATAAATATGAAGAGGGGGATATGAGCACTAAAAATCTATTTAATGAATACAAAATAGTGATTCTTCCGAATATTAATCCTGATGGATATGAAATGCATTTATTTGGAGTTGATAAAATAAAAAAGGAAACTGCTTTTGTTAAAAACAGTGAAGATTTAAATTTATTTTATTATAAAGGTAATATAAATGGAGTTGACATAAATAGAAATATGCCATCACAGCATAGTGGGCTATATTATAAAGAAAATACTCCAAGTCTTACACTTTCCCTTGAACCAACGGGAGATAGACTTAGTTATTACCCGGGTGCATCTATGGGAAGTGAAGCAGAAACACAAAATATAATGTATTGGATATTAAAACACTATAAAAACTCTTATGCGTATATTTCACTTCACTCCGCAGGAAGAAGTATATATAACGGAAAACCTAATTTATCAAGCGAATTTAATACAAATTCAAATGAGTACGCAAAAGTTATTAACAAATATACAAAATATTATAAAATTCATGATGCAGAAGATGAAGATATTGGATTTGGAAATGACGGGACAACAACGGACTTTTATTCTGAACTTGTAAGTGGATTTAAATTTAGTAGTAAAACTGGAAGACTTACAAATGATAGTTATAATATGAAAGAGAGTGGCTTACCTTATAAAGGAGCCGCCATTACAGTAGAAACATTATCAAATTTTACAAATAGCCTAGAAACTATAAAAAGTGAATGGGAAACATATAGATTATATAATGTATTAATTGATATGATAAAAT
>CAYXHQ010000090.1:0-2557 GCA_964465245.1 uncultured Muribaculaceae bacterium | reverse complement strand
TTAGTTAGTGTTTCTTCAAGAGAATTAAATTTGAAAGATAATAATATTGAAACTGCTAAAAAAGTTGGAGAAGAAATTGCTACAAGAGCACTAAATGCTAATATCAAAACAGTTGTATTTGACAGAGGCGGATATTTATATCATGGACGTATTAAAGCTTTAGCAGAAGCTGCACGTGAGAAAGGACTAGAATTTTAATGGAAGGTAAGAAGTTTGTTAAAAGAGAAGAACCTAAAAGATTATATGAAGACAAAATTATATCTATAGGTCGTGTAACTAAAGTTACTAAAGGTGCAAGTAATTTCAGATTTTCAGTAACTGTTGCAGTAGGTGACAGAAAAGGAAAAGTTGGAATTGGAACAGGTAAATCAAAAGAAATACCTGAAGCTGTATCAAAAGCTATTAAGTCTGCAGAAAAAAATATTATTAATGTAGATTTAGTTGATGGAAGAACAATTTCTCATGAAGTTATAGGTGTTTGTGGAGCTGCAAAAGTTTTAATTAAACCTGCTAAAGAAGGTAGAGGAGTTGTAGCTGGTGGACCAGTTAGAATAATTCTAGATTTAGCTGGAGTTAAAGATGTAGTATCTAAATCTCTAGGAAGTAATACACAAATTAATACATCTCATGCTACAATTGATGCATTAAAAAGACAAAAGAATTTATCACATGTAGCAAATTTACGTGGTAAAACAGAAGAGGAGATTAGAGGATAATGAAATTAAATGAATTAAAATCAAATCCAGGATCAACTCATAGAAGAAAAGTAGTTGGAAGAGGACCTGGTTCAGGTCATGGAAAAACATCAACTAGAGGTGAAAAAGGACAAAAAGCACGTTCAGGCGCAAGCATTCCAGCATGGTTTGAAGGTGGACAAAATCCTTTATATAAAAGGGTTCCTAGAAGAGGATTCAGTAATAAAAGATTTGCTAAAAGATATGCTATTATTAATGTATCAGAGCTAAATATATTTGAAAGTGATGCAGTGGTAACACCAGAAATGATGATAGAAAAGAAATTAGTAAAGAAAGAATTGAAAGGTATTAAAATTTTAGGGAATGGCAAGCTAGAAAAGAAATTAACTATAAAGGCTAATGTATTTACTAATAGTGCTATTAATAAAATAGAAGAGTTAGGTGGGAAAGCAGAGGTGATTTAGAATGTTTGCTACATTCAAACAATTATTCAAATCAACTAATAAAGATTTAAGAAAAAGAATTGGTTTTACACTTTGTGCTCTTGCAGTATTCTCATTAGGTAATGCAATAACAGTTCCAGGCATGAATGTAATTAAAGGAGACTTAGGCTTTCTAGAGTTATTAAATGCAATGTCTGGTGGAGGTTTAAAACAATTCTCAATATTTGCATTAGGCGTTATGCCATATATTAGCGCATCTATCTTAGTACAAATTCTTCAAATGGATATTATCCCTTATTTTAAAGATTTAAAAGAAATGGGAGAAGAAGGAAGAACTAAATTAAATAAGATAACTAGATATATGGGAATAGCATTTGCATTTATTCAAGGTTTTGTTTATGCTCTTATGTTTATGGGCAAAGGAATGGAACCAATTGAATATATAAAAATTGCAACTATATTAACTGGTGGAACTGCTTTTCTATTATGGATGGGAGATCAGATTACTCAAAAAGGAATTGGAAATGGTATATCACTTATAATAATGGCTGGTATAGTTAATACACTTCCTTCAATGTTTATATCTGCATTTCAATCTTTAGTACCAGAGGCTTCTAACTTGTTAATAGGAATTATTTCATTTAGTTTATTCGTACTTTTATATATTGTAATTATAGTTGGAGTTATATTTATTCAAGAAGCAGAAAGAAGAATACCTATTCAATATTCAAATAGGACAGTATCTTCTTATGGAGGTAAACAAACATATTTACCACTTAGAATAAACTCTGCGGGTGTCATTCCAGTAATATTTGCATCAGCAGTACTTGCTATACCAACAACTATTACATATTTTGTTAAAAGTGAAAAAGTTTTAAGTTTTATTAAAAATGTATTTTCTACAGAAACACCAATTGGATTTGCAATTTATATGGTACTTATTATAGCATTTGCTTACATATATACGTATATGGTACTAAGTCCAGATAAATTATCAAAAGATTTAAATAAAAATGGTGGATATATACCAGGAATTAGACCAGGTACTGAAACTAAAGGATATCTTTCTAAAGTATTAGGAAGAATAACATTCTTAGGATCAATATTTATTGCAATAATTGCGGCTTTACCAATTGTATTTACTGCGACAACGAATTTACCAAGTGCTGTAAAAATTGGTGGAACAAGTATATTAATTGTAGTTGGTGTAATACTTGAAACATATAAACAATTAGAATCATCTGTTGCTAGTAGAAGTTATAATAAAAGATAGCGAGGATATGATGAATATAATATTAATTGCTGCACCTGCTGCTGGAAAAGGAACTATTGCACAATTACTTAGAGAAAGTTATGGATTAGTTCCTGTATCTGCAGGAGAGCTATTAAGAGGGGTAGATCCGGAAACGGAAATAGGTA
>CAYXHQ010000089.1:0-2607 GCA_964465245.1 uncultured Muribaculaceae bacterium | reverse complement strand
AAGTTTTTACGAGCTTCTTCACTAACGTTTGGAATATCTCTAGTAAATTCTTCAGGTCCTAGTTTAGTATCACGACATTCTACTTCTTTCATTTCAATATGTATTGAAGTAAACACATCATCCTTAACTATTTTTTCATTTAATATAACGGCATCTTCATAGTTATAACCATTATATGTCATGAATGCTACAAGTACGTTTCTACCAAGTGCTAATTCACCTTTTTCAGTAGATGGTCCATCAGCAATAACCATATCTTTATGAACTTTATCACCTTTTTTAACAATTGGGTGTTGATTATAACAAGTCTCAGCATTACTTCTTTGATATGTTATCATTTCATATGTATGTTTGTCAGCTTTTTTGTCATTAGGTTTAATTACTATTTTTTTAGCATCAGCATATTCTACTACACCATCTTCTTCAGCAATTACTACAGCACCTGAATCATGTGCAGCCATATATTCTACACCTGTTCCAATAATTGGAGCTTGTGGATGTAAAAGTGGTACAGCTTGACGTTGCATGTTTGCACCCATTAGTGTTCTATTCGCATCATCATGTTCCATAAATGGTATCATACTTGTTGTAATAGATACTATTTGTGCAGGAGAAACATCTATATAATTTATTTTTTCTTTTGGTACGATTAAGTTATCTCCAACAAATCTTGCTGGTACATTATCTTGAAGGATATTTCCTTTTGTATCGCAATCAATTGTTGCTTGAGAAATATAATAATCTTCCTCTTCATCCGCAGTCATATAAGTTATTTCATCAGTAACAACACCATTCACAACTTTTCTATATGGTGTCATAATAAATCCATATTCATTAACTTTAGCATAACTTGAAAGTGATGTAATAAGTCCAATATTTTGTCCTTCTGGAGTTTCAATCGGACAGATCCTTCCATAATGTGATGGGTTAACATCACGTACTTCCATACCTGCTCTATCTCTTGCAAGTCCACCAGGCCCTAGGGCACTTAGTCTTCTTTTATCATTAAGTTCAGCTACTGGATTTATTTGATCCATGAACTTAGATAATTGGCTTGATCCAAAGAATTCTTTTAGTGAAGCTGTAACTGGACGAATGTTAATTAAGCTCTTAGGTGTTACAACGTCTATTTCTTGAGTAGACATACGTTCTCTTATAACTCTTTCCATTCTGTCGATTCCAACTCTAAATTGATTTTGGATTAACTCTCCACTTTGTCTAACTCTTCTGTTACCTAAGTGGTCTATTTCATCTAAGTGACCTACTCCATATTGTAAATTTAAATAATATGATACAGATGCATACACATCAGATATAGTAAGTCTCTTAACATCGATTGATTGATCATTTCCTATTACTTTAAGTACTTTATTACTTCCATCATTCGCATATACTAAAACTTCTTGAATTTTATCATATGTATCCAATTCTTCATTTATAGTTACAGTCTTAACTCCATAACCACTTTCAAATAATGGACGAATACTTTCAAGTATTTCTTTAGTAATAACTGTACCTTTTTTAACTACTACTTCTTTACCATCTTTAATATCTTGAGCTATTTTATTATTAAGAAGTCTATCTAATACATTTAATTTCTTATTAAATTTGTATCTTCCTACTTTAGCTAGGTCATATCTAAATCTATCAAAGAATCTAGTTACTAATTGGTTTTTAGAGCTATCTAATGTAGCTGGTTCACCAGGTCTTAGTTTCTCATAGATTTCAATTAATGCTTCATCAGTATTATGAGTACTGTCTTTTTCAATTGTATTTGCAATTATTTCATCTTCACCAAATACTTTTAAAATCTCTTCATCACTAGATAAGCCTAATGCTCTTAAAAGTGTAGTAACAGTTACTTTTCTAGTCCTATCAATTCTTACATGAAAAACATTACGAGCATCTAGTTCGTATTCTAACCATGTACCTTTATTAGGAATTACTTCACTCTTAATCATGTTTCTTCCATTTTTATCTAATTCATTTTTAAAATAGATACTAGGAGATCTAACTAATTGTGAGTTTATAACTCTTTCTACTCCATTAATAATGAAAGATCCAGTTGGAGTCATTAATGGCATATCACCTAAATATACTTCTTGTTCTTTAACTTCACCAGTTTCATTTATGAATAATCTTGCTTGTACTTTTAGTGGAGAAGCATAACTAACTCTTCTTTCTTTTGATTCCCTAACTGAGTATTTTGGTTCATCAAAATAATAATCACCAAATTCAAGTGATAATGATCCGGAAAAACTTTCAACAGGGAAAACATCTTCGAAAACCTCTTTTATTCCTTCCTTTAGAAATCTCTCAAAAGAACTCTTTTGAATTTCTAATAGATTACTAAGTTCCATCGTGTTATGAACTACGCCGTAATTTCTTCTTTCTGTATGGTCACCAAACTTTTGTATTTTGTATGCCACTTTTTCACCCCATCTTTCCTAAAATTTTTCAAAAAGACTACAATAATTGAAATCAATATATCGCAATATCTAATTTTATCAAAGACTTGTCAACAAGTCAACGATTTTTACGCTTTTTTACAAATAAAATTTACTTATTTTTAGCACAGAATATTAAATAGCCTTTTTTCTTATTTTT
>CAYXHQ010000088.1:0-2769 GCA_964465245.1 uncultured Muribaculaceae bacterium | reverse complement strand
AATGCAAAACTTAAGAGTGATGAGATGATACCAAATATATTTTATCCATATCCAATGACTATTTTAGAAGATACTGCTAGAAAAGCGGGATTCTTAAGAGAAATTACACCAAAAACTAAAGTGTTTATTAAGCAACCACAGTTTCCTGACTATCAAGTATTATTTTGTGTAAGATATTTTAGATATTTTGTTAAAAGATATAAATGGTGTTATGCAAAGGATACTGCATTTAGAAGATTTATGGAACGTTATTATGATTTTTGGTTTGTAGGGCCTTTAACTCCAAGAAGAACACTTGTGTTTTTAGCAGAGTGCAAAAAATCTTTAAGAGGTACTGCAAAAAGAATATTAATAAATTATTTTCCAAAACTATATATGTTTTTAAGAAATAAAAAACATGGGATTAAAGAATCAGCTAAACAAGCTCAATCATAAGCTTGTTTTTCTTTTAAAATAAAATGAGTTATATACCTATACTTATATAAATCACTTACATAAAATATAAAAGAAAAGGAGTGAATATATGAAAGATTATGGTATGTATCAAGGATATAATATAGAGGGTGCGAATGATGTAAATATTTCATCTAATCAAGAAATAGATATCAATACACCTGCAACTAATAACGCTATGGGTGGATGTACTATGCCAGAAGTTGTAGAATGTCCGAGGGAAAGAGAAATTCACAGAACTATATGTCATACTGTACCACACGTATGCCCAATTAACACAAAAATTATAAATCATCATGTATACAGACACATTTATAGACCATGTTATACATGTTGTGAAGAGAATGTAGTATGTAATATAGATCCAGGATGCAATAATTTCTTTTAATGATTAAAACAAATTGATTTGTTAAAAATATATTAGAATGTTCTAGTATATTTTTCTTTTTCATTAAATATTAAGAAGAATAAAGTAAAATTAAAGACTAAAACTACTCCTTTTTTCATATTTTAGTATAGATATGAAAAAAATAATACTAGTATTTTTAATTATATTAATTATTCCAATAAATTTAAGTGCATCATCTGCGGCTTATGTTGTTATGGATAGAGACTCAGGAAGAGTACTTAGTAGTTATAATGAGTCTGAACGTATGTTAATCGCATCTACTACTAAAATAATGACTGCGATAGTCGCAATCGAAAATGCAAATATAAACGAAGAATACACTGCTGGTGAAGAAATAAATAGTGTATATGGATCTATGATATATATAAAGGCAGGAGAAACTCTTTCTCTTGAAAGTTTATTATATGGACTAATGCTTAGAAGTGGAAATGACGCAGCCGCGGTAATCGCATCTAATGTAAGTGGATATGATAATTTTATTTCACTTATGAATAAAAAAGCCATTGAAATCGGAATGAAAAATACAACATTTGAAAATCCACATGGACTTGATGATGATACAAAGAATTATTCTACTGCATATGACATGGCTCTTCTTATGAAATATGCGATGAATAATAGTGTGTTTGCTAAAATAAATAATACTAAAAAATATAAAGTAGAAACTAACGTAACTACTCATATTTGGTATAACAAAAATGATTTATTAACAATGTATAAATATGCAACTGGGGGAAAAATAGGATATACAAAAACAAGTAAACATATATTTGTATCAAGTGCCAGCAAGGAAGATAAAAATTTGATAGTAGTAACCTTTAAAGATACTAATAGATTTACAAATCACAAAAACTTATATGAAAGCACTTTTAGAGAGTATGAGAAATATCAAATATTAAATAAATATACATTTTTTGTTGGGGAAGAAAGATATAAAAAATATCATTTATATATAAAAAATGATTTTTACATGCTTCTTAAAAAAAGTGAAATAAAAAATCTTGAATTAAAAATTAAATTATCATCTAATGCTTTAATTATTGGGGAAACTAAAATAGGAGAAGTATCAGTGTTACTTGATGGCGATACTATTCATAAAGAAAGTATTTACGCAGTAGGTAAAAATCCAATTGGCAAACGTATTAAGTCTTTATTGTTTTTTTGGCGTAAATAAGATATACTTTTCACGGGTGAAGCGAAATGGAAAGACTACAAAAATATATGAGCGAATGTGGAGTCGCATCAAGGAGAAAAAGTGAAGAATTAATCAAAGATGGTAAAGTAAGTGTAAACGGTATAGTTATTACTGAGTTAGGTTACAAAGTAACAGGCTTAGAAGAAATCATAGTAAATGGTGAAATATTAAAACGTGAAGATAAAGAATATTACTTACTTTATAAACCTGCGAATATTGTTAGTACTTCAAAAGATGAAAAAAATAGAACTACAGTAGTAGATTTAATTAAAAGTAATAAAAAATTATATCCAGTAGGAAGACTTGATTATGATACTACTGGTATTTTGCTTGTTACAAATGATGGGGAATTAACAAATTATTTAACTCATCCTAGTATGGATATCGAAAAAGTATATGAAGTGAAAATAGATGGAATAATTAACATTAGTGAAATAAAAACTATAGAATCAGGTATAATTTTAGATGGAGTTAAAACTAAAAGGTGTAAAGTAAAACTTAAAAAAGTTGATAAGTCTCATAAAAAAAGTTATTTAGTTGTTACTATAAGTGAAGGAAGAAATCATGAAGTTAAAAGATTATTTGAAAATTTTGGATATAGTGTATTAAAACTTAAAAGAATTAAATATTCATTTTTAGATTTACAAGGCTTAAAAGAGGGAGAATATAGACCTCTTAATATAAAAGAAGTTAAAAAACTTTATAACGAAAT
>CAYXHQ010000087.1:0-3043 GCA_964465245.1 uncultured Muribaculaceae bacterium | reverse complement strand
ATTAACATTTATTTCATCTTTTTTATTTCTTTTTAATTTTACCTAAACTCAAATTTTATAATTTCAATAAAAGCATTATTTAATACTTTAAAATAAGTAAAAACTTAAATAATATTATAATTTAGGTTTAAAAGGTAATACATTTGAGTCTTTTTGTTCTTTAACAATATTACTATTTAATAGATAATATATTTCTTGTATTCTAATTTTGCTTATTTTTCTATTATTTCTTTCTTCTTCAGTTAAATATGAATAAATACTTCCTAAAGGACCTATAATTATTGAATTATTTTCAATTTTTCCTTTGTGAACATCAAATTGCAAATATAATGTGTTACCAGTTCCAAAAGTATTCTCAAATCTTATTTCATTTTCCCCATACATAGGAGTATTTACTTTATTTACCATAATATATGGTAGTCCGTATTTAAGTCTTTCGATAGTACCCTTCCCATTAATTTCTTTATATACTCCATAATATGAAAAATATACATCTTCAATATTAAAAACACTTGGTTTCATAAATCACCTACTTACTCTTTTATTGTATCATTATTACTTATTTTTTTCATCTAATACTTTTTTTAAATAATGTCCTGTATAACTTTCAGAGTTTTTAGCAATTTCTTCTGGAGTACCTTCTGCGATAATTTGCCCACCGCCGTCTCCACCTTCAGGACCTAAATCTATTATATGGTCTGCGACTTTTATAATATCTAAATTATGTTCTATAACTACTACTGTATCCCCATTATCCACGATTTTATCTAAAATTTTAAGAAGTTTTTTAATATCTGATTGGTGTAGTCCTGTTGAAGGCTCATCTAATATAAATAGACTTTTTCCTGTCGCTTTCTTTTGAAGTTCTTTCGCAAGTTTTACGCGCCCTGCTTCTCCACCTGATAACGTAACTGCATTTTGTCCAAGTTTTACATAACCAATGCCAACATCTTGCATAGTCTTTAGAATATGGTGAATTTTAGGAACATTCTCAAACACTTCCAATGCTGCGTCCACTCTTAAGTCAAGTATTTCACTAATATTGAGACCTTTAAATTTAATTTGTAGAGTTTCTCTATTATATCTTTTACCATCACATACTTCACATGGAACATATACATCAGGTAAGAAATGCATTTCTATTTTTTTAACTCCATCTCCATTACATGCCTCACATCTTCCACCTTTTACATTGAATGAAAATCTACTTTTGCCATATCCACGTATTTTAGATTCTTTAAGTTCTGCGAATAAGTCTCTAATACTATCAAATAGTCCTGTGTATGTTGCTGGATTACTTCTAGGTGTTCTTCCAATTGGATCTTGTGCGATGTTAACAACTTTATCTATATATTTAATTCCTTTAATTTTATCGAATTTTCCAGGTTTATCCTTACTTCTATAAATTTCTCTAGAAATCTCTTTATATAATATTTCAGTAATTAAACTACTTTTTCCACTTCCACTTACTCCGGTTATACAAATAAATTTTCCAAGTGGAAACTTAACATCAATATTTTTTAAATTGTTCTCACGAGCATTTATAATTTCCAAGAATTTTCCATTTCCTTTTCTTCTTTTTTTAGGAACTTCTATAAATTCTTTTCCACTTAAGTATCTTCCTGTTATACTCTTTTCATTTTTCATGACATCAATAGGCGTGCCTTCTGCGACTACATAGCCACCACCTTCACCTGCTTCTGGGCCTATATCAATTAACCAATCAGAGGCTAGCATAGTATCAGTATCATGTTCTACTACTATTAAAGAGTTTCCTAAATCTCTCATTTCTTTTAGAGAATTAATAAGTTTATCGTTATCTCTTTGATGAAGTCCGATAGAAGGCTCATCTAACACGTATAACACCCCACTTAAACGACTTCCTATTTGGGTAGCAAGCCTGATTCTTTGACTTTCTCCCCCAGACAAGGTTGACGCTTCTCTTGAAAGAGTTAAATATTCAAGTCCAACATTTTTTAAAAATGTTAATCTTTCTTTAATTTCTTTTAATATTAAAAATGATATCTCTGCTTCTTCTTTAGATAATTTTAAATTTTCTATAAATACATATAAATCTTTTATACTGTAATTTGTTACTTCATTTATATTTTTACCATTTATAAGTACATTCAAAACTTCATCAGATAATCTTGCCCCATGACAAACCTCACATGGAAGTTCTCTCATGTATGATTCAATCCATTCTCTAATGAATCCACTCGCAGTTTCTAAGTATCTTCTCTCAAGATTACTAATAATTCCTTCAAAATTATCATAGCTTTTAAGAATACTTCCGCTTCTAGAGTTTACTTCAAAATGTAATTTATCAGGAGAACCATATAAAATGATATCGAGGTCTTTTCTCTTCATATCTTTTACTGGTTTATTTAAGTCTATATGATAATGCTCTGCGGCGCTTGATAATTTTTTGTAATATATTTGAAGCGTATCACCGCTTTGAAAAGATGCTACTGCGCCTCCAAGTATGCTTTTATCTTTATTTGGAATAAGCAAGTCTTCATCAATTTTAGATTTAAATCCAAGGCCTTTACATTCACTACATGCACCAAATGGACTATTAAACGAAAACATTCTAGGTTCAAGTTCAGTAATTGAAAAATTGCATTCAGGACAAGCATAGTTTTCACTCATAAGTATTTCTTTATCCCCTATTACATTTATTAGCACTTTTCCTTTTGATAATTTAGAAGATACTTCAATTGATTCAAATATTCTACTTCTAGTACCTGGTTTAACAACAATTCTATCAATCACTACATCTATATTATTTTTAGTGTTTTTCTCTAGATTTATATCTTCACTTAAATCTAATATTTCACCATCTATTCTTACTCTTGCATATCCATCTTTTCTAAGAGAATCTAATATATCTTTATGAGTTCCTTTTTCTCCTCTTACAATTGGTGATAATATTTCTATTTTAGTTCCTTCTTCAAAATCCAATACTTTATTTACCATTTCTTCAATACTTTGATTTTTAATAGGTTTTTTATGTACAGGACAATAAGGAATACCAATTCTT
>CAYXHQ010000086.1:0-3055 GCA_964465245.1 uncultured Muribaculaceae bacterium | reverse complement strand
TTATCACGAAGTTCACGAGCAACAGGTCCTAGAACACGAGTTCCTACTGGACTATTATCATCTTTGATTAATACACATGCATTATCTTCAAATTTGATATGACTTCCGTCTTTTCTTGTTGTACCTTGTACTGTTCTTACTATAACAGCTTTAACTACTTTTCCTTTTTCGATTGCACCATTTGGTATTGCTTTTTTCACAGTACCAACTACTACATCTCCAATATTTCCGCTTTTAACTTTACTTCCACCTAAAACTCTAATTACAAGTAATTCACGAGCTCCAGAATTATCAGCAACTTTTAAGCGACTTTCTGGTTGTACCATAATTAGTCCTCCTTAATCCACAATAACGGCTTTTTCAATTACATCTACTAAAACATATCTTTTAGTTTTTGAAATTGGTTTAGAGAATTTTACTTTAACAGTATCTCCCTTTTTAGCCTTATTTTCTTCATCATGTACTGAATATTTTTTAGTTCTTTTTACTCTTTTACCATATAATGGGTGTTTTTTATAAGTGATTACTTCAATAGTAACGGTTTTATCATTAACATCACTTACAACTTTACCAATTAATTCTTGTTTTGCTTCTTCCATAATTCACCTATTTTTTTAACCCTTCTAGTTCGCGTTCTCTAAGTACTGTTTTTAGTCTTGCTACATCATGTCTAAGTAAAGACACTCTATGTGGTTTTTCTAAATTTCCAGTAGCAGATGCGAATCTTAAATTAAATAATTCACCCTTAATTTCTACTATTTTTTTGTTTATATCTTCAGTGGATAATTTTCTTATTTCTTCAATTTTCATTATTTAGCCACCTCGTCCTTCATAACAAATTTTGTTTGGATTGGTAATTTGTGAGATGCAAGTCTGAATGCTTCTCTTGCGATTTCTTCAGTAACATCAGTCATTTCAAACATAATTTTTCCTGCTTTTACGACTGCTACCCATTCCTCTACATTACCTTTTCCACTACCCATACGTACTTCAGCTGGTTTCTTAGTTCTTGCTAAGTGTGGGAATATGTTAATAAATACTCTTCCTCTTTTAAATTCTTTCATGTGTCTTGTCATAGCTATACGAGCTGCTTCTATTTGTCTTGCAGTGATATAAGCACCTTCCTTAGCCATTAGACCAAATTCGCCTTTAGTTAATGTGATATTGCCTTTTGCTTTACCTTCATAACTTACACGATGAGGTTTACGATATTTAGTTCTCTTTGGTATTAGCATCCTCATTACCTCCATTTTTCTTTTTAGCAGGTAGTATTTCGCCTTTGTAGATCCATACTTTTACACCAATTTTTCCATAAATTGTGTCAGCTTCTTTATGAGAGTAATCGATATCAGCTCTTAGAGTATGAAGAGGAATTGTTCCTTCACTATATCCTTCACTTCTAGCAATTTCTGCTCCGTTAAGACGCCCTGATACTAAAGTTTTAATTCCTTTAGCTCCTGCTTTCATAGTATTTCTTATAGCTCTTTTTTGTGCAGAACGATAAGATGCTCTATTTTGAATTTGCATAGCAATTGATTCAGCAACTAATGCAGCATTTAAATCAATGTTTTTAATTTCAACTATTGATAAATAAATTTCTTCACCAGTTAAATCTTTTAATGCTTTTTTACGTCTTTCAATATCAGCTCCACCACGTCCTATTACTATACCTGGTTTAGCAGTATTGATTATAACGTTTGTTCTTTTCTTATTTCTTTCGATAATAACGCTTGCTACTGCACATCCTTTTAATTCTTTATCTAAGTATTTTCTTATTTTTAAGTCTGCTTGTAGATATTTTTTAAAGTCTTTATTAGGAGCAAACCATTTTGATTCCCAATCTTTATTAATACCTATTCTTAGTCCAACTGGACTTACTTTTTGTCCCATTAATTAGTTGTCCTCCTTTTTCATATCAGATACTTTAACATAGATATGACTAGTTCTTTTATATCTTTTATCTACACGAGAACGTGAACCAATTTTATATCTTTTTAAAGTTGTGCCTTCAGTTATATAAGTTTCACTTACTACTAAATCATTTTCGTTTAACTTTAAGTTATTAACAGCATTAGCAATAGCGCTATCTAATACTTTTTTGATTAGACGACTTGCTTTTGTGTTAGTTGTTAACAAAATGTTTTTAGCATCAGCCACTTTTTTACCTCTAATTAAGTCAATAGTCATTCTTGCTTTTAGAGGAGCTATCATTGCACCTTTATGTATACTATATGTTTCCATTTACGTCCTCCTATTTCTTCGCGTCGCTGCCAGCATGTCCAGTAAACTTACGAGTTCCTGAAAATTCTCCTAATTTATGTCCAACCATGTCTTCTGTAACATAAACCGGAATAAATTCTTTGCCATTATGAACACCAAATGTGTGTCCTACAAAGTCAGGATAAATTGTTGAGCGACGAGAATATGTTTTTATTACTTCTTTTTTACCTGTTTCATTTAAAGTTCTTACTTTTTTAAGTAATCTTTCAAATGTGTAAGGTCCTTTTTTTAAACTTCTTGACATTTTACGGTTCCTTTCTTAATTATTTCTTACGACGAGTCATGATTAATTTCTCAGATGCTTTTTTAGTTTTTCTAGTCTTAAGTCCTAGTGCAGGTTTACCCCATGGAGTCATTGGAGCTTTACGTCCAACTGGAGCTTTACCTTCACCACCACCATGAGGGTGATCGTTAGGGTTCATAACAGACCCTCTTACTGTAGGTCTAATTCCCATATGTCTTTTTCTTCCTGCTTTTCCAAGATTTACTAGTTCATAGTCAGTATTTCCAACTTCTCCAATAGTGGCTCTGCAGTTCTCTAAGAACTTTCTAGTTTCACCACTCTTAAGTCTTAATAATACATATTTTCCTTCTCTTCCAAGAATTTGTGCACTTGACCCAGCACTTCTTGCTAAGACTGCACCTGCTCCTGGATTTAATTCTATATTATGTACTACAGTTCCTACTGGAATACTTCTAAGTGGTAATGCGTTACCTATTTTTATGTCAGCTTTTTCACCACTTTCAATTTTATCTCCAACTTTTAAGTTAAGCG
>CAYXHQ010000085.1:0-3142 GCA_964465245.1 uncultured Muribaculaceae bacterium | reverse complement strand
ACTCTTTGTCTCATACCGCCTGATAAACTGCTGGGATAACTATTTATAAAATCTTTAAGGCCATACTTACTTATTAAGTTTTTGACGTGATTAATATTTACTTCGTTATATTCTTTTTGTATTTTTAATCCTAATACTGCATTTTCATATACAGTAAGCCAATCAAAAAGTGAATCATTTTGAAGCATATATCCAATTCTAATGTCCCCATTATATTTAATTTTTCCATCATATTCATTGTCAAGTCCAGATAAAATATTTAAAATAGAACTTTTGCCACATCCAGAAGAACCGATAATTGATAAGTATTCTCCTTTAATTACATCAAAAGAAATATTATTTAATACTTCTATTTCCCCATTTAAGCTATAAAATGATTTATTTAAGTTATTAATCTTTAAAATTATGTTATTCATGAGTTATCTCCTTTGTCTCATCTTTTATATTATATGAGAATGTTTTAATTTGTGTGGGAGAATAAAATGAATAAATGTAATTTAAATAGTAGAAAAATATTTTAAATTATATTACAATGAACATATAAGTAAAGAGGTATTCATGAATGAAAAAGTTAGAATAATTGAAGTCAAACTAAATAAAGAAAACTTAGAAAAAATTTATAACATTGACAAAACATTTTATAAGGATGAAATTCTTACAATGTCTTGGTATTTAAAAAGATATAATGAAAATCATAATGCAATATTAATTTTAGATGATAAAAACAATTGCGTTGGTTATTTGGTATCTGTTCCAATAAAAAAAGAACTTTATGAAACAATAAAAAAAGGTATAATAATTAATGATTTGTATATAAATCCTAATATGTATATTAATGATTCCAAATATTATTATATATCATCATTTGTAATTATAAATGAATATAGATATAAAGGGCACGGACAAAAAATGCTAGAATATTTATTTAAAAATTGTAAAGGAAAATATTGTGCTTTAACCATTACTAATGATGGATTTAGAATTGCAAAGAAAAATATGAAATTATTTTGTACAATAAATGAAAAAACGAATGTATTTATAAAAAATGTGAGGTAAAAAATGTGGCTAATTTTTGTTATTATAGATATGATTATATGCGGTTTTTTAGATATTATTGAAAAAAAAGGTTCTAAAGATCAACCGTTACAATTTTGGGCTATAGCTGTTTTCTTGTACGGAATATTTAATACTATACTGGGTGTGATTCTTTTGCCAAAAATAGTAATGAATTTTGAATTTAAATCATTTTTATTAATTTTGCCAATTTCATTGTTAAGCACAATAGGATATTATTGTAGTGTCCAAGCATTTAAACATTCTGATATTTCTATTGTTTCACCTATTATGAGAACAAAAATCATTTGGGTATTAATACTATCCTCAATATTTTTAAGAAGTGATAGATTAAGTTACTTTCAAATTATTCTTATTTTCATATTGTTAGTACTAAATATTGTCTTGACTAAAGAAAAGAAAACAAAAAAGAATAAAATAGGAATACTTTTTGCTTTGGGCTTTGTTCTTTCTAATGGAACAGCAACTTTTATTAATAAAGTGGCTATTAATTTAATCCAAGATCCAATTAGTGTAACTTTTTATTCAGGTATTACATCTGTGTTTTCGATAATAGTGATTCTTTTGATATTTAAAGATTTAAAATTACTAAATTTTGCTAAATTTAAAAATAAAAAACAAGCAATATTTATGGAATTGCTTGAAGTTATAGGAATGCTAATTATAAGATATGCATTAATTAATGGAAATATAGTTATTATTACGGCAATGACTTCAAGTTCAATTATTATCACAATTATATTATCAAATATATTATTAAAAGAAAAAATAAATTTAAAAAAATGGTCTATAATATTGCTGATAGTTCTATGTTTAGTATTACTTTCAATAATTAGTATTTAGGAGGAAAAAATGTATACAAATGAAGAAAGAGCAATTAAGCTTGTTGTAAAAGCATTTGAAGGGAAGAAAAGAAAAAAGGAAGACATCAATTCATCTTTTCATAGCATTAGTGTTGGTTATATGTTAAAGGATATTGGATGTGATGAAGAAACCGTTTTAACTGGATTACTTCATGATATAATTGAAGATACAGATTATGATTATAACTATATTAAAGAAAATTATGGAGAAAAAATAGCTGATAATGTACTTTCTATATCAGAAGATTTAACAATATTAGATTTAAAAGAAAGAAAAGAAAAATTTATAAATAATTTGAATAATGTTAACGATAATATTATATTAGTAGAAATCGCAGACAAACTACACAATTTACTTTCTGATTATCATTTATGGCAAGAAAAAGGTAAGGAAGCTTTAGTTACAGGAAAAACAACTTATGAAATGAATAAATGGTATTATTTAAAAATTCAGGAATTATTTGATAATAGAATTGACAACAATGAATTATTAAATAGATTTCATAAAATAATGCAATTATATTTTGGTGTAAATAATGATAGCGAATAGTGATTTCTATACAAAATAAATCTAGAAAATGTAAAGAGTGTTGATTAAAAAAATAAAAGTATGTATAATAACATTATAAGATAGAGGAGGAGATAAAATGAAAGAAGCAACAGGTGAATTAAATATGACAGTTATTACTGTAGTTGCAATCGCAGCAATCGCTGGGTTATTTTATGCATTCATTTGGCCTATGATACAACAAAGTATAGTACAAAAAACATGTTCTACATATGGACTTGACTATATCGCAGAAAAAGATGGAGATACATGGAAATGTTGTCCTGAGGCTGGAGAAACTAGTACAAAAAAATGTTATGCAGCAACAACAGAATAATTATAAATAATAGGAGAAAAGTGTTATGAGGGAGTCTATTAGTGGTGGATGGCTTATGGGTTTTGTTGTGTTCTTTGTTGTGCTATTCTCTAGTTTTCTAGCTGTAGCAATAAATTATACAAGAGCTTTTAAAGTTAAAAATCAAATTATTAATATAATTGAGGAGTATGAAGGATTCACTACAACTCCTGCAGATGGAAGACTCATAACTGAAGATACACTTAAACAAAGTTCAATAAGTGAACTTATGGAAATAGGCACTGCACAGGCGGAAAGTTATGCAGCTTTACTTAGTATGGCATATAACACAGAGCAAGAAGT
>CAYXHQ010000084.1:0-3176 GCA_964465245.1 uncultured Muribaculaceae bacterium | reverse complement strand
CCATTTATTGATACTTCAATTTTGTTTTCATAAACTTTAACTTGTTTTATAAGCACTTCAAATGCTTTTTCTGGGCATTGTTTAATTATGTGATTGTAATAATCTAAAATATCTTCTTTTGACATTTCGTAGGTAGTCTTAGATTCTTCTATTAAAACTTTCTCTTTTAATTCTTTCTTTTGGGTTTCTAGTTGTTCAAGTCTAGATTTGGTTGTATCAGTCAATATTCCTTTTTCTATTGCTATCATAATGTTTGAAATTGATGTATTTATTCTTTGTAATTCATTTTTTAGTGAGTTAAGTAGCTTTTTACAGCTTACTCTTTTCAAATAAACTTCATATACTTTATTGACTATTCTTTCAAGATTTTTAGCATTATCAAACTCTGCTAATATAAATTCATTGGCAATATTTTCAATAAATACTTTATCTATATTTCCAGTTGTACAATTATTCTTTTTAGTGGTAATACATTTGTAGTATCTTATTGAGTTTCCATTTTGAGATATTGCAGATACAGGATACATTTTTCTATTGCAACAACCACAATATATTTTGTCTTTAAGTCTAAATATTTCGTGATTATCTTTTCTGCAACCATACCTGTTTGCATTTAAGGCTTTATTGACTTTTTCAAATAGCTCTTTGCTAATTATTTGTGGGTAAATTTTGTTATATTCCTTATTGTTTATTCTACAAATACCAGTATATATTTCTCTTTTGAGAATGTATCTTAATACTTCAGGGATAAACTTTTTACCTTTATTTGTAATGTTTTCTTCTTCAAACTCTCTAGCTATTTGTAAGATTGTTTTACCACTTTCATATTCTTGAAAAATCCTTTTAAGGATAATAGCCTCATCTTCATTAATTTTTAGCATTTTGTTTTCTTTTATATAGCCAAATCCAACTGCACCTATACAATGTCCTTTCATTCTAGATTCATGAAGTCCTCTAGCAACTTTTTGAGCAAGTTCTTTTGAAAAATACTCGTTCATTCCTTCTAAGAGTGATTCCATTAAACTGCCTTCAGGAGTTTCAGGGATATTTTCCATAGCAGATAATAAAGTTATGCCATTATCTTTTAAATGCTTTCTATGAATTGCTGACTCATATTTGTTTCTAGCAAATCTATCTAATTTGTAAACTAAAACATAGTTCCATTTTTTGTTATTGCTATCTTTTAGCATTTGTTGAAAAGCCTCTCTATTATCTGTTGTTCCACTAATAGCTCTATCTATGTAGTAATTAACTATTAGAATATCATGTTTTTTAGCATAGTCTTCACAAACATGTTTTTGACCGTCAATACTTTGTTCTGTTTGATTAGAACTACTATACCTAGCATATATTACTGCTGTTTTCATTTTGTTTCTCCTTTTATTTTATTTGTTTGTCTTTCGACAGGAGCGAAATAAACGAAAATGGGTTTATATTTTTCAATTTATTGTTTTTCTTTTGTTGTCAAGGGTTGCTTCAAAAAGCAATACATTTTACCCTTGATAACAAAGAGTTTTCGTTTAAACTTCGCTACCGAAAGACTTTAATAAGCTTTCGGCATTTTATCTATAACTTCTTTACTGACTGTTCCAAATACTTCACCAGTTTCAAAATCCAAACATTTGAAATTATCAAATAACAATATCTTTCTATTTTCTTGCCCAATAGTACAAACAACATCTTCTTTTAAAACATCTGCAACAAAGTATGTTTGTAAGTGTTTAGAGTAGATAACTTTTTCACCAGTTTTTCGTATATACTTCAATATGTATCTAATTGCATCTGAAACTCCATTGTTATTTTTAATAGTTTTAAAATCGTTTCTTCCAAATCTTTCTAAAAAGTATGTGTTTTGATTAGTAATTTGCATTTGATGAGTTTTAGTGGAATAGTCTTTTGATTCTATTAGTTCGCCAATTATTTCTTTGATTACAAATATTCCATGGAAGTGTAGTCGTTTAAGTTCTGGACTTCTTTCAAAAACTCCAATGTATTTCCAACCTTTACGATGAGATAAATGTCTTAAACAATTCAAAAATTTTGTTCTAAATTCTTCTTCGGTCAACTTGCTGTTATCATAAGTAAAAGTACAAAAGTGCGTCCATGCTTGTAATCCAATTTTTCTATTTAATCTTGTTAGTCTAACAATTCTATTTCGCTTTTCCTTTTCTAAAATATCATTTACTAGCATTGTAGATATTTTAATATCTTTAATATCTTTGTTAATCTCTTGTATAACTTTTTCAATTTTTTCTTGCTTTGTGGTTTCTTCACAACTATTGTAAATCTCTTTAATCTTTTCTTGTATTTCTGATTTTACATTAGAAACTTTTTTTCTTTGTTTCCAAGGCTGTTTTTCTGGTGGTATTCCAATAAAATGGCTACCGTCAAAATATACTTTAGTTTTTGGGTAATTCATTTTTAGCCTCCAAAGTTTTTCTATATTCTAGGATGTCGTTTAATAACGCTAAGAAAAATTCTTCATCTAAAATAGAAAAATCTAATTCTTTTGTGTAAATAGTATTAATCTTTGTTTTCATTTTTTAACTCCTTTTTTGGAATTAAAAAGACATAGAAAAATTTAATTTTCCTATGCCTAAAAATGTTAACTCTGCCTTATATTATCCTAAGGAGGATTTCGGGCTTTTCAATTCGCCACTCTAACTTATTCTTGTCTTACTCCATTTTGCGTGTCATTTTTAATTCGTATTTTATTTTTGTATTTGTTCAACTTGTGCACCAGTGAAACATAATACATTAAAAGCGTATCACAATAAATTTCAAAATAGAATGACATTTCTTGCCCAATTTATAATATTACAAGTACAAAAAATGAACTCACTTGACTTTTTGATAATACTTACTAAAAGTCTATTTTTTAATTTTTAGAATTACAAGGAACTTTATAGGTAGAGTTTCCGAAGTTATATGCAGTGTTTCGATAGTTTTCCCCAACTTTACCCAACAAAAAGCAAGTAGTTTCTATAAATAAAATTTTTGTGCCTACATATATAGCCACGAGAAAGCACAAAAGTTAATGCATTTTCTAAAAATTTAGTTAAATTGAACAAATTAAACAATATAATTCATATCTTTTTACGGATATGAACTTAATTTTTTTTGTTAATTAGATAATTAAATATTAATTAATACAAGCAACATATTTTTCT
Source organism: uncultured Muribaculaceae bacterium (assembly GCA_964465245.1). Classification (GTDB taxonomy): domain Bacteria; phylum Bacillota_I; class Bacilli_A; order RF39; family UBA660; genus CAYXHQ01. Next base: position 6 of record CAYXHQ010000084.1, on the reverse strand, counting down.
TGAAGT
>CAYXHQ010000083.1:1520-3340 GCA_964465245.1 uncultured Muribaculaceae bacterium | reverse complement strand
ACAAGAAGAATCAGGAGAATGTTATCCTTTAGGAGAAGTACCAATATATGAAGAAGACCCGGTAATAGAAGAAGGAATATATATAGGTGCAGGAATAACTCAAGTATATAATATAAAAATAGAATTTAAAGAAACAGGATCAGCACAAAATGAAAATCAAGGAAAAATATTTTATGGAACATTAAATATAGCACAAACCGCAGATGCGTTCAAATTTATAGGAAAATTAGTAGATGCAAATGAAAAGCCCATAAAAAATGCAAAAGTAGCAATACATTCAAAAGTAAGAGAAGCAGTAACAAATGATGCTGGAGTATTTGTAATACCCAAAATAGCAAGTGGAAATCATCGAATAGTAGTAACAAATCAACAAGATGAATTAATAATGGAAGGAATGATAGAGGTTGAAAGTGGAAGCACAATATCGGTAGAAGGAACAACAATAATAGGTGAAAAAGGAAAAGAAGACATAGGAATACTCATACAAAAAGATGAAGATGCAACAATAAAAAAAATAGAAGTACTCAATTATCCCATGTTAAGTATAGAATTAGACGGTGGAGAAATAAATACTACTTTTGAAGAAAGATATATACCAGGGACAGAAATAGAATTGGGTGATATACCAAGAAAAAGTGGGTATGTATTTACTGCTTGGGAAGCATTAGGAGAAGGAGCATCAATTACAAATAATAAACTAATAATGGGCAATGAAGATACAATTTTAAGAGCCACTTGGCATAAAGCATATATAACTATAGACCCAGCAGGTGGGACATATTCAGGAATGAATCCAATACAAAAAGGAACAGGAGAAGAAGCAATAATAAGTGACCCAATAAGAACAAATTATAATTTTACAGGATGGACAGTAACAGGCGGAGAAACAGCAAAAGTATATACAAACTTAATAACAAATGGAAGTTTTACTTCAAATAATGTAAATGGATGGAGTACAAGTCCAACAAGTGTAGCGAATAGTATAAGAGGTTCAATTACAAATCAAGGGCTTTATATAGAAGATACCTCTACTACAACAGGTAACTGGAATTTCTTTCCTTACACTTTTTTAACGAATCATAAATATTATGTTGCAATGGAAAATAAAACAATTGAGGGACAATGTTATTTAGGAAGAAGAACAAGTAGTGGTGGAAATAACAATGCTTCATTATGGACTTCAATATCATCTAATTACGAATTATATTCATTAACATTTATTGGAGATTCAACAGATTTAGCTATTCAAACAGGATCTTCAGATGGAACCACAAATACTAGTTATACAAAAAATGTAAGATTAATAGACTTAACTGCAACTTTTGGAGCTGGAAAGGAGCCAACAAAAGAATGGTGTGATGAAAACATAATATATTTTGATGGAACAAAGGTAGTAATGGGAAGTGAAGATGTAACTTTAACTGCAAATTGGGAGTATACTCCGCTGCTAACAGTGGATGCAAATGGAGGGTCTTGGTCAGGGACAACAAGTACTAGGCGAAAAATAAGAGAGAAAGTAACAATAGCAAATCCAACAAGAAGTAATTGTACATTTAATGGTTGGACAGTAACAGGAGCAGGATCAACACTTAGTGGAACGACACTTACTATAGGAAGTGGGGACACAACATTAAAAGCGAAATGGTCTTGTACATACATATTCTCAACAGTTGGGCAAACAACTTTTCCATTACCCGTAACAGGAAAATACAAATTAGAAACATGGGGTGCAGCGGGATCTACATACGGCTCATATAGAGGCGGATATGGCGGTTACTCAACAGGAGAAATATATATAGATAAAGCAATAACTCCAACAT
>CAYXHQ010000083.1:0-1510 GCA_964465245.1 uncultured Muribaculaceae bacterium | reverse complement strand
AATCTTTAGAAGGAACAAAAAAGAATGAGTACACTGGTATGTTTAAGGGCAAAAACGTAGTATTCTTTTTAGCAGAATCTTTAGATCCTCTAGCAATAGATAAAGCAATAACTCCAACATTATATATAAATGTAGGCGGAATCAATAGATACAATGGCGGAGGCAATTACGGGTACGCAGGAACAGAAGGTTGTTATGCTGGAATAGGTGGCGGAGCAACACATATAGCAACCACTTCAGGTTTATTATCTACCTTATCATCAAATCAAACATCTATACTAATTGTATCAGGCGGCGGAGGCGGAGGCGCAGATTGTGCGTATTATGATGGTACAGGCGGAGATGGAGGCGGATACATAGGAAAATCTGTCATATCATATCATCGCTATAATTTTGCAGGAGGAACACAAAGTAGTGGAGGGGTTGGAGCTGTCGCTGGAATAGAGGGTTTATTTGGCCGAGGTGGAAATGGTGGAGCTGCGGGGGGCGGAGGAGGCGGAGGGTATTATGGTGGAAGTGGCGGATTTTATGGTCCCGGTGCAGGAGGAAGTGGATATATAGGAAACTTAATATCAGGAACAAGGGGGATGTATACGTATTGTTCTGATAACTGTACAAGTTATTCATCAGCAACTGATGCAACTAAAACAAACACAGGGACTTGTGTTAGCGAGACTGCTACTGCAAATTGTGCAAAGTCGGGAAACGGATATGCAAGAATAACTGCAACATTAAATTAAATTTTAAAACACAATAAAAGATATTGTTAATAACCAGCAATATCTTTTATCATTTTAACATAGTGTCTACATAAGAAGTACACATGTCTACTTAATTTCCCTCTCTTGTCTATTTTAAGCTTAGCACTACATTGCACTATTTTGCCGTAGCAAAAAAGAACATTTGTATGCTTGACCGGGGGGGGTTAAATGATAAGATTAATGCGTAAGAATAGAGGTAAATAATGGATGTAAATTATAATATAAAAAACTCAATTACGCGAAAACAAAGATTAATAACAGTTGGAGTAGCTTTAATATTAACTGCGGTAATAGGACTCGCATATGCATGGGTAACACATTCAATAATAGGAGAATCACAAAATATGCTATTAACCTCAGCTTCTATATCATTTAATTATAGAGGAACATCACCAACAATACTAGCACACCTAGCCCCAGGAGAAACAGTAGAAAAGACATTTGAAGTAACAAATAACGGAAATGATTCAATATCATATAATTTGGTGTGGGAAAATGTAATAAACACATTTGACCCTAAGTCAGATTTAATATATAGTATTTCAGAAAGAACCTTAGGAGAATTAGTATCACCAAGGGTAGCACCTTCATCAAACCTAGATGTGTATTATGGACTAACCCTGGCACCAGGAGAAACACATTATTTATCATTAACATTAACATTTGTATTAGATGAAATAAGAGATCAGTCAGCAAATATAGGAAATTACTTTTCAGGAGATATAACAGTAACACAAGGCGCAAGAGAC
>CAYXHQ010000082.1:0-3520 GCA_964465245.1 uncultured Muribaculaceae bacterium | reverse complement strand
GCAACTTTTGATACGACATCGTTAACAACATTTGGAGCAGGAATGCAAGGACCTTACGGAGCAGGAGGCGGAGGTGGTTGGTATGGCGGAGGCGGAGGCGGAGGCTGGTATGGAGGCGGAGGTCCTGGAAGTGGAGCAGGAGCAGGAGGTTCAGGATATATAGGAACTACAAGTTTAACAAATAAATATATGTATTGTTATGACTGTGAAACAACAGAATCATATTCAGAAAAAACATATAGTACAACTTGTGTTAACGAAACAGCTACTACTGATTGTTCTAAAATAGGAAATGGCTATGCCAGAATAACGATGCTATCAAAAATATCAGAAGGAACATTTAGAGAGGTAACACTTAATTTAAATGGTGGAAGTTATGCATTTAGTAGTGGAAACACATATGTAGATATGTATCACCAAGGAGAGACATATGAACTAGCAATTCCAAGAAGAGAAGGGTACATGTTTATGGGATGGACTCTACAAAGTGGAACAGGATATACTTTAAATGATAATAATTTAACAATAGGTTCAACAAATGCCACATTAATAGCAAATTGGGTAGCAGGAAAAGAATTCTCGATGATAAATACAGAACAGACATATGAAGTACCAGAGTCAGGAAACTATCTATTAGAAGTATGGGGAGCATCAGGAGGGAACTCAAATTATAGCTCAACATATTCAGGTGGATATGGAGGATATTCAAGAGGAGTAGTAAGTTTAACAGAAACAGAAAAGTTATACATAAATGTAGGAGGAACAACGACAACTGCGACAGGAGGATATAACGGTGGAGGATCAACAGGAGCTGGAAACGGAAGAGGTTTAGGCGGAGGCGGAGCCACTCATATAGGAACAAGTAGCGGACTGTTATCTACACTTTCAAGCAATCAATCATCAGTACTAATAGTAGCTGGAGGCGGAGGCGGTGGAGGTTATGTAAATTATGAGTTGTGTGGAGCGGGAGGCCATGGAGGCGGATATATAGGAGGAAATCCAAGAAATGTTTGTTCTTCAAATACATTAGGAAATTTAGCAAGAGGTGGACAACAATTTCAAGGACCAAACACCTATGCCGCATCACCTGCATTAACAACATTTGGGTTAGGAACAAGGGGAACAAACAGTAATGGATCCGGAGGCGGAGGCGGAGGCTGGTATGGAGGCGGAGGTCCTGGAAGTGGAGCAGGAGCAGGAGGTTCAGGGTACATAGGCAATACGAATTCAGGAACAAGAGAAATGTATACATATTGTGACTCAAGTTGTACTACTTATGAATCTCTTGATGATGCAACGAAAACAATTACAGGAACTTGCGTAAATAAAAACAATGTTTCAAATTGTGCGAAAAGTAGAAATGGCTATGCGAAAATAACTTATGTAGGAAGTTGATAAAAATAATAACAAACTATTTAAAAATAGTTTGTTTTCATTTATAATTAATTCATGAGGTAAAAATGAATAACAATGAAATAAAAAATAATTATATATCTTTTTATACACCAATTAATGTTTATATTCCATTTGATAATTTAGAAAAACTTAAACTTAGGAAAAATCATCAGGTGTATGCAGGAGAATTACTTGGTACAATGAATGGTAATACAAATATATATTCTTCGGTTTCTGGAATTATTAAAGGAACTGCAAATATACAAGCTAACAATACAATGGTGAATTGCCTAGTAGTAGAAAATGATTATAAAGATAAAAGAATTAAAATTAGTGGTGGAAAGAGAGTATTTGATAATTATAAAAGAAAAGATGCTAATGATATATTAGATTTATATAATTTAAGTAGAAAATATAACACTAAAAAGAATTTAATAGTAGATTTTCTGTGTACAAGTAATAATTTAAATAATAGAGTTATATCTATACACCATGCTTTTGAAATATTAGAAACCATTGATGCTATAAGTACAATTTATAATTTAGATAACGCTTACATAGTGGTAAATGATAATACTCTTTTAAATACTTTAAAAAGATATTCAAGAATGTATCCTAAAATTAAATTTATTAAAAAAATAAATAAAAATGAAGATTCAGTTTATTATAATGCTTATGAAATATTAAAAATATATAATGTTTTAAAATTTAATAAAAAATTAAATGAAAAGTATATAACACTTGTTTATAATAAAAAAACTATTATTATAAAATCCAAATTGAATATGTTGGTTAGTGAATTATTAAAATCATTTAAAATCGAATATAAGAAAATTGATGTAATTAACAATGAAAATATTTTAATAAATAATTATAATGGAATAATTTCAGAAAATATTGAATCAATAATAGTAACTTAATTGATATAATATAAATTCTATGTTAAAATTATTAAAGGTAAAAAGTAGGAGTACAAAGTGGAAAAAAGAAAATTAAATAAAGAAAAATTGTTTATAGTTATAAGTGTTATTTTTTTGGTAGTATATATATTATTTTATGGAATACGTTTTGTCTATTATTATATAGAAGAGCATCCTAAAGTTGATGATGAAAGTGGAGAAGTTGTATATTTATCTAATGAAATAACTTCAGGAATTACACTTGATAGTAAAACAACAGGGCTTTTTTATGATGCAGAAGTAAAAGAATATTATTTTAAAGGAAATGTTACAAATAATTATGTATATTATTCTGGTAGAGTATGGCGAATTGTTTCAATAAATGAAGATAATGAAATTAAATTAATATCAAATGAATCACAAACTTTATTAAATAATAAATCTTCTGAATACATAAATAGTTATCTTAATGAAAAATTTATTAATTCCTTAAAAGAAAGTGATAAATATTTAGTAAATACAAAAATATATAGTGATGTTATTTCTACTTCTAGTGATTTAAGTCATAGTGCAGTTGAAAGTGATAAAAAGGTAGGATTATTATCAATTTATGAATATGATAGAAGTGGTGGAGTTAGCGGATTTATTAACAATTCTTCATATTTTTGGTTATCTAATATGAAAGATGATAATATTCCATGGTATGTATTTGATAAAGGTGGAGTGAATAGTTCAAACGATGAAAATAAATTTTATGGAGTAAGACCTGTTATTACATTGAGGTCTAAATTAACTGTAAGTATAGGTGATGGCACAGAAGATGATCCATATTTTATTGAAGATGAAAGTGATGGACAATTAAAGAATAGAAGTGTTGGAGAATATTTTAAATATGCTGACTATGTATGGAGAATAATTGAAGTAAATTCAGATAAAGTAAAAGCTGTAATGGATGGATATGTTATGGATAACGATAAAGAACTTACTTATGCATTTTCAAGCAAAGACAATACATTTAATATTAATGACAAAAAAGGACTTTCATATTATCTTAACAATACTTTTTATAAATCTTTAACGAAAGATTATAGTCATATAGTTGAAGGTGAATTTTATATTAACAATTTAAATATGAATGAATATGATTACAATATTATGACTGAAGAAAAAACAACTTCTTATGTAGGTCTTCTATCTATTAATGATTATTTTATCGGAGACTATAA
>CAYXHQ010000081.1:0-3594 GCA_964465245.1 uncultured Muribaculaceae bacterium | reverse complement strand
AAATAAGTACATTTTGTGTATCAAATGGAAGGTTTAGAGTAGAAATATCAAAAGAAGAAGGCATTGCAATAAATGAAATAATAGATGTTACAAAAAGTGGACTAGATTGTGGCATAAACTATTCAAAGATAAGTGAACCTATAATAACAAGTGATTATGATAATTTAACATGTAATAATAAAAAAGAGATAACTATAGAATATGGAACAATGTATTCAGGTTATACTTATAGATATAAGATAGATGATGGAGAGTACGAAGAAGTAAATGAGAATCCAACATTTGAAATAGATAAAAATTCTACAATAACTGCAGAAGTATATAGAGTAGATGAATTAATAAGATCGAAAGAATTAAATGTAGAAAAAGTAGGAAACGAATATACAGTAACATATGAAAAAAATGGAGCTGACACTATAGGAAAAACAAGTGACAAATGTTGTGCAGATACAGGTACTTGTACAGTAGTATCTCCATCTATTTCAAGAGCAAATTATGATATAATTGGTTGGAATACTGATGCATCAGCAACAACGGGAATAATAGAAGGTGGCAATATAACACTTGATAAAGATGAAACTTATTATGCTATTACTAAAGCAAATATTATTTGTACTCCAGCAACGGATGAGCAAAGAAAAGTAGATATGTTAAGTGACGGAAAAAAATACGGATATCAAGCAAGTGGAAATTATAATCCAGGAGATGCATATTTATGTAAAGTAAATAGTAGTTTAAAATATGTTTTCTTTGTATTTTCTTCTACAGAAACAACAGTTGATTTAATATATAATAGAAATTTAGTAGCGCCAGATAAAACGGGACCTGATATATATTGGAGTGATACAGGGCGAACAAATACCGGACCATTAACGGCTCTTGCATTCTTAAAAGCTCAAACAAATAATTGGACTAATATAGCTGAAAAAACTAATAATTATTCGTCTACCTATTACTCTATAACACATATTGCACGTGCAAGAATACCTTCATATGCAGAACTAGCCAGTTTAGGAGTGCGGACTACTTACATTAGTTATATATCAAATCCAGAATGGTTGTATACTAATATTGGCACTTGTTCTTCAACTGCATATTGGTATCCTCCTTATGATTTAAATGCATGCCATGGAAATAGTATGGGTTATTGGACTTATACACCGAATAGCTATTCAGAAGCATGGTATGTTTATGGAAATAAGTATTTTGCAACTCGTACTGTGAATGTTGTAAATTGCGGAGTAAGACCAATAATAACTGTTAATAAAACTCAAATATCTAATTGATTATAAACCAAAATGTAGTGCCTTTATTTTTAGATGAATCAACTCCATATGTATATCCATGCTTTATAAATATACTTTTTACAATAGATAAACCTATACCACTGCCGGTATCAGATCTTTTGTATTTTTTGTCAGCTTTATAATACCTATCCCATATTAATTCTATATCTTTTGGGTCAATTCCTTTTCCTGTGTCAGATACGCTTACTTTGTTTTCTTTAATATTTATATTTACTTTTTTATCTTTACCAGTGAATTTAATAGCGTTACTAATTAAATTGTACATCACTTGTTCTATCCTTTTTTTATCAGCATTAACTATAAATTCATTTTTATCATGGGTAAATGTAAAATTATAATCTAATATATCAAATTTATTTATAATGTTCTTTATAACTTCTATTAAATCAAAAGATTCATATGTAAGTTCTACGGCACCACTAGACCATTTTGAAAGTTCAATAATGTCACTTACAAGAGTACTCATTCTATCAGTTTCATCTATAATTACATTTAGGTTATCATTCATTTTTTTCTTGTCTTTATAATTTATATCTCTTACCATCTCAGCATACGCTTTAATCATTGTAAGAGGAGTTTTAAGGTCGTGTGAAACATTAGCAAGCAATTCATTTCTTAAAGTTTCAGTTTTATCTAACTTTTCAGCAGCATCATTTAAATTGCCAACAAGTTCATCGATTTCTTTGATATTCTCATGAGTCTTAAATTTAACTTTATAGTTTCCTTTGGAAAATTCTTTGACACCATTATTGATTCTTTCAATTGGAACAGATATTCTTTTTGAAATAAAGAATCCAATTACAAATGCTAAAATAAGTACAACACATGACACAATTAATAACTGATTTTTAAGTATACTTATTGTAGAGTCGAGTGGCACTAGGGAAACAGAAGCAAAAGCATAAGTATTATCACTTAACTTAATAGCTTTAATTAACACTTCATTACCGTATTTATTGTTTACTAACTTTACTGTGCCTGTATCAAGGCTATTATTTATGAAATCTTTTTTGTAAACATCAAATGTGGTATCGGGTATGCATCCTTTATTAAATGAAATAGAATTATACTCAAGGTTATTATTAATAACTAATTGTACACATATTCCGTTATCACGAGAAATTGTGTCTATTTTATAGATAAATTCATCACTTTTATAGTTATTTTTAATTTCTCTAATTGCAATATTTAAGTCGTTAGTTTTGCTTGTTTCATAGTATGCATCTAAAAATATAATTTGAAAAAGCCATAAGAAAAGAAGAATAGCAATAGAAAATGCTATTAAGTATATCCAAGTTTTAATTTTTAAGCTTTCACTCTGTTTCAAATTTATATCCAACTCCTCTTACTGTAGTTATTAACTTTTTATAAATTCCTAAATTCTTCCTTAATTTTTTTATGTGTGTATCAATAGTTCTGTCTTCTCCATAATATGAATAATTCCATACTTTATTGAGTATAGTTTCGCGAGATAACGCAACACCTTCATTTTTAATTAAAAAACATAATAAATCATATTCTTTTGGAGTTAGTTCAATAAACTTATCTTTTATTTTAACTGTGTGCCCTGTATAATTTACTGTTAAATCTTTATAATTAAATGAGTCTATAGTATTGCTGCGTTTGGAAACTGCTTTTATGCGTGCGATTAATTCTTTTGGACTGAAAGGTTTGGTCATATAGTCATCAATTCCTAGTTCAAATCCAAGTAATTTGTCGTATTCTTCTTCACGAGCCGATAGCATAATCACAGGAATATTTTTAATCTTTTTTATTTGTTCACAACATTTATATCCATCCATTTTAGGCATCATTATATCAAGGATAACAATATCTATAGGGTTCTCTTTTATAGTTTCTATTGCTTCAAGCCCATCTTTCGATTCAAAAACATTATAACCATCATTTAGTAAGTATTCTTTAATAACATCTCTAATTAATACTTCATCGTCAACTACTAAAACATTCATGGATTCACCTCACTTATGAAGTTATTATCTCACATATTTGTGTTTTTTCTATGAAATTTTATAAAAAATTATAATTTACATATTTTTGAATTTTATATTATTTAAACATATATAAAACTAAAGTTTTTTCTTAAGAAACAAAATTGAATTTTAAGCATGTCAAAATTAAATTTTAGTGATTTGCGGGTACTTTAAAAATGTGATATAGTCTTTTGGACATGTCTAATTGGCGTTATGTGTGCTCCATAGTTTGCGAACGATTGGAGGTGACTAACTATTAGAAGTCAATACTAAAATTGAAAAAATAATAGTTTGTT
>CAYXHQ010000080.1:0-3765 GCA_964465245.1 uncultured Muribaculaceae bacterium | reverse complement strand
AATTGCTAATTTTTATATGGAAATTTATGATTTTTAATGCTATAATTAAATTTAGAATAAGGAGGGTACATCATGAAATATGTTTTAATAACTGGTGCAGCTAGTGGGCTTGGTAAAATGATGGCGGAGACTTTATCTAAAAAAGATTACACAGTATTTGCATGTGATTATAATAAAGAATTATTGAGTGAGTTTGATATAAAAAATATAATACCAATATACATGGATGTTACTAATCAAAAAACAATAGATGATGCTTATAGAAAAGTAGCGAAAGAAACACTTTATTTAGATGTAATTATAAATAATGCTGGAGTTGGACTTATGGCATCTTTTATTGAAGAAGAAATAAAAGATTTAGAAAGAATAATGGATATAAATTTATTTGGAATGATTCGGGTTAATAAGACATTTTATTCTTTGCTTGATAAGGAAGACGGAAGAATTATCAATATAAGTTCAGAATGTGGTTGGATGAGTCCAGCACCTTTTAATGGACCATATATAATGAGTAAATATGCAGTTGAAGGATATAATGATTCCCTTAGACGAGAACTTGGTATACTTGGTATAAAAGTAATTAAAATTCAACCAGGATCTTTTAAAACTGCGATGCATAAATCTACTGTTGTTAATTTTAAAGAACTTGTTAACAAAACGAAACATTATAAGTCAACATTAAAGAAAATGTCTTCAATGATGAGAAATGAACTTAAAAACGCACATAATCCAAAGTATTTGATGAAAGCTGTAATTGATGCGTGTGAAAGTAAAAATCCAAAAATATGTTACAGAGTTAAGAATAGTCCTAGTATGACTTTAATTAATTTATTTCCAGAGAGTTTTATAGATAAAATTTATATCAAATTTTTAAGTTAGGAGTGTTTATGCTAAAAAAATTTAATAGTTATATGTCTTATTTAATAGTATATACTGTACTTCTTACTATTTTAGGACTAATACTTATAATATATCCACAAATTTCAATGGTTACTATTTCTTACATAATATCTGCGGGACTAATTGCAAACGGAATAACACTGCTTTTTAAAAATGAAAGATCTTTATTTATAGATTTTGTTTCTATTGGTACGGTGTCTTTAGTTTTTGGTGTTATTACGTTAATTAATCCAAATATTATCACTAATTTAATACCCATAATAATTGGTATGTGGATGACAGTAAGTGCAATATTCAAAATTAGAATATCTCTAGTATTAAAAGAGTGTAATAAAAATGTTTGGCTTTGGACTATGTTACTTTCAGTTTTATCTCTTTCTTGTGGAATAATTATGATACTTAATCCCACTCTAGGATCAATTACACTCACAATACTAATTGGAATTTTATTAATTATATATTCTATTTTTACACTTATAGATATAATAATATTTAAGAAAAACGTAAATACCATTTCTAGAAATTATAAAAGATTAGAAACTAATATGAGAAAGTAGAGTATACTTTCTTTTTTCTTACAAAAATGTAAGATTGTGTAATATAAATCAATTGAATGTAAAACACTATACGTTTATAATGTTATTATGATTTAAAAAAAGAAACAGATATATTATAATTAAAGATGAAAGCAAGGTTTTACATGAATAAAATTAAAGTAGGAATTTTTATAGATAACTTTTTTCCAAATATAGATGGTGTAGTAATGGTTGTAGATAATTATGCTAAAGTCTTATCTTCTTATGCCGATGTAACAGTGGTAGCCCCATCATACGGATTTTTAAAAAATAGTGATAAAAAACGCCCATATAAAGTAATAAGAGTAAAAAGTATAAAAGTACCAATACTAAGTTATAATTTAGCTACTCCTGCGATTGATTTAAATATTGATGATGCACTTTTTAAAGAAGAGTTTGATATAATTCATATTCATTCTCCATTTGCTTTGGGAAAACTTGGAGTAGATATAGCACGCATTAAAAATATTCCAGTAGTAGCTACAATGCATAGTCAATTTAAAAAAGATTTCTTAAGGTATGTAAAAAGTGAAACAATTGCTGATATGCTTACTAAAAACTTAATGAAAGTATATAATTCATGTGATGAATGTTGGGCTGTAAATGAAAAAATTGCAGAGTTATTTATAGAATATGGTTATAATTCAAAACCTTTAGTTATGCCAAATGCTACAGATTTAGAAATAGTAAAAGACAAGATGATTGCAAGCGAGATAGTAAATGAAAAATATAATTTAAAACCTAATGAAACTGTACTACTTTTTGTTGGAAGAATAAATATTATGAAGAATGTATTATTTATCGCTGAGGTTTTGTATGAACTAAAAAAGAAAAATATAAATTTTAAAATGCTTTTTGTAGGAAGTGGAAAAGATACTACACTTTTAAAAGAAAGACTGCATGAATTATCTTTAGAAGAAAATGTAATTTTATGTGGCGAGGTAAAAGATAGAGAATTACTTAAAGATATATACTCAAGAAGTAAACTTTTTATATTTCCATCTTTATATGATGCATCTTCTTTAGTTCAAATCGAAGCAGCTAGTCAAAAAACTCCTACTATATTTTTAGAAGGTGCAGTAACTGCGAGTACTGTAAAAAATGATGTAAATGGATTTACTGCTCCAAATGATGCAAAAAAGTTTGCTAGTAAAATAATAAGAATTCTTAAAAATAAGAAATTATATGATAATGTGTCTGAAGCATCTTACAAAGACATTTACAAAAATTATGATAAAACTGGAAAAATACTATATAAAAGATATATAAGATTAATAAATAGTAAGAGGCAAAAATGAAAAAATTCAAAAGAAATGGAATAATAATATTTGTTATTACACTTGTATTAATATGGTTTATATTAAAAGATAATTTTAATGAATCTATTAAACTCTTAATGACTTCTAAATTATCTTGGATTTTTGTTTCTTTGATTGTATTTTTTATATATGTGGTTTTAGAATCCCTTGTTACTAAAATACTTGTTAATCAATATAAAAAAGATTATACTTTAAAAAAATGTATACATTTGACTTTAATGACCAAGTTTTTTAATGGAATTACTCCTTTTGCAACAGGAGGACAACCACTACAAGTTTATGAACTTAAAAAAGAAGGAGTAAAAATAACTGATGGAACTGTTATCATGGTAGAACACTTTGTAATATTTCAAACATCAGTTGTAATATTGGCGTTTTTAGCTATCATCATTAATACTATTTTTGGCATAGTGCAGTGTGAACCCTTTTTAAATAGTTTAGCTATTTTAGGGTTTGGTGTAAATATTCTTTTATTATTAGTAGTATATTTTATATCAATTAGTCCAAATATTTCAAAAAAAATATTAAAAAGTATAGTAAGTTTCTTATATAAAATAAAAATAATTAAAAATAAAAATGCTTCATTAGAAAAATGTGACAAAGCATGTGATGAATACTATCAAGGCTATACGCATTTATCTCAAAATAAAAAATTAGTATGGCGACTTATTTTAATAGAAATAATATCATTAGTTGTATGGTTTACAACACCTGTATTTATATTTAAATCTCTAGGTTATATGGGTAATGTGAGTGTCTTAATATGCATAATGATTTCTATTTACATTTTCTTTGTAGGTTCATATATACCAATTCCAGGTGGTTCTGGGGGTATGGAATATGCATTCGTAGGTTATTTTACATTTTATATAACTTCATCATATTTAACTCTTGCGTTAATTTTATGGAGATTCGTAAATTATTATTTACCTATGATAGTAGGTGGCATTATTTTTAATTTTAGAAAAAAT
>CAYXHQ010000079.1:0-3811 GCA_964465245.1 uncultured Muribaculaceae bacterium | reverse complement strand
ATAAATTATCAGTTACTGTATAATCCATTTCATTTTTTATATAAATGTAAAGTGAAGTAGCGTAGTTTTCATTGCTGTTACTCATAAATAGTTCTGGATTTTCCATGAATAAATATGGAATGTTAGCCTGTCCAATTGATTGGTAAGCTAAACTATAATCAACATCATACTTTTGATTTAAAATATTTGCAATACTAACTATTGTTTCGTTCATCTTCGCTATATTCTTATTATATTCTTCTTTAGCAATAACTTTTATTCCATAAGACTTTAAATATTCAAGTCTTTCTTCTTCACTCATTTTATCCATTTTTTCAAATATAGGATTTAATACTTTATCTGCGTCCATTTAAATCACTTCCTTTTGCATTTATAATATAGTTTTTTTCTAATAAAGTCAATTTTTATATTTCTATATGTTTGTAATTTTAATAATTGTGTGATTTTTAAAATTAAGTTTATTAATAAATTCTTTAAATTCTTTAATATTAAGTGAATTTATAAAATCTATGTCTTCGATTTTTTCAAAATTAAATAATATATTTTCGCAAATATTTTCGACAAGGCTGTTAATTGAATCGCTTATAGTGGAAAAATGCATTTTCGCTGATATAATATATAATTCAAATAATTCCTTATTTATTGCTTTTTCATTTATAACTTTTTCTATTCTTTTTATGACTTCTATCTCAACATTTGTATTAATTCTTAAATCACATAATACATAATCATCAAAATAACCATATCCAAATCCTATTTGTTTAGATATTAGTTTTGATTTCATAAGTTCACTATACAAATTAGAATCTATTCCAAAATTCATTTTAAAATAAAAATTAAGATAATGGTCAAACTTTAATCTTTCTTTTTCATTAAAATCGCCAATATATATTTTATAAGATATACCTATTAAATCAGTACCAGACCTCATTTTAACTTCTTCATATTCTTTTAAAACATTCGCAGGTTCTTTTTCATCTATAAGCTCTACTTTATGATTTTCAAATTTAATATCTTTATATAATTCTTCTAAATATTTAATTACTTGATTTTTGTCAAAATTACCTGTAATAAGTATAAATTCATTTTTAGGATGATAAAAAGCATCTAAGCATAGTTTTACATCATCATAAGTAATACTTTCTATTTCTTCATATGTACCTAAATTATTTATAAAATGCATATTTACAAAACTATTTTTATTACTTGTATTAGAAATCTGTCTTTCAGGGCTATCTAATCTCATTCTTATTTCCTGTAATACTGCTGATTTTGTTTTTTCTATATCTTCATGAGTAAATGCATGTTTATTTATTCCATTAATTAAATGAATTAACCCGTATTCTAAATCATCAGACTTAGATGTTTCAAAAAAATATCTTGTCATATATCCTGAAGTATATGCATTTCTAAGCATGTTCTTTTCTCCAAACAATTTTATTAAGTTACCATACATCGTTCTTTCAATAAGTACATGCTCAATAAAATGTGCGATTCCATCAACTATTCTATATTCTTTTCCATCAAACATAAAGTGATTATATTTTCCACCAAATTTTACACATAAAGATACATTTATACTATGTTTGTTTTCATCTTGATACATATATACTTTTAATCCATTATTTAAAGTTACACATTCATAATTATTCATTTTTATCACCTTCAACTACATATACACAGTCTAATATAAGTCTACTTGCAAATTCACTTATTTCTTTTGGTGTAATATTCATGTATTCTTTATATTTATCTTCAATCGAATTAGAAATTCCTACTTTTTCTTCAAATTTTTCATTTATATACTCGCGTCTATTATCTTTAATTCTCTCAATTTTTATTTTATATCCTTTGGCTATTTTACTCATATTTTCTTTTATTAATTTTTCGTTTTTTAAATCTTCTATACTAAGTTTTATTTGTTCGATAGTTTTATTAATATTTACTTTATTTATAGAAGCTTCAATTAATATAGCACCATTATTTATAAAAGAGTAACCCTGTGAACTATATACTAAATCATTATATTCTCTTAATCTATCCATAACTATTCTAGAAGATGCGTGAAAAAGTAATGAGTATGCCATATTAAAATATTTTTTATCTTCTAATTTCATATTTTTAACAATAAAACCCAAAACTACAGAAGTTTGATTATATGATTCTTTTATTGTTATTTCTTTAGGCATTTCTCTTTGACTTTCTAAAAACATATCGTAAGAGGTAGGAATATTTAATTTTGTTATATAATCATTTAAAATATTTCTTATTTCTGATTCTTCTACATCACCCATAACAAAAAATATTGGATTGTTATTTTTTATTACTTTTAAATAGTATTCATATAAACTTTTAGGTGTAGAGTTATTTATTTGTTCTATATGATTATAAATATTATTTTTAAAATAACCTATATCATCCATTTCTTCTCTAGTTTTATTTATACTAATATTAGAAATATTAGACATATTTTTTTTAATTACTGTTAATACTGTATTTTTAGCATTATCAAACTCTTCTTTATTAAATCCATATTCATCTATATTAGGATTATATAGTGTATCCAAAAAGAAATTAACACTTTTATTTAATATATTTTCTTTTATAACTTTAGGACTCGGAATAATCATATCAAAAATAATAAAAGATGCAGGATATAACCTAGGGTAAAACGCACAAGAAAAATCCTGAATATAATTCTTAATTCTTGCTTTATTAAATTCACTTACTGTTTTATATTTATTATTTGTTTTTGTTATTAATGATGGCAATAAATTAACATTACCAATATCTTCTTCTTTATTATCTACTAGGTATGCTACTCTTATAGTAATTGTTTTAAAATTCTTATTAGGTATTATAAATAAATTTTCTTTCATTTGCATTTCCTTTTCACACGATTTTAAATCTAAGAATGTATTTTTATGTTATATTCTTTGCATTTTTCTTCTAATAGTTTAAAATTACAACATCTATCAAATATATTTTTTGGTAATTTACCACTGATAATCTTTATATATTTTATTAGACCTATTATATAATTTTTCATCATTACGATTTAGCCAATAAATCTGCTCTTTAAGTAATTTTTGATAATTACTTTCTTCTTTAGTATGATACTTTTTGTCCAAATTTAGAATCACAATATTCGCATCTTTTACTGGCAACATATTATTGAAATTAATTGCTCCAAATTTTCCATTATCCAATCTCAAAAAATCTATTTTATTTTTTATTTTTAAATGTTTTGGTTTTGGACTAGATAGAGGTGCAAAGTACTTACAATTATTTATTTCAAATAAAACTCCTACAAAAGGTCTTGCTTCTTTTCCATTAAAATTATACGGAACTCTACTATCAAATTTTCTTAAATAATTGCAATAATCCACATCTAATTTTACTAACTTAAGTTCACTTTTCATATTATATTGCCTCCTTTTATATTATTATACTAAATATAAAAAACAAAAACTAGAGTTTGCTCTCTAGTTATTTTTTCAGTTCCTGTTTAATGGTCGGAATCACCGCTTTTTTTCAGTTCCTGTTTAATGGTCGGAATCACCGCTTTTTTCAGTTCCTGTTTGATGGTCGGAATCACCAGCTTTTTTTAATTAATAAGTAGTAGTATATTATATGCATATTTATATAATAACTCCACTTATGTATGGATTATTTTACCATTATCTTACTAATTTGTCAATTTCATCTGAGTCAAAATTAATAAGCTTATTTTAGAAAATTTATTTTTTCTTACTATTTTTTGCAATCTCTGCGATACCATCAAATGCTTTAAGTATTTCAACAGGTACTG
>CAYXHQ010000078.1:0-3848 GCA_964465245.1 uncultured Muribaculaceae bacterium | reverse complement strand
AACAACTTACTTTAAAGAGATAAATGTTTGTAAATGTCCTTGCAAGCTGCTCCAATAAAAAAACAAATAGAGTAAATTTTGCTCTATTTTATTTTAATATAATTCCATATTTATTATCACGAACTGTTAAGAATAATTCTATTTTTGTAGCATTTTTTACTTCAACAGGAACTTCCATATATACATTACTATTGTTTATAAATGAATACGATATTACATTTATTCCTTTTGTTTTTTCTATTCCATTTACTGTATATTTAATGCTACCAAAATACTTAAATAAATTTGAAGAATTTTTTACATATTTAAACATGTTAATCTCTTTATCAATTACGCTAGATGTTGTAAGTTTTATTATAACTTTTTCACTTTTTCCCACAATATCAGGTTTAATAATCTTTATAGCGTCTATATTTATATTCCCCGCTTTAAATTTAAAAGGTTCTTCAAAACTATTAGACATTTCATAACTATTTACTATAAGAGATGTCTTTTTAAGCGCTGAGTCTCCAAATAATATTTCATCTCCTAATTTAAATTCATCAATAATACCTACATTACTTAAATTTCTTGGTTCTAATATTATTTCTTTATATTGTGCATCTAACTCTGTTCCTTCTATTCTTACTTCATTTAAAACTTTTAATCTTAGTGTACTTACTTTCATTTTATCATCTATTTCATAAACTAAAAGTACATCTTTATCTTCTGCAGGTGCGATTGTTTCTTTTGAGTAACTTTCACCTAAATCCAAGAAATTATTCTTTTTAGTAAACACGGGAGATAATTTTTCATTGCCTAAAATCAAGATAAATTTATCAGTTTCTATTCTTCTAGCTACTGGTGTGCCATTAACAACATTTATCTTAATTATTAAATAGTTTTTTCCTTCGTTTACAAATATTCCTTTATAATCAATATTTGTATTATAACTTTCTATAACTTTCATTGTAAGAGAATTTATTGTAAATGTTTCAGTTTCTTTGTATTCATCTTTATAAACTATACTATTTACATATACATATACTCCAATTCCGGCACTTAGTACTATGACAATTAATGAAGCAATAAACTTTTTTTCTAATACAAAATATTTTATGTTTCTAAACATTTTTCTAAAAAATCTTGGTATTTTATATGTGTCTTTTACTACTACAAGTTCTATTTCTTCATCATCTTCTGTATCTATTTCAAGTTCTTCTAAATCTTTTTTAAATTCAAATTGTTTTATATCAAATCCAATACCTCTAATAAGTGAAAATACTACAAAGAAGTATTGAGGTACCATAGTTATACCAATAATATCTCTATATGCTCTTACTGTTCTTACATTTAAATTATTTAAAGTACTAGCATTCATTACACCAAAACAAATCATTAATATAATAAATATCACTATATAATAAGCACACATAACAATATAGAATCTAGTTGGTTTATCTTTCCATTTTAAAAGTAAATACACTATTATTCCAGATGCAAGAACAAGAATAATAGAAATAAGTATTGGAAAACCCACATAGAACTCTTGTATATTTGCCTGATATGTATAAAATCCGTTCCTAGCATAATCATTAAAAAATCCAAAAAGTCCTGTATATTTAATTAATATAAAAGTTAAAAGTGCAAATAAAAGTAAATGTATTATTTTAAAATTTTTAATTAAAAAAGCATAAGGTTTTCTAATTACCACACTTATCAACTCCTATTTTGTATATTTTAATTATACTTTAAAGACACTAAAAAAACAACATAAGTTGTTTTTCAGGATTTATAGAATATCATTTGCTCTGGTAGTAAATATATTGTTTTGTTTTGTTCCACTAACTCATCTTCACTTTTTCCAAATATGTTTCCTACTTCTTCAAGAGTATCCCCTTCTTTTGTAATGTAATATTGTACACCTTTTTTAGGAATCTTCAAAGTTTGATTAGGATAAATATAATCTTCAAGTTTTATGCCATTTAATTCTGCGATTAGTTTTGGATTCATATCAAATTCTTTTGCAATTTTGTAAAGAGAATCTCCAGTCTTAATATTATAATAACTATAAAAAGGAGTGTCTAGAGCTTTGTCATCAGTACCATCTATCATTTTTAATCACCTAGATTATTTTATGATAAATATGAAAAAGTGTTATTCGTTATATATAAATACGTTGTTATTAGTATTAAAGTTGAATTCAAAATAATTAAGTATTTTTATAATATTTACGCCATCATACTTATATAAAATATCTTCTGATAAAAAATATAGGTTATTTTTATATTCTTTAATTATTTTTAAATTATTTCCTTCAAATATTTTTTCTTTTAATAACTCGTTTTCATTATATATTTTATATATGCTATTACTTATTATTTCATATTTATAATAAGAATACTCTTTTTCAATATAAGATACTTCTTTGTTTTTATATTCACTCTTTTTAGCACTTATTTTTTTACCATCCACATATTTAATGTAACCACTTGATTCATCAGCAACTAGTTCAATTGTTTTTTTCCTTACATTAATCATATAAAGATTAGAATTCTTTATATCATATAAATATACTTTATTACCAATATTTCCAACTGTATAAGCATCATAATATATTTCATACTTTTTATTTTCTATTAAAGTTATTTTAGAAGTGCTTGCATCCATTATATAAATATTTTTGAAATAATGTTCATTATTATAGTCAGGTATAAACAAATAATCATCCATGAGTGTTATAAGTGATGCATCATAATTATCTCTTTTAAACATTTCAATTGTTTCTTCTTTTTCAGCATTATATTTATAAAATCCTTTATAATTCCAAATATAAATGTATTCATTTTTACTTAAATTCTTGTTATATGAAAGTTCATTACTTAAATTATCTTCATACGTTGTTTTATACTTATTTATTTCTGTATCGTCAATTAAATTATAGTTTATATATTCATCTTCCTTATAACATAAAGGATACGTACTAGTCCCTTTAATAATAGGATATATGCATTCATAATCATCTGTTTTTATTTCTTTTATATTTTCAATCTTTAATTTTTTTAATCCACGACTCTTATAAATATCAAAGTTATAAGTTTTACCATTATTAATCTCTATATAAAATCTAGAGTCATTATAATTAATACTTATATCGTATTCATTCATTTTATAATTTATATAATAGTCCGAACTAAAATATTTAATAATTATTATTAGAATTAATGTTAATAAAATTATAAAACTTACCTTCTTCATTAAAACCACCTAATAATATTATAACACAAAAAAACTTGTATTAATCTACAAGTCCATTTGTTCTTAAAAATTCCATTGTTCCTTCTTCTGATGCATATCCAACAGTTTGAGCAATTACTTCACCATTTTTAGTTATTGCGGTATATGGAGAAGTTCCAGTATATTCAGAGAAATCATAAGTATTTGTAAGTGCTGTAGCGTCTGCTTCTGCAAGTTCATCAATTTCAAACCAGAATAATGGGATGTTATTTTCTGAAGCAATACGAGTAATTACAGGTTGATAATTTTGACATGCTCCACAATAACTAAGTGCAATTATAGTTAATGCATATTCATCTTTATTAACTCCTTCTTGCCATGAAGTTATGTCTGCAGCAGGCGTTTCAATTACTTCTTCTTTCCCTTCTCCTAAGAATGATAATAATACAAATGCTATTAAAGCTATTAATACTAATACTAATCCTTTATACTTATTCCAAAATTTTTTCATTACTTCACCTCTATAAATATAATAAACTAAAAAGAGTTAAAACACAATAAAAAAGGTGAAATTTTCACCTTTTACACATATTATTTAACTTCTACTATTCTTGTTCTTCCAGTTGCTGTCC
>CAYXHQ010000077.1:0-3887 GCA_964465245.1 uncultured Muribaculaceae bacterium | reverse complement strand
TACTCTTGGAACGGGTGGAGGCGGTGGCTACTATGGTGGTGGTAATGGAATGTTTGTTGGTGGAGGCGGAGGAAGCGGATATATAGGGAATCTAATAAGTGGAACAAGAGGTATGTATACATATTGTGAGAGTAGTTGTACATCTTACCAATCAAGTGCAGATGCAACAAAAACAACAACTGGATCTTGTGTAAATGAAACAGCAACACCAAACTGTGCAAAGTCAGGAAATGGATATGCAAGAATAACATATGTAGGAAATTAAAAATAATGTAAAGAAAAAAATAGAATAAGCGCATCTTATTTTATTTTTTTAATTCTTATAGTATAATTATTGTTATGAAAGATATTGTAAAAAAATTATTGAAAGTGTTTAAAAGTATTATTGTAATCGCAAGTATGTTTTTTATTCCATTATTTTTATCAGAACTTTTTATTAAAATTGGATTAAAAAGTGAAGCTATTAGTGAACTTATTGCATTAACTATTTACTTGGTTTTAGTGTCTCTTCTGTTTTTAAAAGACTTAAAAGTTGAATTTAAAAGATTTAAATCTAATTTTAAAAAATGTATGGATACGGGGTTTAAATATTGGATGCTTGGACTTGTTATAATGTTTGTATCTAATATAATAATTAATCTAATAATATTTAAGGGTAATATCGCAGCTAATGAAGAGTTAAATAGGCAGGCTTTAATGGGTAATCCTGTTTATACCATATTGTCTGCAGCACTTTTAGGCCCAATTATAGAAGAATTATTATTTAGAAAAAACATGGATGGAATATTTAAAAATAAATATGTTTTTGCAATAATAAGTGGTTTATTATTTGGTTTTATGCATACTATTGCTGATTTAAGTAATATTTTAAATTTACTTTATATAATTCCTTATGGAGGACTTGGATTTGCATTTGCAATGATGTATAAGGAAACTAATACAACACTAACAAATATTGTTATGCATATGTTGCATAATCTTATTACTTGTTTATTAGTGCTAGCTGTATTGTAGGATTTTTTATGGAAAAAAAAGAAGAAAATAAAGAAACTGAAACTTCAAAAAGACATATATTTGTAGATATATTTATAGTAATTTTAATTATATGTTTTGGTGCTTATTTCTATGGAAGATATGTTGAACCAGAAAAATTAATTGTTAAAGAATACAAAGTTGCTTCAGAAAATATTCCATCTAACTTTAGTGGAATAAAAATAATACATTTTAGTGATTTATATTATGGAAATACTACAGATATGAAAAATGTAGATAATATTGTTAATAAAATGAATAAATTGAATCCAGATATTGTAGTATTCACGGGAAACTTGATAAGTAAGAGCATGAGTGAATCAGAAACTATAGAGCTAGTTAGTAAGTTATCTAAAATTAACGCTACATTAGGCAAATACTCAGTTAAAGGAAATATTGATTATGATAATAATTATGATGCTGTAATGACTGAAAGTGGATTTAAAATATTAAATAATGAATATGAATTAATATATAACGAAGGACTTATGCCTATATATTTATGTGGATTTGTAAGTTCTCTAAAAGAAGAATTAAATTATGAATCGTGTTTGGGATATTTTAAAAATACTGAAGAGAGTGTATATATTCCAACATATAAAGTTGTATTAACGCACGAAGGAGACGCAATTACAAAGATACTAGAGTATGATAATACTGTTGACTTAATCCTTGGCGGGAATTCATTAAATGGTAGTATTTTAGTGCCATATTATGGACAATTATTTTTACCAAAGGGAAGTCTTGAATATTATGCACCATATTACAAAGAAGGTAACACAAATATATATATATCTAGTGGAATAGGAACAGATAAATATCCTTATAGAATAAATAACAAACCATCTTTCAACTTATATAGGTTAAAATCTTTATAGAAAAAAACTCTCTTTCATAAAATATGATGAAGGGAGTTTTTTATGAAATATAATTATGTATATAACAACAATTCTGATGAAAGAGTAGTAGGTTTTGCTGCGCCATTTATATTAGGTGCTTTAACTGGTGGTGTAACATACGCTGCATTTAACCCATATAGACCAAGACCAACATATCCATATAATAATAACAATTATGGTAATACTTATAACCCGTATGGCGTTAATTATTATAGTGGGTATAATGCTAACTATCCTTACTATTATTAAGAGGTAATATAATTTTTACAGTTGTACCTTTGTTTAAAACGGAGCTATAGGTTAATTTACCTTTATGTGAAGTAATAATTTCACGAGATAGAGAAACTCCTAAACCAGTTCCTTTTTCTTTTGTTGTAAAAAAAGGTATTTCAATATTATGAATAGTTTCTTTATCCATTCCGCACCCGCTGTCTTTTACTATTATATTTAAATAGTTTTTATTTACGAATGATGTAATAAATACTTTATCATTTTCTCTGCATGCTTCACAGGCATTTTTTATTATATTAACTATTACTTGTTTAAGTCTATTAGCATCTCCATTAATAAGGATTCCTTCTTCAAGTTTAAACTCATAAATTAATTTCTTATTATCAAGTAAAGGTATAACAATATTTTTTATTTCTACCATTAAGTTACTATAATCAAATAATTCACACTTTAGTTCAATTTTACTAAATTGCATAAAATCATCTAACAAATTTATTGTTCTTTCAGTTTCACTTTTTACAATACCTAAATATTTATCAGTTTTATCTTTATTTTTAGTATCCATCATAGATAAATACCCTTTAATAACGGCGATAGGATTTTTTATTTCGTGCACTATTTTAAATAATGATACTTTTAATTGTTTTTCACTTTTAAAATCTTTTAAAGTATTTTGAAGTTCTAATATCTCTTTTGTTTTTTTGATCCACATTAAGCATATAAATGTTATAAAATAGTAAGATATTAAATTAAAGGATATAGAAATCATGTTTTTATCTAAAAGAATTGAAGTAATTATTAAAAGAATAGTGGTGTAAGTGATATAAGAAATTACTAATTTTTTATTATCACTTTTAAACACTAAATATAGAATGAGAACACTTACAAAAAAAATTATTATAATAATTGGACTTATGTGAAGTATTCTAAAAATATATTCTCCTATTATGAAACTTGTAAAAATAAACGGAAACATTCTTTTATACAATATAGAAATCAAAATGATAAAAAGAAAAAATATAATTAAGTTACTAGTTTCATAATAATTACTATAGTTAATAATTAAAAATAAAGACAAAAGTAAACTAAAATCTAAAAGTATTTTATTCTCACTTTCTTTTAAATTTTGTTTATTAGCTAAGTATAAAGTATATATAAAATTTGAAAATAAAATAAATATTAAATTTAAAATAATTACTTCAATTTGTGACATAATTCACCTTCTTGATTTAATTATAACAAAGCGTTATGTCGAATTTTGTCGAAATATGAAAAAAAGTGATAAAATTTATCACTTTAAGTCTACTATGTACTTTTTTAATTCTTTAGCATTTGGTCCAAATATAATTTTTAATTGATTATCTACTTCAACGATTCCCTTAGCACCTAATTTTTGAATACCATCTTTATCAACTATATTCATATTTTTAAGTGTTACTTTTAACCTGGACATATTAACTTCAACATCTTGAATATTATCTTTTCCACCTAAATATCCAATAAGTTTATTGATTTCAATTGTAAAATCTTTTTTGTTTAATTTAATTACTACTAAAGAGATAATCAGTAAGACAACTAATATTATTATATATTGTAAATTCATAAAATCACCCACTAACATTATACTATAAGTATTCAAAAAATACTACAAATGGGAAATTTTTAATTTTATTCGTTAATTTTTATTTGGAAGTCCGTTTTAAATAAATAACGGAATTAAGTCTG
>CAYXHQ010000076.1:0-4040 GCA_964465245.1 uncultured Muribaculaceae bacterium | reverse complement strand
TCTTATATCATATATTTAGACAATTTTTTTAGTAATCAAATGATATTCTAAATATGGAGGAGTTTATGCTAAAAGTGAAAATATTTGATGAAGTCCATGAAAAAGATTTAGAAAATGATATTAATGGTTTCATAAATAGTCTAAAAAATGATATAATAGAGATACAATTTAGAACAGCAGTATCTGTGTTTTCAGATGAACAAATATATTGCTTTTCAGCTATGATTTTATATGAAGAAGATTAAGGAGTTAGTAAAAATGAAAAAAAACTCATTTGTAGAAGGAACAGTTATAGCTTCTGCGGCAATTATAATAACAAAATTATTGGGTGCAATATACGTTATACCGTTTTATTCAATAATAGGAGAAAAGGGTGGAGCTTTATATTCTTACGCATATAATATTTATAATTTATTTTTAAATATATCTGTTGCTGGCCTTCCAATTGCAATGAGTAAGATTATAAGTGAATATAATACATTAGAACTTTATGAAGCAAAAGAACGTGCTTATAAACTTGGAAGAAACTTTATATTAATTATTTCTTCACTTTGTTTTTTAATTTTGTTTTGTTTCTCAAAAGAATTTGCATTTATAATTATAGGAGATATGTCTGGTGGTAATACACTTGATGAAATTTCATTTGTTATAAAATGCGTATCTTTCTGTTTGCTTATTATTCCATTTTTATCAGTATCTAAAGGATATTTACAAGGACATAAATTTATATCCCCTTCATCTACTAGTCAAATAATTGAACAAGTAGTTAGAATTGCTATTATATTATTAGGAAGCTATATTGTAGTAAATGTATTAAATCAAAGTGTAAGTTTAGGTGTTGGAATTGCAGTTTTAGGTGCTTTCTTTGGAGGACTTGCGGCATACTTGTATTTACGTCATAAGATGAAAAATAATAGAAAACTATTTAACTTACCTGAAAAAGGAGTAAAAGATAATGTAAAAAACTCAGATATTATTAAAAAGATTGCAACATATGCGCTACCTTTAATTATAGTCGCAGTCGCAACTGATGTATATGGTATGACTGATTTGACTTTAGTTATAAGAGGTTTATCAAATTTAGGATATAAAGCCTCAGATGCCGAGACCATATCTAGTGTAATATCTACATGGGGTCCAAAAATATGTATGATTATAAATGCAATTGCAACAGGCCTTAGTGTAAGTTTAATTCCACATATGGTAAATAGTTTTGTTAAAAAGGACACTAAAGAAGTTAATAGAAAGTTTAATCAATCAATTAATATAATTTTAGTAGTAGCACTTCCCCTTACTATAGGAATATCTTTATTGTCAGGTCCTATTTATACAGTTTTTTATGGCGCAAGTGAGTACGGAACTATAATTCTAAAATATTTATGTTTTACTTCATTCGCCGCAAGTATACACATAGTTCTTAACATGGCACTTCAAAGTTTAAACAAATATAAAACAGTATATATAAACACATTAACTGGTTTTTTTGTAAATGCAGTTTTAGATATTCCTTTAATGTATTTATTTAATAAAATCGGAATATACCCATATTATGGAGCAATTACTGCGACTTTAATAGGATATGCAATTTCATTTATCATAATATTTGCATCTCTAAAGAAAAATATGAAATTTGATTATAAAAGTATAAAGAGTACAATAAAAGGAATTATATTACCACTTATATTAATGATGATTCCATTATTAGTATTAAATAGAATAATGCCAATATATAATGGAAGATTAGTGCAAATCCCTATAATTTTACTTTACGGTTTAGTAGGGGCGGGCATTTACTTAATATTTACATATAAAAACAAAATATTAGATAACACTTTTGGTGGGAGTTATGTTGAAAACGTAGTGAATATGCTAAAAAAACCGTTTAAAAAATAGTGCAAAATTTGTGTAAACTTGTAATTCTTTTTACTTAATGATAAAATTTAAATATAATATGGAGGCGTAAATGGATAACTCTGAACTTAAAGAAGTAATGGAAGAAATATTTAAATTATTAAGAGAAAAAATAATAACAGTATTAGGGGATAACATAACTGAAGATGAAAAACAGATGTTATATTCTTTTGATTTAGTAAAAAATATAGTGGTTGAAGAATTATCCAAGCCAGTTTTATATGACCAGGATCAAAATAAAATTATTATATCTTCGTCTTTTTTAAATGATGAATATATAGAAAAATTAAAACTAAGAAATACTAATTTTAATATAGATGATTTAAAAGAAAAATTAGATAAGAATAGTAATGACATATTATTAGAAGAGTTAATTATTTTTTCAAAAGAATTAAATATTCAAGATAAAGATATAATCAAATCTTTATATATTCAAGAAATTTTAAAAATGTTTTTAATGGATAATTCTCTAAACATAAAAAATCAAGTAGTTAGAGAAGGATTAATCGAACTTTTAGCTCACGAAATAGGCACAGAATTAGGATTTATTGTATCTACTCCTAAATCATTAAAAGATAATCTTTTAGTAGCCGAACTTTTAAAGAGTGAATTAAAAGAAGATTTCTTAAAACTTATGATTAATAAAAATATAGATGAGATTCTAAAAAATATTGATAATCCTAAACTTTTAAAGATGCTTGAAGAACTTGCAAATGATAGAGAAATACTTGAAAGTACACAAGATTTAGATGAAGTGGTTGATACAATTAATGATATGAACGGTGTTTCTCAAGTAAGCGTTATAGAAATTGATGGAAAACATATTATTAAATTTGAGAGTGATTTAGGGCGTCCAAGTATGTATGAAACAAGAAATAGAAGACAATTTATGAATATATATAATGAATTAAAAAAAGAAAAAGCAGAAGGAAAGCTTATTACTAAAGAAGAATTAGAGCGAGCACTTGATTTATATTCTAGTGAAATACCTTTATATCGTCCATACGAAATAAAAAATGATAATTTAACTAGTGAAGAACAATCTGAAATGGCAGTAGTACAAGATGAAACCAAATATGAAGATGCTAAAATGTATGTAAATCCAGAAGAAGGACTATATATAAAAGAGTCTATAATAAAAATTGATACAAATGAAGAAAACGGAGATATGGAATTAGATAAAAAAGAAGAAGTTCCATTTACTAGAGAACCAGAAGAGATTAAAAAAGAAGTAGAAGAAACAAAACCAGAAATTAAAGATATTGAAGCGTTAAATGAAGAAGAATTTAATGAACTTATGGGAAGATTTCAAAGAAATGAATGTACATATGATGAAATGATATTAATGCAAAATTACATTGATACTCATGAGCAAAGCAAAGGAAAACCTAGAACTCTTACGAATAAAAACGGAAAGACTAATATATTAACAATAGTAATAATTATTACTTTAACAGTAGCTGTAGGAATTACCCTAGGTTGGTTGTTATTTAAATTAAAATAGGTACATAAAATCAAGCAAAAATGCTTGGTTTTTTTAAAAGCTATCATTTACTAGGATTAATTAATCATGTATAATAAATTATGTTGAACAAAGGAGCGAGTTTTTTTATGGAAAAATTAGAAGAAAAAGAAGTAACTTTAGTGGTTACTGAAATTAGTGGATTAATAGAATCTGCTAGAAAGAGAGTATATTCTACTGTTAATAATGAAATGTTATTACTACATTGGAATATAGGAAAGAAAATTGTAGAATTACAAGAAGAAAAAGAAAGAGCAAAATATGGGGATTATTTATTATTAGGAATATCTAGGGAACTTACTGATATGTATGGAAAGGGATTTTCAAAAAGAAGTTTAGAACAAATGAGACAATTTTACAAAACTTTTCCAATTGCGAAATCGCTAATTTCGCAATTAGGATGGACTCATTACGTAGAACTAATAAAAATAAAAGAAGAAAATAAAAGAAATTTTTATTTAAATGAATGTATTAACTCAAAGTGGTCAGTTAAAGAACTTAGTAGGCAAAAGAAATCTATGTTATATGAAAGATTAATACACTCAAAAAATAATGATAAAATATTAGAGTTAAGTGAAAAAGGAAATATAATTAGGGACAGTTCTGA
>CAYXHQ010000075.1:1339-4150 GCA_964465245.1 uncultured Muribaculaceae bacterium | reverse complement strand
ACATCTTTTCCATCTAATTTATCATCAATCGCATCTCTTATACTATTTTGGTATTCATCTTTATAATTTTGAGGTTCAAATTTACCTTCTAAACTTTCAATCAATTTAACTGCAAGATCAAGTTCTTTTTCATTTGATACATATTCTATATCTTCATCAGGAATATTTATTTCTTCTTCAAAATAAAGAGTGGTCATTAATATACCAAAATCCATGAATCTTAAAACACAATAATAAAATTTATTTCCTATTATTGTTTTAGCAAGTGCTACTTTTTTAGTTTTCTTTAATGCTTCACAAAATAATTTATATGCTTTTGATTTATTTTCTGATGCAAGTACATAACTTTTTTCAAAATAATATGGGTTAATATCATTAATGTTCACAAAAGAAACTATTTCTATTTCTTTTTCATTCTCTGGTTTTATTTTATTGAATTCTTCTTTAGTAAACACTAAAAAATTATCTTTTTCATATTCATATCCTTTTACTATTTCACTTTCTTTTATATCTTTTTTACATGTTGGACAGTATTTTATATATCTAATTTGATGCATACATTTTTTATGAAGTTGATTAAAAGAAGTGTCATTATTCCTTATCACAGGATTTACGATAATCGGAATATTTACAAGTCCAAAAGAAATATTACTATGTATATTAGGCATTATATCCTCCTAATATTATTCTCTTAAATATTCAATATTTTATTCATAAACCCATATAAAAAGATTAATATTACTTAATCTTTATTACATTTAGTACATACACTAAGTGCTTTTTTTACTTCTTTCATATATGTAGTTAGGCTTGTTTTTAACTCACTTACTTCTTCATTAGTCCAATATTCTTTAGGGTCTTTTAAATCATGTGTATCTTTTGAAGTTTCATAGTCGTTTCCAACAATTTTTCCATCTACGTGAAATGATACATTTGGAACATATATTCTAGGTGCTCCTTCTTCATCTTTTTGAAGATAACTAGAAAGCATACCAACTATTTCTTTATACTCTACAGTGTTATTTTTTCTATCTTCCAATATATTGTAATAATATATTTTTTCTATACCCTCACTTTTAGCCGCTTCATCTAAATATTTAACATAAGTTTGGCACCAAGGACACTCAGGAAAACCTAAATAAACAACTCCTGTTCCATTTTTCATGATGTTAATAATTTCTTCGATATCACGGTAAACAAAAACGTTTTTTTCACTAACCTCCGTATACTCTTTAGCAAACTTACTTGCATCACTTTCCCCTTTATTTAAGTTATTAATTAGCAAAAATATACTAATACTTAGTAATATTGCCAAAGCAACAATTATTATAGTTCTTTTTTTCATTATATCCTCCTTCACATAATTTAATTTTATCAGTTATTTTCTATTTAACAATAAAATAGAGGTTGAAAAAACTCAAGTGTAAGTTGAGTTATTCTAAACAATTATCATTAAGTTTTAATGGAATGTTGTAAGTAATCGTTTTGTCTTCCTTGTTAGTAGCTTCTATTTCAATATATAAACTATTATCTTTATAATATTTACAACTGTTACTATAGTTATCAACACTGAATTTAACATCTTTTAAAAAACTTTCCAGTGTTGTGTTTTCTTTAGTATCACACGCACTTATTTCTTTTTTTGTTTTACCATCTTGTTCATACAAGAAACATTCAACCTTTTTATAATCCTCGGCATCATCTCCACCACAATATTCAATATTTGATATATAGATTGATGACTTATCTTTATTATAAGCCATACTTCCAGATATAGTAAAACGACTACATTCACTAGAAATTGTTTTAAAAGTAAAATCCTCATTTTTATTAATTAGAAATATAATTAATAATATAACTAATATTAAAGATAAAAAACCTATAATATATTTAATAGCAATATTCTTACTTTTATATTTTTGTCCATTTAATATCTCATCTATATTTATATTAAAGTATTCACTTATTTGTTTCATAACAGAAATATCAGGAATATTTTTACCAGTTTCCCATTTTGAAACCGCTTGATAAGTTACTCCTAATTTACTTGCTAATTCTTGTTGAGTCAAATTATTCTTAATTCTTAAATCTTTTATAAATTTTCCGATTTTTTCTTGATTCATACTTCACCACATCAATAGTATAACACATAAAAAGCAAATTTTATTTATTTGCTTTAAAATTTAGAATTCTTATAATTATATGGAATGCTTGTTCCCACTACTATATCTTCTATTTTTTCAATTATTAGCCAATCATCCATATTATTTTGATGGTCAAATTCTAATGGTTCTATAACTTGTACATTTTCAAATTCGATTAAACATAAACATTTTTTATGCCATCTTATTTTTTGAGCTTCAGTCAATTTTAACTTATCATTAAATTTGTCGATAATTTTTGTTATTTCATCATCACTTAATTTAACATGATTTTGAACTTCTTTAACTGTAGATGTCACAGTTATTTTTTTAGTTCCTTTTTCCATAAAATACAAAGTCTCTCCTTTGTTTACTCTACTGTGTGGTATCTTTCTTCCAGCAGCACCTCTTATAATCATTGTTTTTGTACCATTAATTATTTTTTCTATTTCTTTAGTTAAATTATCACAATATACTAAATGTACCATATTAACTCTCCTTTATTTTATTAATTTTTAAAAAATATTTTTTCCATGTGTACTCAACTATAATTATACCATAAGAAAAGTAGATTTTTTTCTATCTACTTATTACTTTACTTTTTCTTTATAGGAATTTGTATTTCAGTAAGCCAATCTTCTTCGTTATCTTTATTCCAAATTCCATCAAT
>CAYXHQ010000075.1:0-1239 GCA_964465245.1 uncultured Muribaculaceae bacterium | reverse complement strand
TAATTTACAAAACAATAATCTGGTTCTATGCATTTGATATTTGGATTTGTACTCTTGCATTCACTAGCTGAGTCTAAAATAAATTTAGTAATTTCACTGAAATCTTTAATAACTCCTTCCTTATAATAAATTATACATTTTGGTAATTCTTTTACGATAACTTCATAATTCATAATACTTCCCTCCAATAAATTATTAATTTGAAGTAATTGACTGTTAAAATCGGATATTTCGCGTTCTAATTCTTCTTTCTTTAACTTTAATACTTCATTCAAATCACACCCATTAAGAATATCTTTTATATTTTTAATAGATAATCCCATTTGTCTTAATGAAATAATTTTAGCTAACTTTAAAAGTTCTTTTGTTTCATAAAAACGATATCCAGTTTCATCATCAATATAAGTAGGTATTAGTAAACCTTGTGATTCATAATAACGAAGTGTTTTTATCGTTGTTTTTGAAAGGGACGAAAACTCTCCAATTTTATACATCTTTCCTCCATGACAATAATCTTATCTTGTACTCTTAGGGGAGAGTCAAGAACTTTTTACTTATTTACAAAAATTTTCTTCATAGTCCATATCTTTAGGGCCTATATAAATATCTTTGTTATAAATTCCAGTGTTTATTATTTTATTACATTTAATTATTGTAAACTCATCAAAATTATATTTCGATGTTCCTCCATCTTTATAAATAGTTGTACCACCATCTCTTAGAATACTAGATACTTCTAAATTTGAAATAACTTCATCTGCCTTAATTACATCTTTATATATTGCATCAGCAAAATCATATTCAACTGATCCAACGCTAATTGTTGCTTTATTTAGTCCATAATAATAAATTGCGTATTCATCTAATTCTTTTGCTTTTGTTAGTTCTTTTGCATTTGATAACTCTATACTTACCTTTATTTTAGGGTTAACTATTATATTAAATCCTTTATTTATTATTTGTTCAGCTGTTACATATCCATTATTTAATGCTTCTTTAATTGAATACTTATTGCCATTAGCAAATTTTATAAAAACCTGTGAACTTTTAATACAAGGTAAGTAATACTTGTTAAACTCTGTTTCATATATTTCTTCTAAAGCTTGCGCACATACTTCAGTTTCATCAATTATTTCAAAATTATCATTTAATGCGATTACTTCAATTTTTTTAGTAGTAATTAAAATTGGATACACTTCTTGAATAGAAGCTGCTTCTAACTTTATTATTTGACCTATG
>CAYXHQ010000074.1:0-4330 GCA_964465245.1 uncultured Muribaculaceae bacterium | reverse complement strand
ATTAACATTTATTTCATCTTTTTTATTTCTTTTTAATTTTACCTAAACTCAAATATAATATATTTTTTACTTATTTTTTTATAATATTAAAAAAGAAGATTATTTTCATCTTCTTAATTTCTTTAATCATTATTTTTTCTTTGTAGTTTTAGTTGTTTTAGGTTTTTCTTCTGTTTCTAATTTTTTTACAACTTCTTTTGCCACTTTTATTGTTTGAATTCTCACTTCATCTGCAGCTTTTTCAAGAATTGGTGTTCCTTTTTTAACAGCGTACTTATATAATTCTTCTGCTTTTGCTTGAAGTTTTTTTGCTTGTACGCTTGCTATTTCTAGGGCTCTTTCTTTATCTAAATCTTCAAGTTCTCTTTTTATCTCATCAATTTTAATTAGAATGTTTTCTTTTACATCTGATGGGTCTATTTCTTTTACTTTACCCATAAGTTCATCTAATTTTTTCTTTAAACACTTTCTTGTTTCAGTACCTGGCTGTGGTGCAAACATAAGACCTAACCCAGCGCCAATCGCAGCTCCCACTAATAATTTTCCAAATCCACCTTTTCTACTCATAATATTCTTCCTCACTTTCCATTTCTTTCTTTTTTTTCTTTTTTGTAAATAAATTACTGATTTTATTACTTATTATATTCACAAGTAAATCACTTAATGATGAAATTTTATCTGTTATTATATCTACCAAACTAAATAACCCATTTAATGATTCAACTTTCCTATTAATATCATCTACCATTTTTTCAACTTTATTCATGGTTAATATTATTTTAATTCCTATCACTACTGCCACTATTAGTAAAACTATCAACAAAAAGTATATAACTATTGGTAAAGTTTGACTAAGCATTTCCATCCCTTTCTATTCCTCCTTATCTTCATACATTGAATCAATTAGATTAAATAAATCATGTTCAAGTGTATTATCATTTACTTCTTCTTTTTCCTCTTCTTTTACTTCAAGTTCTGTTTCTTCTTCATATTCATCTTCTTCTTCGTTTTCTTCAGCAAGCATTTTGTTTTTTGCTCTTTCTTCTAACTCCCCTATTGAAGTATTATTATTTTTTTCTATTTCACTTAACAAGTCTTCAATATTCTTTGTTTGCTTAGGAAGAGCCTCTAGTTCACTTTCTAATTCATTAACACTTTCAACTATATCACAGTTTACTTTTGTAAGTGTATCTTCAAGTTCATCTTCTAAGGTCCCATATGCTTTTCTTCTAACATAATCATAATTTTTTTCTGTTGGTGAAGGCTTGTACACTTCTTTTTTTTCAACTATTTCTTCTTTCTTATAATTTTTATCTAATATTCCATAAATTGGAGAAATAATTGGACTAGGTTTAAAATTCGATGGGGATTTTTCACGGGGTTCTTCAACTTTTCTTTCACTATGTGAAGAATAAGTTTCACGCTTTGTTATAGCATTTTTTTCAAGTTCTTTTTGTATTTCTAATATATTTGTTCTGCTTCTAGTTTTAACAGGTTCATCATCTTCAAATACTGGAAAATCAAAAGTTTTTTCAGGTTTGAATAGTTCACGTTCAGAATAGTTACTTATATTCTTTTCTCTTTCAGGAGTTACTTCTCTTTGGTTATTAATAGGTTCTATTCTAGGTGCTGACTCAACTTTTGGCGCTACTACTTCTTTTTTCGGTTCTACCACTTCAGTTTTTTTAGCGTCAGTAGGAACTTCTACTATTTCTTCATCATAAAATATATCCTTAATTTTTTTAAACAAACTCACGTCATGCACCTCTTTCTAATTTTCAATTTTATCTGGATCTTTAATTTGTTCGATTTCTCCAGTATAAGCATCATATTGTTCTAAATAATAAGCATAATTTTTTGTATCCGCTTCTTTAACTGGCCCAAATATCTTATAAACTGTTTCGTCAAACTCAAGCACGTCTTCACCAAACTTATTATTTATTACTGTATCATTATATTTAATAGAAGATAGTATGTATGCCATATTCATTGCTACTTTCTTTAAATCACGCTCTTCTACACTCGCTTCTATTATAGCATAATTATATACCATTTTTACTAAAAAGTAATCATTATTTTGATTAATTTCTAAAAATCCTTTTTTATCACCATTTTCAAATGATATAAATTGATATACAGCTTCGGCATTTCCCCTAGTGATTTCAGTTTTATTATAATAACTAATTAAATCTACATTTAAATATAATTTTGTATTATTGTTTGTTATAGTCTGAATATTTTCTCTATCTTCATATAATTTATATCCACGTGGTAAGTAATACCTATATCCTATATTATTAACATTATATAAATTCATATTCTGTTTTATTGCTAAGTTAACTCCTTCATCAAGTGTCAATGTATCTAAGTTATATTTAACAGTGCACCCACTCATCAAAAGTATCGAAGCTAAAAAAATAAATATTTTTTTTAACATATGTATCCCTCTTTTTCATTATTAATTATATCATAAGTAAATATAAAAATTAAACTATTTATTATTTCGTGTTGTCAATCCCTTTACTGTAAACATTTACATAATTTATATTTTTACCCTTACTCATAAACTTACGTTCATACTCTGTTTTATGTTCTGCGTCTATATTTCTGTTTATTTCTTTTAATTCGTAACCATGTTCTACAAATGACTCTAGTGACCAATCAAACAAATCATCATTATCGGTTTTCATTTCAATGTTTATGTCACCCCAAAATATTTTATCATATAAAGATAGAAAGTTTTCATGTGTAAGTCTTCTTTTGGCATGCCTTTTTTTAGGCCAGGGATCAGAAAAATTTAAATATATTTTATTAATCTCTTTACCAAATATATTAGTTAAATTAACTGCATCTGCGTTTATAATTTTTAAATTTTTTAAATCAAGTTCTTCTAGCTTTTTTACGGCACTTACAAGTACACTATCATATTTTTCAAGTCCTATATAGTTTATGCTAGGGTTAGATATAGCTTTACTTATTAAGAAGTCCCCTTTTCCCATCCCGATTTCTAGTTCGACTTTATTGTTGTTACAAAATAACTTATTCCACTTATTTTTATAATCTTCTGGGTTACTAACAAAATAAGAAGAATTTTTTATTATTTCATATGCGTTTTTAATTTTTTTCAATCTCATAATAATCATATTATACACCAAAAATAGTGAATTGTCATATAATGTGGTAAAGGGGTAAATATGAAAAATAGAAATTTATTTTATACAAATAGTCAAAGTGGTGGAGTAATTAATCCTATGATGAATAACATGGCTCCTATGATGCCTTCAGGGTATAATCAGAATATGAATTATATGTCGTATGGACCTGCGGCTAGTGTTCCAGCACCCGTAAACCCAAACACTGATATTGTGTATGGCTATACAGATGATAATTTAGAAAGTAGACTAACTAGACTTGAAAGGCAATATAGAAAACTTGAAACTAGAGTTTCTGCGTTAGAGTCATCAAGTGATATTATTATAGATGATACTACAAACAATATGTATATGATTTAAAAAAATGAAAACTTAATTTCATTTTTTATTTTTAATAATGATGCTCACTTTCCCACTCCCAGTGAACTATTTCATTCATGTCTTTTCCATATTTTCTTATATATTTATTGTGTTCTTTAAGTTTGTTTTCGCACCACTCAATTATAACACTCTCGTTTTTAACGTCTGTATATTTAAGTGCTGATAAAACAATATTAAATCTATCAATTTTATTTTGAACTCTCATGTCAAAAGCAGTAGTAATAGTGCCTTCTTCATTATATCCTTTTACATGTATAAATTCATGATTATGTCTTTTATAAGTAAGTTCATGTATTAAATTAGGATATCCGTGGAATGTGAATACCACTGGAGTATCTACTGGAAATAATTTATCATATTCAGCATCTGTTAGTCCGTGTGGATGAGATTCGTTAGATTCTAATTTAAATAAATCTACCACATTTATTACTCTTATATTTAATGAAGATTTTTCTCTTAATATAGATGCAGCAGCTAGAGTTTCAAGTGTTGGAGTGTCCCCAGCGCAAGCTAAAATAATATCAGGTTTACGTCCACGAGATGCCCACTTAAATATATCTATTCCTTTTTCACAATGTATTTTCGCTTCTTCCATTGTAAGCCACTGTGGTCTATCATGTTTAGATGATACTATTACATTTATATAGTTTTTAGTTTTAATTACATGGTCAAAACAAGATATAAGAGTATTTGTATCAAATGGTAAATACATTCTAACGATATCTGATTTTTTTGTAACCATATGATTTAAAAACCCTGGATCTTGATGAGTAAATCCATTGTGATCTTGTTGCCAG
>CAYXHQ010000073.1:0-4446 GCA_964465245.1 uncultured Muribaculaceae bacterium | reverse complement strand
TATATTAGTTCCATTTGGAATAGGTGTAGTATTAGGTGTTCTTGTACTTGTTAAAATAATAGAATACTTGCTGGATAAATATGAAATAAAAACTTATTATGTAATAATTGGATTCTTAATCGCATCAGTTGTTGAAGTACTTGTAAGAGCATTAGGATACACAGTAAGTCCATTACAAATTATTATATCTATAGTTTTATTCATAATAGGTGCGTTCCTTTCATTAAAAGTATTTAAAAGTTGACAAAATAAAAATAATTGTTTTATAATACTTTTCAAGGTGGTTTTATGGAAAACATTATTATAGAAGAATTAAGTGAAGAATATAGAACTTATTTTGAGTTTTCAAATGGTGAAGTTATCTTAAATCCAGTAAATACTATTGAAGAGATATACGAAATTATTTCAAATATTATGAATATAAGTAAAAGATTTACAACTGGATCAAATCCCCATATTTGTAGTTTAAAAAAATCTTATGCATACAATAAACAAACAGGTATTGAGTCAAAAGATAAAAGTATTACATGGAGAATAGATTATGACATTGTGCATGGTGTACATGTACATTATGAAAACATCTATTTTGGTAAAAGAAGCAAAGCAATAAAAATACTTATTCCAATAAATATAACATATCAGGCATATGAAAATATTATAGATAAATGGAATGGAAGAGTATTACGAAAATAACTAAAAATTATTGATTTTTAAAAGTAAATATATTATTATATTATATATTTACGAAATGCAGGCATAGTATAATGGTTATTATGTGGCCTTGCCAAGGCTAAGATGCCAGTCCGATTCTGGTTGCTTGCTCCAAAGTAAACAAACCCTTTAATTAAAAGGGTTTTATTATGCTACTTTATAATTAACTCTTTCTAAACCAAATTGCATCCTCTGACGGTTCTGAAGGATTATATTCCAAGGTTGTATAAATAACTTTATCTACAAGTGCAAGTTCTTTTAACATATTTTTTGTTTTTTCTATATCAATAGAGAAGTGTTCTGCAATTTCTTTTGTTGAAGCAGACATTGAGATACATATATATTTAAATATGTCTTCTTTACTAGTCCATTTATCAACGACTTCATATTGAAGCATTTGTTCCAACTGTTTTTTTAATTTTTGTACTTCATCATTCAAAGCCTGATTTGAAATCTTTATATCGTTTTTATCGCTTTTCATTTTTTCTTGTAATATTACCACTATTATCGGAACAAAAATTCCAACAGCTACCATTGCCCATTGTCCTACAGTATAAATTGCTTCCCACGATCCTAACTTACATATTCCAAAAATACTAACAAAAATAATAACGCTAAAGAAGATACCAAAAAAATAAAATACTAATTTTTTTACGTCTTGATTTTTAATTTTTTTCATTATATCCTCCTTCGTTTAAACTTTCTATACATATCCATTTTCCGTTTTTATCAGCACCAATTCTTTTTATAAAATCATTATCTACTAAAGGCTTTATATTATTTCTAATTGTTCTAGAAGTTACACCTAATGAGTTTGCCATTTCATCTTGAGTAATAGTTGGTCTATCTTTTATTAAATCAATTATACCCTCTTGTACTTTTGTTAATTCCAAACTTAAATTATTTATTTTTTTGCTTTTTTGATTAGAATATTCAAATTCATTTTGACTATACGGAATACTTACTCTTATAAAATGTGGGTAAAAATGAAATATATTTTTATTATATTTTTTTAATATTCTTCTAATACCT
This sequence comes from uncultured Muribaculaceae bacterium, assembly GCA_964465245.1. GTDB lineage: Bacteria > Bacillota_I > Bacilli_A > RF39 > UBA660 > CAYXHQ01. The sequence goes on along the minus strand of CAYXHQ010000073.1, from coordinate 2,703 downwards.
GTTCCTAAATGTTCAACTAATTCTAAATCTTTAAACACTCTCATTAGTTCGGGATTTTTAGGAGCTGAATATCCTTCTAAAAATTCATCTTCTGTAAACTCACTTTGTATTCCACCAAATGAAGAAATTTCTAATCTATTATTAAAAAATTCAAATTTAGGTGGATATTCATTAGACCAATCATTATGAACTAAAGCATTTACTACTGCTTCCCTAACTGCACTATAATCATACATGGGTTGTTCTTTTCTTTCTGGATAAGTTATTTTCGTATAAATTTTATTCTCTGTTCTAAATTTTTCTAAAACTCTATATGTAGCTTTTATTAGTGAACAATTTCCAAATTCATAATTTTCCATAAGCTCATCAACATCATCCCCAACATATTTTGCCACTTTAATCGAAATTTTATTTTCATCTGCAAAAAGATATGCTACATAATTATATTTTCCATCATTTGTAAAAAAGTCTAATTGTTTTTCAAGATTATCACCAATATCAAAACCTTTTTCATTATAATAAATTTTCAAATCTCTAAATGTTAAGTTTTGAGTTGGAGAAATAATGTTTTTAAGAGAATTTTTTGTTCTTTCTCTAAATAATTTATTTATTAAATGTTCATTCATCTTTTGATTAGAACTGCCTACCCTAATAAAACAACTATCAGGAGTCATTCCCATTCCTTTTAAATGATAAGGCTTTTCAAAACCTCTGGCTATTATAATATTTATATATTTTTTATTGTCTTTCTCTAATACTTCCAAATCAAAAAGTCCTAAAACTGATGGCTCTATATTAGATATTATTCTATCTTTAATTTGTCTTTGAACCAAATCTATATTATTTTTTAAACCTATTATTTTTCCGTCGTCCCTAACACCAATATAAATATTTCCTCCATCTTTAGAGTTCAAAAAACCTATAACACTTTCTTCTAAATCATCAACTAATTTCATTTTAAATTCAGTTCTTGAATCTTCAATTGTTTTAATCATTTCACACCTCCAATTACTATCAACTTCGTCTTAACACATTTCCTAGTAATTTCCTAGTAATTTCCTAAAAAAATGATATTTTATTAATTTTAAGTATTAACAATTTGTTTGCTACAATTAGTAGCATAAATGTAAAATAAAGTATCTATTATATAATTCATTATTTTGGTATTATTATTTTTAGAAAGAAGGGAATATTATGACATTAGGTCAAAAGTTAAAAGAAATAAGAAAAAGATTTGGGTTATCTCAAGAACAACTTGCTGAGATTATGAATGTCTCTAGACAAGCAATTACTAAATGGGAAGCAGATGATGGAATACCAGATATTACAAATATTCAAAAACTATCAAAGGTATTTGGTCTAACAGTAGATTATTTGTTAGATAGTAATAATGAATTACCAACATTATTTATGAAAAAGAAATTGGATAAAGATAAATATAAAAACAAAATATATTCCTATGAAGAAGTATTAAGAAGTTATTACCCAGAACCTTGGGAAGTATATGTACTTATAAGACAAAAGAAGATGAACAAATTAGAAAGTATTTTTGATTTTTTTGTAGGAGCAGGAACAGTGGAGTTAGCAGATGCATTAAGTGATATATCTCCATATTATTTAGCAATTAAAGATAATATTAAACTTATTATTAATATTAAAGATTGGGCTTTAGAAATATATGAATTATCATCAAATACTAATGTAAAGAAAATAGTTTATGGCAAAAATAAATTCAAAATCGGAAATAAATTAGATTTAAAATAAAAATATATTATAATTCGTTCATTTGATTATCAGAAATGATAATCTTATTAGTAAATTATGGTAGAAATATAATTGTTAACTATATTAATGACTCATATAATATTCAAAGGAGTTACAAAATGAGTTGTAATAATTATGAAAAAATTATAAATAAAATAAAAGAGGCTAATGAAAAAAGATTATTAAGTGGATATTGTCCTACTTATGTTGTAGGGCCTACAGGTCCAAGAGGAGAACCTGGTAATGACGGAGTATCAGATACTATCACAATTGGTAGAACTACTACTGGGGAGTCTGGAACTGACGCACAAATTATAGACACTACAGGTAGTCCAAATCATGTTTTAGAATTTATTATTCCAAGAGGGTTAGATGGAGCAATAGGTGAAGTAGGTCCAACAGGACCAATGGGCCCTGTTGGTGCCACTGGAGCTACAGGTCCAACAGGACCTAGTGTAAGCTCTAATTGTTATGGAATGGCACATAGTACAATAAATCAAACATTAAGTAATAATGCTTATGTTCCATTTAATGTAAGTGATAAAGTATCAAATATGATGATAGCGCAAGATGGTACAATAACATTAGCTTTAGAAGGAACATATCTTATAAATTGGTGGATTACTGTAAATCCAATTGAAACTACAGCAAATATAATAAATTTTGAATTACGAGAAATATCACCAGAAGAGAAAACTTTAGGATGGTCAACTAGTGGAAAAGAAATAGACAATACAGAAAATATTGTGTTATATGGAACTGCACTTGTGGATTCTGGATATGACTCTACAACAAGAAATTTTGCTTTAGTAAATGTGTCAAATGCAGAAGTATTCTTAAATCCTAACAATGAAGTTGGCGCAGTAATAACAGTTACTAAAATTAATTAGAATATATTTATTTTAACTGACATATCTTGTCAGTTTTTGTATGTTTCCT
>CAYXHQ010000072.1:0-4665 GCA_964465245.1 uncultured Muribaculaceae bacterium | reverse complement strand
TTTTAAAATTATACATTGGATATTCTTTATCAAGTTCAATTAACATTCTGTCTCTTGTTACTTTTGCAATTATAGAAGCAGCAGCAATAGATTCACTTTTAGCATCTCCTTTAATTATTGCTTCATAAGGAATATCAATATTTAATTTCATTGCATCAATCAATAAGTATTCTGGTTTTACTTTAGAATTTTCTATAGCTTTCATCATTGCTTCTTTTGTTGCTTCATATATATTTATTTCATCTATTCTTTTAGCACTAACTACACCTATTCCAATACTAATAGCATTTTCTACTATGATGTCATATAAGTATTCTCTTTTCTTTTCACTAAGTTTTTTTGAATCATTTATTTCTTTCATAAAAAAATTTTTAGGAAGTATAACACATGCAGTAACAACTGGTCCTATTAATGGACCTCTTCCCACTTCATCTACACCACCTATAAAGTTATAACCACTTTTATATAATTTTTTTTCATAATCTAACATTTCCATAAATAAAATTATACATCAAAAAATAAAAAAAGACTTAATTTTCTTTTATTCTAACTAACCCTTTTTCTACTTCTTCTAAACTTCTTCCAATTTCTTTAACAGATTTGTATTCTGTCTCTTTCATTTGATAATAGTGTTTACTTAACATTTGTTTTGCTCTTATAGATACGACAGTAACTAACTTATATTTTGAATCTATTATATTAAGTAATTTATCAATAGAAGGATATATCATTTTATCACTCTCCTATTATTAATATACTTTAATAAGTAATTTCAAGCAATAAAATTTACAAATATTTACATTTTATTTAATAAGTTTTCTAAGTCCATTTAATATTTCTACCATTGCCCATGTATCTTGTTGACAATAATACACTAAATTTTCTTTAGCGCGAGCTAGTTCATCAGCCTTCATATTATTATAGTTAGCATATACGCTAAGTGCTTCTGTTCCATTTTGAACTTCTAAATCTTTATAACTAAGATTTGTAAATAATGGTAAAGTTTTCTTTATAGAAAAACTCCCACTTTGTAAAGTATTATAATAATTCATTGTAGAACTTTCTATTTCGTCAAATCCATGACTTTTATAAAATTCTTTATTAGTATCTAAATAATATAATAAATCTGTGGAGTTTTCAGCAATTGGTAATAGCTTATCTTTATACTCTGGAAATATAACTGCAAGTTTTCTAATTACATTTCTTTCAAATGATACATTTTGTGCGAGCATTGTTCCATTATTACCATCTATATGATCTATAAGAGCGTGAACTAAATTTAATCTTTCATCATTTAATGTATCAGCTAAAAAAACATAATTATCTTTTTGTTTATCACAAACACCAGGAGTTGATTCAATATGTAAAGAAAATTCAAATGGACTTTGTGTATATGGAACTTCTCCTTTAAATCTTGGAATTGGGCAAGGAAATGTTTCAAAATCAAGATGATATATTGGATACTTTATATCATCAAGACCACATTTAATTTTTTCTTTATTTATGTGCACATAATTATTGTCATAACATTCTCTTTGTATCTTATGGTTTTCACTTTTTAGCCATCCAATGGGGATATCATTCAATTTTAAATATCCTTCATTTATTAAATCATATTTGTTATACGTTGTTCCTCTGTCATCTTTAAAACTTAAAAATCTTTTATAATTATAACTTGCATTTAAATGAGGAACTTCTTTAAAACAAATATCTTTAAACTTACATTGAGTAGTTTTTTTTAGTCCACAATATATTCCTAATTTACATGGTTCACTACTTCCTTCAAAAATATATTTTTCTAAATTTACTCTATCGATATCAACCATACTTTGCATACTAAGAGTAATATCATTCACATCAAATATTCTTATTATTCCTTCATTATCTTCATTTTTTCTATACACTCTTTTATTATCTTCAGTATATCCATCATATACATACTCGTGATTTAAAACAGCCAAAAAGTAATTAACTTTTTTATTAACATTATGCTTTTTTAAGTCTCCTTCTATAAAATATCTTTGTACAGCAATGTCATATATATATTTACCTTTTCTATATCTATCTTTTAAAGAATCAACTTTTTTATTATAGTCATTTTCATCTTCAATACTAGCACACTTATTAAGTCTATAAATGCACCCTACTTTACTAAATAATGGATATTTTTCTTTTCCATATGTCATTTCTAACATAGTTCTACTTGTTGTAGCTTTAACTTCAATAATATTTATTGTAGACTCTGATTCATTATAAATATCAACATAACATAAATATCTTATACCATTTTCTTCGTACTCAAATGATTCTTGTTTGTATGTATCTTCGCTATATGTAGTAGTTCCATCAAAGATTTCTTTTGCCATATCGCCTGTTAATAATTCCACTTCTTTATAATAATCAAGCATTGCTTCAAGTTGTTTATCTATTTTTATTGTTGTATCTGTATCTTCTGTATCAAAGATATCTGAAAGTATTTCTTTGATTTTACTATCATTTTCTTCATTCAAATATTCTTCTATAGTCATTTTAGAAGTTAATTTATCTTTTCTAATAGTCTCTAAATTATAATATCTTTTACATCTTGTGTAATTTATAAAATCAGTTTTTGTTATTGCCATTTTAATTCTCCTGCATAAAAAAATTATACACTATTTACAAACGATAATGTATAACTTTTAAATTAAAAATATATCAAATTGTATATTTATTATTCATCACTTTCATTATTATCAATATTTTCTATTTTACACAATGAAACAAAAGTAGGATTTGCTTGTCTTGAATCAGATATTACAACAATGCCTGGTTCACTTTTTATTACTTGTCCTTGTGCAACTGTTTGAGCACCCGCTTTTATTCTAACTGTTGATGTACTTACAGGTAATAATGTTTTTATTGCCGTCATACAATCATAACAGCATCCACTTAATGACAAAACTGGTAGTGGTAAATAAGTTATAGAATTATTATAAGTAGCACTAGTTATTTTTATTGAAACTATCTGACAAATAGATATGGAATTAGTTATTTTTCCTGAACCATTTTTTAGTTGAAAAACACCTGTTTTTGAATTTGGACCATAGATAATACTAGAAGGAATTCCACCTATATTATTTCCACTATCCATAATTATTATAAAATTATCTGTTGGATATAACTTAATTAGTTGCTTAATTATATTAGACATTTGAGTGACACAAAAACAACAGGAATCATCTGAGGGTAATCCGGGTTCCCCTTGGGGCCCTGTGGGACCTGTTGGGCCTGTTGGACCTGTCGCACCGTCTACACCATCAAATCCTCTAGGTATTACAAAATCTAGTACATGGTTAGGACTTCCAGTATTGTCAATAACTTGAGCATTCGTACCAGGGTCTCCCGTAGTAGTATTTCTAACAGTTATAGTATCTGCCGAACCAGAAGGACCTGTTGGGCCCGTTGGTCCTGTGGGGCCTGTTGGGCCAATTGCTGAAGGTATCATACAATAGCAACATTTATATGAATTTTTATTGTTTTCTTCTATTTTTTTTAATGCTTTTTCATAATTACAAGAATTATTTATATTCATTTAAACCTCCCTTAAAATATTATATGAAAAATAATATTAAACGTTTTTACATATAAAAAAACTATTAACAAAATACTTTTGTCAATAGTAGGATTGTTAATTATTTTAGCAATTGCAACTACTTAAAAAAGTTAAAATAATTTTTTGACATATTAATATAGCTTCCTCATCATACAAACGATATTGATTTGCTGCATTATTATTTGCAAAGTTAGAAATTACTTTTATTCCAGCAAAAGGTATGCATAAATTATATGCGATTTGCCCAACACTTCCACATTCACAATCTATTGTTTCAATGCCATACTTACTGTTTAAATTATTTGCTGTACACGTGTTTGCTACAAATGAATCACTAGTCCCAACTACTCCAACACCATAGTTAACATTTTCTATTTCACAAGCTTTTTTTAATTTGTATATTAATTCTTTATCAGCATTAAATAAAGATTTTCCTTCCTTTGGTAAAGTAAAACTTGGATATCCTAAAGTCGTAAAATCAACATCAAATTGCAACGCCGACTTAGAAATACTTGCATCTAAAATATGTAGACACCCATTAATACTTCCAGCTGTTCCAATTTGTACTAGTTTTACACATTCATGCTTATGAACTAAATGAATTATCGCACTTGCAATATTTACTTTACCATACCCAGTTACTAATATTAAAAATTTTTGATTTTTAAACAAACATTCGTAAGCTTCACATTTTCCAATTTCACATTTTTCATAATTACATTTACTTAAAATGTATTCAACATATGAAATTTCAGGAACTAAAATAGTAATCATATAACACCCCCTGTTATAAAATATGAGTTATTATAGAAATTGAATCTATATATCGTCAATTTTTTTGGTTTTTCATAAAATATAGTGGAGGTAATATTATAAAAAAATATGAATTAATGAGTTACTTACAAATAGATAATTTTATTAGAAACAATAATATGTGTGCTTTATCTATAAGTGATGACAATTCACCATACATAATACCAATGTACTATGAGTACGAGTATACCGATGAAAAATTATTTATTATTATGAAAAGCAAAGAATATGGTAAAAAAATGCGTTGTTTACATTCTAAT
>CAYXHQ010000071.1:0-4769 GCA_964465245.1 uncultured Muribaculaceae bacterium | reverse complement strand
TTTATAACGAAATCAAAAATTAAAGTCTTTAGATTTTATGATTACTATAGTATAATAAAATAGAGGCTATATGGAAAAAAGAGAATACTTAATATATAAAGAAAATGAAAATATTAAATTTAGCTTATATGAAAGTGATTTCGTAACTTTTTTGTGTAGTACTAAAAACAATGTAATTGATAATCTTATTTTAAAGAAAAATAATGCTGACATACTATTAAATAATGTAAATATTAAAGATATGACAAAACCTTCTATAAGAAGAGAAATATCTTATATATTAAACCAAGATTTAAATATATTTACATCAGAAACTGTAGAAGATGAAATTGCATTTGGACTTGAAAGTTTATCAATTCCAAGAAGTGAGATGAAAGAAATAATCCATTTAAAAGCACGTGAATACAAGTTAGAAGATTATTTAAAAAAGTCACCATATTCTTTAGGTATATCTGATAAAGTAAAATTAAAAATTTTATCTATTTTAGTTTGTAAACCTAAAATACTTGTTCTTGAAAATGTAATCTCAGAACTTGATTATAACGATGCGCTAAAAGTTGTTGATTTACTGCATGAGTACACAGAAGATGGAAATATTGTAATAAATTATAGTAGTGATATAGAAGAAAGTGTTTATGGCAACAGAATTATAGTATTAAATGATGGACAAATAGCAATAGATGGAAAAACTTCTTCAGTATTAAAAGAAGAAAAGATTTTAAAAAAATTAGGTTTTGGATTACCATTAGAACTTGAATTAAACAGATATTTAATAGATTATGGAATCATAAAAAAAGAATGTAGTGACATTGAAAAGTTGGTGACTAGCATATGGAAATAAAATTTGAAAATGTATCATTTATAATAGATAAAGGTACTGAACTAGAAAAAACTGTATTAAATAGTATTAACTTTGAAATAAATGAAGTGGGCATTTATGGATTTTTAGGAAACTCTAATAGTGGAAAAACATGTGTTGCAGAACTAATCGATGCACTTATTAAACCAACTCATGGCAGAGTAATAATAAACGATTATATAAATGATGGAAGAAATATAAAAAATATAAATAATTTAAGACATGATATTGCTTATGTTTATAAAAATCCTTATGAAATGTTTTTTAATAAAACGGTAAAAAAAGAAATTGAATATGGAATGAAGTATTTTAAATATAAACTAGAAAAGTTAGAAATGAGAGCGATGGATTCATTAAAACTAGTAGGATTAGATGGAGAATATTTAAACTATAATGTATTTGATTTAAGTCTAGGGGATGCTAAAAAAGTAGCACTTGCTTCAACTCTTACATATAATCCAAAAATAATTATATTAGATGAGCCTACCATAGGACTAAATACTAAAGAAAAAAGGGAACTATCAAAACTTTTAAAAATAATGAAAGATAAGTATAACAAAACAATACTTGTAATGAGCAAAGATACTGAATTTTTATATGCACTTGCAAATCATGTGTTTTTGTTAGATAAGTCTAAATTAATTGTAGAAGGAAAAGATATATTTAGTGAAACTGTACTTTTGAGTACTCTTGGACTAAAAGTGCCAACAAATGTTAGATTCACAGAACTTGCGCGTGAAAAGAGAAGTAAGAAATTTAAGAATTACAAAGATGTAAAAGATTTAGTAAAGGCGGTGTGTAGAGATGTACTCTAAAGATACTCCTGGAAATTATTATCCCATTGATAGTGCACTTCACAGATTAAATCCAATTGTAAAATTGTTAAATTTTATAATATCTATTGGAATAATTTGTTTTAGCAATTCTCTCCAAATACATTTACTATTGCTTAGTTTAGTATTTATTATGTGTATGCTTAGCTATGTTCCAACAAAATTTTATTTTAATAGTTTTTACAGTTTAAGATATTTTTATATATTAATTGTAGTATTATGTGCGTTTTTTAAATTAGATTTACAAACTACACTTGTATATATTTTTAAATTAATTATAGTAATTGAATACTTATCTATAATATTTTATACAACATCTCGTAGTGAACTTAATTATGGAATTGAAAAAGTACTTAATGTTTTTAATTTTTTAGGACTTAATATGGCAGTAGTGGCTAACGGAATAACTAATGTGATTAGTTTTTTTCCAACACTTGTTAATACAGGTAAAATTATATTAAAAAGCCAATCAAGTAGAGGGATAGATTATAACAATTCTGATATTGTAGGAAGACTATACGCAATAGGGCATATATATAAAGATGCATTTAGATTAACATTACATAAAATGAAAAAAATAAAAGAAAATGCTGAGATAAGGCTATTTAATGTAAGAAAGTATAGAACTAATTATAAAACAAATAGAGTAGGATTTTATGACTTAGTATTCTTTACTTTTCACATATTTATAGTCATAGCATTACTCGCAGATAAGGGGTATTTAAATGAAATATTTAGTAAATTTAACATATGATGGAAGTGCGTTTTATGGTTTTCAAAGACAAAACAGTAAAATAACAGTACAAGGTGAAATAGAGAAAGTATTAAGTAAGATTTTTAATAAAGACATTAAAATAATTGGAGCTTCAAGAACAGATAGAGGAGTTCATGCAAATAATGCATATGCTCATTTTGAAATTGATAAAGAAGTAGACGTACAAAAATTAAAGCATTCTATTAACAAATTAATTCATGATAGTATTTATGTTAATAACTTAATAAAAGTAAATGATGAATTTTCGGCTAGATATAATGTTAAAATGAAAGAATATATTTATAAAATAAATACAGGAGTTTATAATCCAATAGAAAAAGATTATGTTTTACAATACAATAAAAAAATAGATATCAAAAAATTAAAAAAAGCGATTAAAAAAATTAAGGGAACGCATGATTTTAAAAGTTTTACATCAGACACTGAAAAAGAAAACTATGTAAGAAGGATAGAATCTATAACGTTAAGACAAAATGGCAGTTACATTTTTATTAAAATAAAAGCAAAATCTTTTTTAAGGTATATGATAAGAAATATAGTTGGTTTATTATTAGAAATTAATGAAAATAAAAAAAGAATAGAGGACATTGATAAGATATTTGCATCCCTTGATAGAAATGAATTAGGCATTACTGCACCTTCGTGTGGACTATACTTAAATAAAATATGGTATAATTGATATAGGAGGAAATATATGGAAAAATCAAAAGTTTATTTTACAAAGGAAATAACTAAAGATGCTTTAGTTAAAATTTATGAATCTTTAAACCAAGAATTAAAAGGACGTGTAGCAGTTAAAATATCTACTGGAGAATCAGGCGGTCATAACTTTTTAAATCCCGAATTAATTAAACCTTTAGTAAACAAATTAAATGGTACAATAGTAGAAAACTGTACGGCATATAGAGGCAAAAGGTTTGAAGTTGAAGATCACTGGAAAGTGATAGAAAGCCATGGTTTTAAAGAAATCGCGCCATGTGATATTATGGATGAGGATGGAGAAATAGAATTACACTTTGAAGGTGGTAAGCATTTAAAAGGAATAAATTATGTTGGTTCTCACATAACAAATTATGACTCAATGCTAGTATTATCTCATTTTAAAGGGCACGCAATGGGAGGATTTGGTGGAGCACTTAAAAATTTATCAATAGGTGTTGCTTCAAGAAATGGTAAAGCATGGATTCATTCAGCGGGATTCACAAAAGACCCAGATGAAATGTGGAATCATATAGATGATCAAGATGGATTCCTAGAAAGTATGGCAGAAGCAGATAAATCTGTAATAGAACATTTAAAAAAAGAAAATATGGCATATATAAATGTTGCTAATAAATTATCAATAGATTGTGACTGCGATGCCGCACCACATGAACCAGAAATGAAAGATATTGGAGTGTATGCGTCTTTAGACCCAGTTGCATTAGACCAATGTTGTTATGATGCTGTTATGAATTCAACTGATGAAGGCAAAACTTCTTTAGTTAATAGAATGATAGAAAAAAATGCAATTCACACTGTAGAAGAAGCAGAAAAACTAGGGTTAGGTTCAAGAGAATATGAAATTATAGAATTATAGATTAAAAAAAACAATATTTGTAAATGAATATTGTTTTTTTAAAATCTAAAATAAATGAAAGGATTAAAATCAGTTGCAGTTAAGTACACAATACATAGTATAAACAATCCTAAATACACAAAATTAATAAATATTTCATATATTTTATTTTTTTCAAAACTAATTTTTATTTTTTTTGTAATTGGGAACATAAATATAATTCCTATAGGTATATACAGGGAGTAAATAATAAAATTATTGATTGAAAGTAGGTAAATATAATTTGTTTTACTAAAACTAAATAAATTTTTAATAAACAAAAATATTTCATTTAAATTTGTTAGTCTAAATATTATCCAACCAATATTTATAATTGTAAATGTATAAATGAAAGATAAATATTTTTTAGAATTTTTAAGTAAATTTTTTAAAGCAAATTTTTCGATAATTAAAATAATTCCATAATACAAACCCCAAATCACAAAATTCCAACTAGCTCCATGCCATAATCCTGTAAGAATCCACACTATCAATATATTAATTACCCATCTAGATGTTTTTACTCTATTTCCACCCAAAGGTATGTATACATAATCTTTAAACCAAGATGATAAAGAAATGTGCCATCTTCTCCAAAAATCCGTTATAGAAAGTGACGAATATGGATAATTAAAGTTTTCTAAGAAATGAAATCCAAACATTCTTCCCAACCCAATAGCCATATCACTATATCCTGAAAAGTCA
>CAYXHQ010000070.1:0-4847 GCA_964465245.1 uncultured Muribaculaceae bacterium | reverse complement strand
TTCATACAACACACTCCTTATAAAACATTTCGCAAATGTTATTTTATCCTTTCTAATATTTCTTTTAAAATAATTTTATTTTCTAGTTTACTGATACAAAAACATTTAGTTCCAAGTTACTTATTCTTTTTTCATAATTATTACTAGCTATATATTTTCTCATCATAACAAAAGCGTCCATTATTTTTATGCTAATTTCTTCGGCAACAGGAGTTCTAAGAATCGTAGCTAACATAGCAACGCCTTGTTCTGTAAAAGCATATGGTAAATATTTAATGTTTTTACCTTGCTTTATTTCATTCAAGGTTTCAATTTGAAACCTTGAACTATATATTTCTTCTCTTGTTAACCTAAACATAAATCTCTCTGGAAACCTAGTAATGTGTCTTTTTACCGCTAAATTTAGTGATTTAGTCCCATTCTTACATTCATAAAGTCTTGCTAAATCAGAGTCCAACATTACTTGCACGACTCTTACTTCATATACTAAATTTTCTATTTTTATATTTTCTTTTGTTATTTCGTTCATACAACACACTCCTTATAAAACATTTCGCAAATGTTATTTATACTTTAATTATTTTTATTGTCTATAAAATCTTTTATTTTCGAATAATTATATCCTCTTGATTGCAAATATACAATTATTTTTTGTATTAATTCTTTTTCATTATATTTTTTAGAATATTTTGCAGACGCTTTCTTATATTCTTTTTCAAGATTTCCACTATCATCACTTTCAACATTATTTAATAATGATGATATCATTTCTTTATCATATCCTTTCAAATATAAATCATTCATTATCCTTTGTTTTAACATACTAAAAGAATACTTGGTATTTTTCTTTATTTGTTTGTTTATAAGATTCTTTACTTTTTCTTCCCATACACTTTCGTTTATTTTATTTAAATGCTTATCTATTAAAGCATCCTCAAAGCCTAAATTTATTAAATTTTGCTTTATTTTATATGGCCCATCATTCTTTAAATTAATTGAATCATTGATAAAAGCTTCAATATATACAGTATCATTTAGTAATCCATTTGTTTCTAATTTTTCAATAATTTCACCAATCGAATTTATTTCATATCCTTTTTTTAACAAATATGATTCAATTTCACTTTTACTTCTAAGTTTTATTCCTAAATACTTTAAAGCAACGTCATATATTTCATATACTTTATTTTCTTCAAGTATACTCTCTAACTCGTTAATATTAATAGTATCTTTTCTGAGTAAATTATATTTAAGAATTACATCTTCATACAAAACAAATTCAGTATCTTCACCAAATACTTTATATTTATCTATTCCTACTTTTTTAAATTTTTCTATTTTCATATTCGCTTCAACTCCATAAACATATTATATTACAAGTACATTTGTTTGTAAATTAAAAATTAAAAAAAGATTTAATTTGTATGTACTTTAACTAAACCCTTTTCTATTTCTTCTAAACTTCTTCCGATTTCCTTAACTGATTTATATTCAGTCTCTTTCATTTGATAATGATGTTTACTTAACATTTCTTTTGCTCTAATAGATACTGCGTGAACTAACTTGTATTTAGAATCAACTATATTAAGTAATTTATCAATAGAAGGATATATCATGTAATCACTCTCCTATTATTACTATACTTGATATACATTTTTGTTACAACACATTTGACATTTGTTTACATTTTACTCTACTAGTTTTCTTAAACCATTTAAAATTTCTACCATTGCCCATGTATCTTGCTTACAATATTCTATTAAATTAAGTTTTGCTTCTTTTAATTCACTTTCACTCATTTTATCATATGAAGCATATACACTAAGTGCTTCATTTCCATTTTGAACTTCTAAGTCTTTATAACTAAGGCTTGTAAATATTGGTAATGTTTTCTTTATTGAAAAACTTCCACTTTGTTTACTGTTATAATAGTTCATAGTTTTAGCATCTATCTCACTATACCCATGAGACATATAAAATTCTTTATTAGTATCTAGATAATATAATAAATCTGTTGAGTTTTCTTTAATGCATAATAATCTATCCTTGTATTCAGGAAAAATTTCTGCCATATGTTTTATTACATTTCTTTCGAACGTAACATTTTGAGCAAGCATTGTTCCATTATTGCCATCAATTCTTTCTACTAAAGCTTTAACCAGTTCTAATCTTTCATCTTCTAAAGTATCCGCTAAAAAAACGAAGTTATCTTTCTCTTTATCGCAAACTCCAGGAGTCTTTTCTATATGCAAAGAAAATTCAAAGGGACTTTGAGTATAAGGAGTTTCTCCTCTAAATCTTGGTACAGGACAAGGAAAAGTTTCAAAATCAAGATGATATATAGGATATTTTATTGTATCAAGCCCTAATTTAATTTTTTCTTTATTTATATGCACTTCACCTGTCTCATAACAATTTCTTTGTATTATATGGTTTTCACTCTTTAACCAAGAGGCGGGTATGTCATTTAATTTATAATACCTTTCATTTATTAAGTCATATTTATTGTAAGAAGTACCATATTCATCCCTAAAAGACAAAAATCTTTTGTAATTATAACTCGCATTAGTGTGCGGTACATCTTTAAAACAAATATCTTTAAATTTGCATTCAGTAGTTTTTTTAAGAGCACAACTTACCCCCACCTTACAAGGCGAACTTGAACCATTAAATATATATTCTTCTAAGTTTTTTCTATCATTATCTATTAAATCCATCATAGAAAGAGTTATATCATTCATATCAAATATAGATATAAGTTCATTTCCATTTTCATCTTTTCTATATATTTTTTTTCCGTTTTCCATATAACCATCATATACATATTCATGATTTAAAACAGCTAAATAATAATTAACTTTTTTATTAACATTATGAGACTTAAGATCTCGGTCTATAATATATCTTTGTACTGCAAGATCATATATATATTTTCCTTTTTTATATCTGTCACGAAGGGAATTAATTTTTTTCTCATATTCGCTTAAATACTCATTATCTTTGCAAAGTCCTATTTTATATATTCCATTTTCAAATACAAATAAAGGGTATTTTTCTTTTCCATAAGCAAGTTCAAGCATTCTTCTACTAGTTGTTGCTTTTACCTCTATTATATTAATTTCACCCTCTGATTCATTATAAATATCGGTATAGCACAAATATCTTATACCATTTATTTCACAGTCAAATGATTCTTGACTATATGTGTCTTCACTATACACACTTGTCCCACCAAAAAGTTTATTAACATGCGCGCCACTAAGTATTTCAACTTCTTTATAATAATCCATCATAGCTTCTAATTGCTTGTTTTCTTTTACAGTTAAATCATTATCTTCATCGTCAAACATACAAGACAAAAGTTCATCAATTTTTTCATCATATTCAATGCTTTTATATTCTTCGATGCTTAAATGAGAATTTAGTTTATCTTTTCTAATATTCTCTAAATTCACATATCTTTTGCATCTAGTATAATTTATAAAATCTGTCTTAGTTACTGCCATGACACTCTCCTATATAAAAATTGTACAACATTTTATGTATATTGTACAATTTTATTTTAATTGCCTATATAAGTTATTCTAGCATATCCATGTCCACTTTTTGCACAATTTGCTGTAGCAGTAGCACTAGCACAAGTCCCAGTCACTGTTTTAGTGCTATCAACATTGGAGGTTGCACAATTATAACAATACATATTTCTTGTCCCTGATATCAAATTTCCTATATATCCTGATCCGCCTCCGCCCGATCCTAAGTTTCCGCCTCCGCCACCAAAATATCCGCCTCCGCCTCCACCGCCATTTCCAGGTCTTCCGGCTCCACCCACTCCAAAAGTTCCACCCATTGTACCATATGAACTATTACTGGCAGCTCCCCCAGACGATTGTGTGCCTGCGCCGCCACTATATCCACCAGTACCTATAGTTCCTGATATGCCTCCACCGTGTCCTCCATTTCCTGTATATACAGCATCTACATTGTAATTAATGGCTCCGCCTCCGCCTCCTGAAACTATTAATATATTCGGATTATTAACACCATATGAAGAAAGTAAACCTGATGTTTTAGTGATGTACGTTGCGCCTCCACCTGTACTACCTGCGTTTCCATTATCTCCTCCTACACCACCTACATTTATATATAATGTTTGGCCCCCTGTTAATTCCACTTCTCCTACTGCATATCCACCATATCCTCCATAAAATGCACCTTTAGTACCTCCTTGCGCACCCCATGTTTCTAACTTATATGTTCCCGTATATGGCACTGGATATGTTTGTTCACTTCCTGTATATGCAAGTTCTTTTTCTATTTTCCATTTTGCTTTAATTGTTCCATCAGTAGTTCCTATAGTTACATTATTTCTATTTGTAGTATATCCTGTTCCACTTAATATTTCCCATCCAGAAAATATATAACCTTCTTTTGTTGGAGTTTCTATATGATATGTTTGTCTTTCATAGTATTCTCCATTATAATTTTTCGATTGCGTTCCACCTTGCAAATCAACTGTTAATATATGTTTGTACCCCCCATATAAGTTATTCTTGCGTATCCATTGCCTGTGTGTCCTGTATTTGCAGCATAGTATCCACCATTTGGATTTGGCATAGCTTCTGCAGTTTTAACAAGTGCTCCATTTACTATTTCCCATTTTTGCCCAAATCCATCTATCATTAGTGTGTCTTCAAATACTTTTCTACTATAATGTTCACTACATACGGCATCCGTATTATATCCATCTACATTGTATCCGCTAGATGATGAACTACTACATAACGTTCCAGCAGAATCTGTTCTTGTAGTTCTTGGTTCATTAGAGTTTCCTTCTGCAATAGCTA
>CAYXHQ010000069.1:0-4858 GCA_964465245.1 uncultured Muribaculaceae bacterium | reverse complement strand
ATTGCTTGATTAGTTGTAGTACCTTCTAAAATATATTTCTCACTTATTGTATCGATATGTTTTCTTACATCCATTTCAAATAACTTGGTTCTTCTTTCTCTTTCTAACTGAGATACCCCTTTTTCAACCATTAATCTATAGTTTTCAAGTGGAAATTTAGAATCAACTGCAATTGTTCCAAGTGGTTCAGGTCCAAATATAATACTGTCTACAATTGTATTGTTTGGAAGAGAATATTGGAGTTTATAAATATTATCATTTTTTCCAAATATACTTTCAAGTATATATTGAAGAGTTACTTCACCAAAAATACCTCTACTCTTTTTATCTGTTAATATTCCTTGAAGAGATACAATATCACTGCTTAAATTGTCAATCTTTTTCTGTGCTTCATCAATTTTTGCCAGTCTTTCAAGTACATTTGCAAACGTTTTATTTGTTTTTTCAAAATTAACATCTAGTCTTTCATTTACTTTATCATTTATTTTAGTAAGTTTATTTTCTATTCTATCATTTAAAGTTTCAAAATCTTTTGTTAAAGCATGTGAAAAAGATAGTTTAAATTCCCCTATTTCTTTAATTAGATTTGTTTCTGTTTTACCAAGCCTTTCTGTTATGTTACTTTCACTTATCCCTTTAAATAAAATTATTATCACTATAACAAGTATTAAAACTAAAATTCCTATAATTATGTATTCCATATTTTATACCTCACAATATTGTTTACTCACTGAATTATATCAATATTTAGTAAAAATATAAAGTACAACATAACTATTTTATTAAATTACATTGAAACACCAGAGGATGAAACATCATCAATTTTTGGATTTTTTTGTGAATCATTAGCTTTTATCCATTTTTTAGCGATTGATAACATTTCATAGTCTTCTCCACAGAATTGAACTAAATCATTATAATTAAAGCTACCATTTTTTATCATTTCGCATAACTGATCATATTTTATATCAAAACCAAGATTATTTATTATATATGTACCCATTCCATCACTTGATACATTTGATTTTGATATTATTTTTGACGTTATAGGATTTAACGCCTGTATATAAACTTCTTTGATATCTTTTCTTTTAGTTATCTCAGCAATCAATAATTCCAGTCCAACACTCGCATAGCCTTTACCTTGTTCCTCTTTTTTTGTTCCAAAATCAAGCTCTTTTGTAGTAGATATTACTTGCCCGAATCTTTTCATAACAAAAACAGATTTAATATTCTCCCCTTCTTTTAATACGTAAATATCAGTATCAAGATTTTTATTTGCCCACCAGCATATTTGTTTTAACTCTTTTAATTTTGGTGCATCCAATTGTTCATTTTCTAATCTTTCTAAATGCATATGTTTCTCCTAACACATTATTTTAAAACTTTTTATAATGTATCACTTGTTAAAAATTCAATTATATTTTTATGAATAATTCCATTTTGTGACATATCAAAAGTATCACTAGATATAACATATTTCGGATAATTATCATTTATTTTTTCATAAACTCCAAATTCTCGTTCAATTATATCATCAGATAATATATAACAAGCCTGAATATATATTTTTTCTTTGTGTTTTGTTGCTATAAAATCTATTTCGCCATTTGTTAAATTGCCGATTTTTATATCATATCCTCTAACAAGTAATTCATTATAAATAATGTTTTCAAAATAAGCACCTCTTTGCTCTTTTTTACCTGTGTTTTTTATTTGTCCCAGACCTAAATCTGTTAAATAATATTTATACTTACCGTTTAAAATGCGCTTCCCTCTAACGTCATATCTATCAACTTTATTAATAAGTAAAGCTCTTGACATATATTCTAAATAATTATATAAAGTATCTTTTCCAACAGTTCTATTATCCATATCCAAAAAATATTTTGATAAGTTTTCTGCCGAGAAAGTTTGAGAAGGAGTAGTTACTATATATTCTATTGTGCGGTTTAATAAATCTAAATCTTTTAATTTAAATCTTTTTATTATATCTTTAACAACAATTGAATCAAACACATCTGATAGGTAAGCTCGAATTCCATCTTCATCTTTTTGTGCAAATCTTTGAGGTAAACCGCCCCATTTCATATAATCATCAAAGTCTTTCATTAATTTATATTTGTCAAATTCTTTTATACCTTTAAGTTCACAAACTTCAATAAAAGTAAGCGGGTATATTTTAAAACTAACATATCTACCTGCAATATGAGTAGCAAGTTCCCCAGATAATAAATCACTGTTAGAACCTGTTATAAAAACAGAAATTCTATCTCCATTTTCTGCTTTAAATGAATTAATTGTTTTTTCCCATTTATCAACATTTTGAATTTCATCAAAGAAAAGATAATATTTATATTTATTCAAATTTTTCATTTTATCTATGACATACTTATATAAATCATTATCATTTTTTAAATCAAAAAACTTCGAAAACTCAAAATTTAAATAAATAATTTGTTCATCTTTAACGCCTTTTGTTTTAAGTTCATCAATAATCTGATTCAATAACACTGATTTACCTGAACGCCTGATTCCAGTTATTACTTTTATTAAATCTTGTTCATAAAATGGTCTTATTAATTTTAGATATCTTTCACGAATTATCATTTGCATTCCTCTCTTCTTATATATTAATATACAACTTACATGTCTAAATGTCAATATTTTGTATGATGCATCATACAAAATTGTGTAATTTTATTGTTTCTTATGATATAACTTCAATTTTTTCAATAAATAATCGATTTTTCAAAGCACTTTTTTATCTTCATAGAATCTTAAAACCAAACCTAACAATTCCATCAAATAACGACTTTATTTAGCCAAAAGTTTTTGACTGTTTATATTAATTTCCTCAAAAAATCTTCGTAATCTACATCCACATGATGTTCATTTATTACTAATTCACCATTAAAGTTTCTAAGTCTTTCAGAAAAAATTCTATATTCATACCATTAAGATTCTCAAATTAGCAGAGCATATAATATAATTCTTTTATTTCTTCAAAGATATGAGTTTTAGCCCATAATAAACAAAGTTGATAAAATTCCATCTACTCTATCTAGGCAAAGAGCAGTATTTCTTTATCTAGCAAAAGGATATTTTGTATAATCAACATCATCATCAAGTTTAATCTTATCTTCATAAAGATATTCTAAGCACTAGTTAAATTATCAGTTAGATCAAAGGCATGATATGCAACATTTTTTGAATGATCAAATTTTGTATATCTTTCACGAGGACAAATCTCTTTCATAACAAAGTATTATATTTTTCTACTAACATATTAATTACCTAATAGTTATATATAAGACATATAACTTAATAATTAGTAACTATATAATTTTAAGCAAATATATATTATAATTATATAAGAGGTAAAAGTTATGAATTTAAAGGTTGATTCAAGAAAAGTAAAGCCAGGAGATACATTTATTGCATTAAGAGGAGCAGCAGAAGATGGACATAAATATATAGATGCAGCAATAAAAAATGGTGCGACCAAAATTATATGTGAATACGGAAACTATGATGTTGAAACAATAATAGTTCCTAACAGTAAAGAGTATTTAGATAGGGAAATGGATAAGATTTTTAAAGATTTGTTATCTGATATAAAAATGATTGGTGTTACAGGTACAAATGGTAAAACTACAACTACTTTTTTTGTTTATGAACTTTTAAAACTGCTGGGTAACAACGCTTCACTTATTGGTACTACTGGATTTTACACATCTAAAGGTTTAACACCATTAGGTAATACTACACCAGGACAGATTGAATTATATGAACTTTTTTCTGAAGCAGTAAGAGGTAATTCAAAATACATTGTCATGGAAATAAGTTCTCATGCGTTAACTCAAGAAAGAGTAAAAGGAATACTTTTTGATGTTGAGGGTTTTACAAATCTTACTCAAGACCATCTGGATTCTCACAAAACAATGGAAGGATATAAAAACAGTAAATTAAAAATATTAGATTTTTTAAAAAATGATGGCACTATTATAGTAAATAACGATGATAAATATTCAGATGAATTTAAAAGAAAAAAATATATTACATTCGGCATTAAAGAAAGTGATCTTACTATTTTAGACATTAAGCTTTTTGAAAAACATTCTCAAGTATTATTCAATTATAAAAATAATGAATATAAAGTAAAACTTAATTTTACATCAGACTTTAATATATATAACTATGTAATGGCATTTCTAATAGTTAATACATTAGGATTTAGTGCTGATGAGATTATAAATGTATCAGATAAACTGATTCTTCCTCCTGGAAGGAGTCAGGAAATAGAAGTTGGAGAAGCTCTAGCAGTAATAGACTTCGCACATTCTCCAGACTCTTTAGAGAAAATTATTACTAACTATAAAAATATTAGGAAAGGAAAAGTAATAACAATTACAGGTTGTGATGGAGATAGAGATAAAATTAAAAGACCTATAATGGCAAAAATAGCATGTGAAAAAAGTGATTATGTAATATTCACTCATGTAGATATTTTTAATGAAGATCCTGAAAGTATTAAAAGAGATATGTTAAAATCTGCAGATAAGAAAAAAAGTATGTTTATAGATGACAGAAAAGAAGCAATCTTATCTGGACTAAAAATGTTAAAGTCTGGAGATACATTATTAATATTAGGTATGGGTCATGAAACTTATCAAACAATTGGAAAAGAAAAAATACCTCATTCAGATTATGAAGAGGTAATGAAATTTATAAATAGTTAAATATTAAATTTCTTTGTAATAATTTTACTTATTAAGTACATTAGTAGTATTAAAAATCCTATTTTTATTAAAACAATAGGATTTTTTATTGCTTCAACTAAACTATAACTAATATA
>CAYXHQ010000068.1:0-4896 GCA_964465245.1 uncultured Muribaculaceae bacterium | reverse complement strand
CGCCCCTGCTAAGGGTGTAGACTGGGAAACTGGTGCGAGAGTTCAAATCTCTCCTACTCCGCCAAAAAGAAAATAACCTAGAAATTCTAGGTTTTTATTTTGCTTTTCCTTTATGAAGCACATCCATTAAATCTGTATTACTCTCATATTTTGCTTTAATGCCGTTCTTTCTATAAAATTCTTGCACTAATTTCATTTCATATTGTAATTTGTCCGATAACATTTCAATGTATTCAGGAGTATATTTTTCATAAAGAGAAGTTAAATCATGAGTAATAGCACATTCATTAAATAATCTTTCATTTTCATCTAAAAATTCACCTATTATTGGAAATAATAAAGAATAATTTGTGTTTAAATTGTAATTAAATTCTCTTTTAACGCTATCAAATATTCTGTGTCCTTTTGAATGCATTGATGCAGTAACTTTTGCGGCAATTCTTTCAGTTCTCATTTCATTTAAGTATTCATTATTCTTATTTTTATTTAATTCAATTATTCCAATTAAATCTTTATCAGATTCTATCGCATGAGTTAATTCATGTATTAAAAGACCATCTAATGACAAATTTGTTTTATATAGTTCAATTAAAGGTGCATATATAAAAGAATATGTTTCATCATTATTATTGTATCTTGTTTGTAAAGCTACTGTTTCTTCATTACAAACTGTTTTAAATAATAATTTATATAATACTGTGTCTTTTATTTCAATTCCAGATAAAGATTTATATTTACTTTTTATTTCTTGTGTCTGAGTAGACAACTCAACTATTTTCTTTAATACTAAGCTTTTTAATTCCTCTCTAAAATATATTAAATCATCAACTTTTTCCGGTTCAGTTAAAGGATCATCTATTCCTAACTGTGCCATATTCCTTAAGTATTTGTTTCTATCACTTGTTATACTATTCTTTTCATATGAAGGTGTATCTGCTTCATTAAGCATAATAGAACAGTATGAATCAAAAGAATCTACTAAAGAAACGCCAAATTCTGAATCCATGAAAGAATCTAATACTGTTTTAGAAGACGCCAAAGAAGAAGGTAAAAATCCTTTTTCAATTAAATATAGTTTAAATTTATCTTTTGCGTATTTTTTAGCAACTGCTTGTATATGCACGTATTTATTGTATTTATCTTTTAAATCTTTTAATGTTTTTGATTTTATATTTTTTTGATGAGATAGAGCATATTCATAAGTGGTAATAGGGTCTGATGATAAAACACATAAAGTATTATTTAACTTTTTTGTAATATATTCTCTATACTCTTCACCATAAATTAAAGTAAACTCATCTATTATATATGGTTTCATTTCTTCATACCTGGCATCTGGATTTAAAAATATTGTTTCTTGTTTCATATTAATCCTTCTAACTCATTTAAAAGCATACTAAAACTATCAAAATTTTTAGGTAATTCATTTATTATTTCATATTTATATAATTTATTATTTTCATCATATATATTAATTTCTACTCTTATTCCATCACTTACATCATTATTTATACATAATTTATCCCATGTTCTTATAATTCTAAGGAATTTAGAGGTCCATTCGTTTAAATCAATCACACTATTTAGTGAGTTGTCATTTAAAGTATTATTTTTTAAATCAACGCTATAATTTTTCAAATCATTAATTGTTATTTCTATCTTATTTATATTAAATTCCATAACTATTCTCCTACCATTAATAATACCATATAAAAAAAGCAAATTAAATAATTTACTTTAAAATATTATTGATTATTTCATTCATTATATAGATTTTATCTTCAGGTATTTTTAATTTTTTATCTTCAATTATCAAAAATTTATTTTTTAACAAATCTATAATATTAAATTCATCCTGCAGGTTTGTGTCAAATTTATTAAAAAATTCATATAAATCTAGTCCATCAAGTTTTCTAAGACCTAACATTATTTCATTTTCCATATCTTCTTTTTTAGATACAAGGTATTCACTAAATCTATAATAATTATTTATATATTTATTTAAACTTCTAGTATTCTCATATCTAATTCCATTTATATAACCATGTGCGCCAAGTCCAAATCCATAGTATTCAGCATTACACCAATAATTAGTGTTATGGCGTGATTCATAACCAGTACGTGCAAAATTACTTACTTCATAGTGATTGTAACCCGCAGATTTAAATTTCTTACAAATATATGTATACATTTTAAAATCTTCTTCTTCATCAATATTTTTAATATTCTTGATTTTTAAAACTGTGTTATCTTCAATAATTAAAGAATATGTACTGATATGTGGAACATTAAGCTTTAAAATACTTTTTACATCGCTTTTAAATACACTCTGCGTCTCAATAGGTAATGCATATATTAAATCTACATTTATATTTTCAAAATATTTTTTTAATATGCTTATATTTTTAAAAATTTCTTTTTTAGTATGCTTTCTATTCAAAAATTTTAAATTATCTTTATTAAAACTTTCTACTCCGACACTTACTCTATTTACACCATTTTCTTTTAAAACATTACACATTTCATCATTTATGTCATTTACATTCATCTCGAATGTAAACTCACAGTTTTCACTTTTTTTAAATATTTTTAATATACCAAATAATTCTTTTAATTCAATTATACTTAAACTTGAAGGAGTACCCCCACCTATATAAATAGTGTCTACTTCATCGCCTTCATAATATTCATTTATCTCCCTTTTTAATGAGTCTAAATATGTTTTAGCCCAAGAAGCATTATAAAGCATCTTACAAAAATCACAGTAAGAACATATACTTTTACAAAAAGGAATATGAATATAAACACTTCTCATACACTTCACAATTTAATTATATTAAAATAATGGTTCTTTGTAAATAAAGATACCATTATTTTCCATATGCTCTTATTTTTTAGTTAACTTAAGAATGTTTTCATAATGACGTACAAATGGAATACAAAAGTCGCCGTACATTGAATTATACATGTTCATTTTGAAATTAATTGCATCTTCACTACAAGGATTATATCTATTTTTTACAAAGTATAGAATAAATTCATCATGTGTTTTTATAACATTAAGAAAATTAGGTGTTTTCATATTATTTTCATCACTAATCCATCTGATATTTCCAGACTCATTATCATATAAATTATAATAATTGGTTATTAAATCACTTTGATATGCTTTGTTGGCATATAAATCTTCTTCAAATAAGGGTTTGTATGGTTTTCCACTTTCAATGGTACTATATAGTTCTTCAAAACTTTGATATATTCCATTTTCCGAAAATTCTTCAGGAATACAAAACATTTTGAATATAGAAGGTGTATTTAACGTCCACACTATTCCAGTATTTTCATCGTACTCAATTTTTAAATTTTTATTAGCTTCTCTAACATCCGATAATAAAATTATGTTTTCACTAGGATTATAAACTTTAATCATTACTTACCTCATCTGTGCTTAGTATTTTCAAGAATGCTTCTTGAGGAACACTTACACTACCTATTTGTTTCATTTTTTTCTTACCTTCTTTTTGTTTTTCTAGAAGTTTTCTTTTTCTAGATACATCTCCCCCATAACATTTAGCTAAAACGTTTTTCTTCATCGCAGATATATCTTCTCTAGCAATTATTTTTGATCCAATTGCCGCTTGAATAGGTACACTAAACATTTGTCTTGGTATTATTCTTTTTAAGTTTTCTACTATTACTTTAGCGCGTTTATATGCAAAATCTTTATGAGTTATTATACTAAGAGCATCTATCACATCTCCATTTAATAAAATATCTACTTTTACAAGTTTACTAATATTGTTACCAATAAATTCATAGTCAAGTGAAGCATAGCCTTTAGTATAACTTTTAAGTTTATCAAAGAAATCGTATACAATTTCAGATAAAGGTATTTCATAGGTTATATTTACTCTTTTTTCATCTAAGTATTCAAGACCTTTATATATACCTCTTTTATCTTGACATAACTCCATAACAGGCCCTACATACATGGATGGAACAAATATACTTGCTTTTACAAATGGTTCTTTAATTGTATTAATTTTGATTTGGTCAGGCATTTTGCTAGGGCTATCTATAAAAATTATACTTTTGTCAGTTAACTCAATTTCATATATAACTGATGGATAGGTTGCGATTATATCTATTCCAAATTCACGTTCAATTCTCTCTTCAATAATTTCCATATGAAGAAGTCCTAAAAATCCACATCTAAATCCAAAACCTAAAGCTGTAGATGTTTCTGGTTCAAAACCTAGCGCTGCATCATTTAGTTTTAGTTTCATTAATGCTTCTTTTAAGGCATTATATTTTGATGAATCTATTGGATATAACCCTGAATATACCATTGGTTTCATCGCTTTATATCCAGGAAGTGCTTCAATATTCTCTCCACTTAAAGAAATAGTATCACCAACACTCACATCATCTATGCTTTTAATACTAGCACTTACATACCCTACTTCACCTTTTGATAAAGTTTTAAGGGATTTTTCTTTAGGTGTATGTTTTCCAAGTTCTATTACTTCATACACTTTTCCATTAGATTTCATTTCTATCTTTTGACCTATTGAAACACTACCATCCACAACTCTAATAAGTGCGATAACTCCTTTATATGGATCAAAATAACTATCAAAAATAAGTGCTCTTAGGCTTGAAGTTGTACTTGCTGGGGATGGAATTCTTTCTACTACTGCATCTAAAAGTTCATTTATACCTTCACCTGTTTTAGCACTACAAAGTATTATCTCTTCTTTTTCAAATCCTAATAAATCACAAAGTTCTTTTGTTACTCTATCAGGGTCTGCAGCTGGAAGGTCTATTTTATTGATAACTGGTATTATTTTAAGATTGTTTTCAAGAGCTAAATGAAGATTAGCAAGTGTTTGTGCT
>CAYXHQ010000067.1:0-5165 GCA_964465245.1 uncultured Muribaculaceae bacterium | reverse complement strand
ATTTTTTATATATTTTTTGTCATTATATTTTATCATTCCTTCATAAGCCATTCTAGAATATAAAAAACATAATGGTATTCTATTTGCTTTGCATATTTCTTCAGCAGTTTGAGTGTTTTCTTTGATTTTATCCCATGTATTTTTATCAATCATAGAATTTAAAGCAAATGCATCACACTTTGATTCACTTTCATTTTCATCATTAATAAATATTTTGCCTTGTGCTGCATTATAATCAGTTTTAACATGAGATAATTCATGATATAAAGCAAAATAGAAAGAAGATTTTTCTTTTAATAATCTAGTCATATAAATAGTAGGAGTTTTACCTTTCACCATCATACATCCTCTAATTTTTGTTCCCTTTAAAGCATCTTCAATTACTAAATGTATTCCATATTTATTGAATAATTTTATTAAATTTTTCTCATCAAATTTATTGTTTCTTTCAATTTTCAATTCATCTAATAATTTATCTAAATTAGAACTATTATATTCTTCTACAGTTTTTTCTTTTATTAGATTATCACATCTTCTAATCCATAAATAAATCTTATTTAAATCAGCATCATTTTTCTTCTTATATAAAATTCTTTTTTCCATATACTTATCCAAATTATCAAAATTGCTTACATTTAAATATTCTAATAAATCTGCAGCTGTTTGAGTAAATGAACTTTTTAATTTAAATTTTATCCATTTTTTGTCTTCCATTTCTTTTAAATGAAATGAATTCAAAAACTTATTTATTTCTTTTTGATTACCATATTTCTTTAATAAATTATTTCCTATTTTCTTTTGATTTTCAACTTGAAAAATAAGATTAGGATTAATATCAGTAATTAAACTTATCCCTAACATTAAATCAATAGATATATCTGCATTTTCATTAAGTATTTCATTCATATATTTTTGTGTAATACCTAATCTTTCTGCAAAATCTGTTTGTGATATTTTATAATACTCTAAATATTCTTTAAGCATACTACCAAATCCACTCATATTATCCCTCCCCATAATGTTTATCATCAATTTCAATAAATTCTATTTCTATAATCTCTACATAATTATATGGATAATTATTAATTGGTTTCATATAAAGACGTAATTTTTGATTAACTTCAGCAGTAAATATTTCTTTTAAATTTCCTTTTTTCTGTGTAATATTATATATTTGTTTATAAGGACTGTTCATTACTTCTTTAAAATTCGTTGACGAAATAAGGAGATTTTTTATGCCATCAATACGCGTTATCTCTTTTTTTAAATGTTTATCAACAATTTTCTTTTTGTAATCTTTTAAATATTGTTTTGTTTCTTTAATGAACATTCCAAAATCCTCCCAAGGTATATTATAACCCAGTAGGTTATAATATGCAACAAAAATTAAAAATTAAAAAACTATTCTAGTTTAAGAATAGTTCTATTTATTATTTAAAAATTTTAATCTTATTAACTACAGGTAATTCTTTTGCTTTTCCGTTACATACATTGATAATTCCCATAACACATAATACTGTAATACAAAGTCCTAATATAGTTAAAGGCCATGTTACCCACCAAGGTGTTATTTTACAATAATTTCCTAAGTTATATCCAAGCCATGAACCACAACTACCATTAACTTTTATAACTGATGTAAGTATACTATTCACTATAGAATAAGCAATTGCTAACATAAGTAGGTTCATTCCTTGTACTGCATGATATCTTACATATTTATTATCTTTATTTGCAAAAAATGGTATTAAAGGTATTATGTAAGATAAAATTGCCATACCCTTTCCTTTTTCTTTTTCTTCTTTAGTAAATTCATTACTTTCATCTTTCACATCATTAACAAAATCTTTAGCTTTGTCTTTAAAATTTTTATTTTCACTCATTTTTTTACTTCTCCTTCTTTTATTTTTTTAAATATCATTTTTTATTCCATTAAATTAAATGACATTGTACGTTTAAAAATACCTAAATTCTACTTCTTTTTTCACCTCCATAGTTAATTTATATTATTATTTTACTAAAAATAATACATTATGTATACTACCCATTAGGGTGGTTTTTTGTTTTCTTTTTTAATTTTGGTGATATAATTTTAATTAGGGAGACAAAAATGAAATTAAATAAATATGATCAAAAGAATTCTACTTTACCTATTTCTATTTTATTTCTTATGTCATGTTATGTAATTTGGCAAATGGGTATTATTTGGTTAGATGCGAATAACAGTATTATCTCTACATATAATTTGCATCCTGGATTTTTTAGTAATCTAGCTGTTGCTTGTGTAATTGTATCTGTGTTTTCTATTACTACTTTTACACTAAAACCAAATTATGCATATAAATCATGTTATATATTTTCGGTTATTTCACTTATTACTACAGTATTTTTGATATTTAATAAAAGCCCTGAAGCTTGTCTTTATATTTTAGTTTCAAGCTGTTCAGTTATGTCTATATCTTCACTTGTAATATACTTTTTTACATATAATTCTAAAAATCTAAAAAAACAAATTATTTTTGAAATGTTTGGTGTTGCAATAATTAATTTAATATTTCATAGTGATATTGTTAAGTTGCCTTCTATTGTTTATAATATTGTTGCATTTATTTTATTACTTTTATTTATAATTGGACTTAGTTGTATCACAGATTTAAAAATTATATTTAATAATCAGAAAAAAGAGAAAAATGCTTCTTTTTACATTGGTATAACTGTATTAATAATTATATTTCATATAGTAGCAGTGTTTGGGGCTAATATAATTAATCAAATTAAAGATGGAAATACGATATTCTATATTGGAGCAATTTTTGGTTCTATATGTTACTATTTATTAAACAAAACAAAAATAAAGAAAACTTATATTCCTACTATTTATATCTCGTTATTTTTATTGTCACTTGCATTTTTTAATATTAATTCTCTTTTAAATGTTACTTGTTTTATGTTAGGAATGTCTGGTTCATTATTATTTGCTTTGCCGTATTATTGTAATTTAGTTTTTAAAAATACCGGGTCTAAAAATATATATTTAATTTTTAATTTTGTTGGAATCAGTCAAGTGGCTTTAATGGATGCTATACTTAGTTTAACAAATAATAACATAGAATTATTAACAACAGTTTATATAATTATTTCAATTGTAGCACTTTGCATTATGTTTATTCTTAATAATAATATAAATTTAAAAATTGATAAAATGTTGAAACTTGAAAATAAAGAAACTGTTTTTAAAACACTTACCTCTTCTGAAATAAGTGTTGCAGATCTTTTACTAAAAGGACACACTAACTCAGAAATTGCAGAGCATCTACATTTATCTTTAAATACAATTAAATTTCATATTAAAAGTATCTATAAAAAATTAAATATAAATAGTAAAAAAGAATTAATAAGTTTATTTGAAAAATAGAGAACTTTTAATTTTCTATCTTATAAATCCCATATTATGTTTAGCTTCTGTATATTTTTTAGAAGCTTCTTTTATTGTTTTATTTCTTCCATTATCAAGTATCTCATCTATTTCACTTGAATTAATAAAGTATTCATATTTTTTTTGTATGTCACTAATAAACTCTACTACTGCATCAGCCACGACTGATTTAAATGTTCCATAATTGATTCCTCTTGCTTCTGTTTCTATTTCCTTTATACTTTTTGATGTAAGAGCGCTGTATATATTTATTAAGTTTGAAATTCCAGGTTTAGACTCGGGGTCATATTTAACACTTACTTCACTATCAGTAGTAGCACTCATTATTTTTTTACGTGTTATTTCTACGTCATCTAAAAGTCTAATTGTTCCTTTTTCCGTATCTGATGATTTACTCATCTTTTTTGTTGGGTCTTGAAGGTCCATTATTTTTGTACCCACTGTAGTAATTAATGGCTCTGGAACTTTAAAAGTTTCACCATATTTTTTATTAAATCTAATTGCAATGTCTCTAGCAATTTCTACATGTTGTTTTTGGTCTATTCCAACTGGCACATAATCTATATCATATAAAAGAATATCTGCGGCCATTAGCACTGGATATGTAAAAAGTCCTACAGTAAAGTTTTCTGTTTTTTTACTTTTTTCTTTAAACTGATGCATTCTTGATAGTTCTCCATAATATGCATTACATTCAAGTAACCATGATAAATTTGTGTGATATAAGTTTTCTGACTGTATAAATATAGTATTCTTTTTAGGGTCTATTCCACATGCTAAATAAAGAGCTATCAAACTTCTTATATTTTTTGATAGTGCACCCTTTTCTTGAGGAACAGTTATAGAATGTAAATCTGCGACAAATATATATGACTCATATTTATCTTGATTTTCTACCATTTGTTTTATTGCTCCAATATAATTACCTAAAGTTATTACTCCAGTAGGCTGAAGACCTGTTAATATTTTTTTCATTTTTACCTCACATGTTTATATATTTAAGTATATCACAAGTTTTAAATTTTTAAAATTATATTCCTAGTAAGTGTGAAGCTACTGCGAAATATACTAAAAGACTTAAAGCATCAACTATTGTTGTTATAAATGGACTTGCCATTACTGCCGGGTCTAAATGTATCTTTTTAGCAAGTATAGGTAGAGTGCAACCTATAACTTTTGAAATAAAGACTGTAACCACTAAAGTAATAGATACTACTAAAGCAATAGAAACTGTTACATTATCAACTAACATCATTTTTATAAAATTAGCAACAGCTAGCGTTAACCCACAAAAAACTGCGACTCTTATTTCTTTCCATATAATTTTAAATATATCTTTCATTTCAATTTCATTTAAAGATAGGCCTCTAATGATAGTAACGCTTACTTGTCCTCCTGCGTTACCGCCAGTATCCATAAGCATTGGAATAAATGCAGTAAGAACTGTGTATGTTGCAAGAGCACTTTCAAATCCTGCGATTATTTTACCAGTAAAAGTCGCAGATATCATTAAAAGTAAAAGCCAAGGCATTCTTTTTTTCCATGTTTCAAAAACTGATACATTTAAGTATGGTTTATCTGTAGGAATAATCGCCGCCATTTTTTCCATATCCTCTGTTGCTTCTTCTTCCATAACGTCAACTACATCATCAACTGTGATGATACCTACTAATCTATTCTCACTATCAACTACAGGCATAACTGTAATATCATATTTTTTAAATAACTC
>CAYXHQ010000066.1:0-5178 GCA_964465245.1 uncultured Muribaculaceae bacterium | reverse complement strand
TACATTTTATGCAAAATAAAAAGACTATTAACAAAATTACTTTGTCAACAGTCTGTAAAAAGTTGATTCAAATTGAATCAACTTTTAAATTATATTAATATATTGTGTTTTTGTAATTATTTAGTAGTTCTTTACATTCTTCGTTATCTATTTTTTTAATGTTTAAAACATTATCATCTTTGTTATTTAGATATTTGTAAATGTTATCATCTCTAAATCCAATAGATGATGTTTCTTCTTTTGTATTAGCATAATATACTTCTTTTATATTACTCCATATAATTGCAGATAAACACATAGGACATGGTTCACTAGTTGCGTATAGTGTGCATCCAGTTAAATCAAAAGTGTTAAGCTTTTTGCATGCTTCTCTTATAGCGTTCACCTCAGCATGAGCAGTAGGGTCATTATCTTTTAAAACAGTATTATGAGATACACTTATTATTTTATTATCTTTTATAATACATGCTCCAAAAGGTCCGCCTTCATTATTATTCATTCCATCTTCTGCTGATATTTTTGCTTCTTTTAAATAATCATTCATATTAAACTCCTTATATATTTAGTATACACTAAAACAATGAATATTTGTAGATTGTGTGAACTTTGTGTACTATTTAGTTTAAAATGTTATAATGCAATTGAAAGAAGGTATGTTATGAAAAAAGTAATATACGTAGTAACTGGTGCTTCAGGTCACCTTGGAAATACAGTAGTTCAGAAATTAAAAGAACTAGGTGGAGAGATTAGGGAGTTTTTGCTTCCAACAGACATAGAGATTAACAATTTACCTAAAAGTAATATTTATAGAGGAGATATTACTAAGAAAGAAACTCTTGATGATATTTTTAAAACTAAAGAAGATGAAGAACTTGTTGTAATACACTGTGCGGGTATTGTTTCAATTTCTTCGAAGTATTCACAAATTGTGCATGATGTAAATGTAGAAGGTACTAGAAATATAGTAGAAATGTGTAAGAAAAGTGATGTTAAGAAGTTTATATATGTAAGTTCAGTACATGCAATACCTGAGGGTGTTAAAGGAAGTGTGATTAAAGAAATTAATGATTTTAACCCAGATAATGTAGTAGGACTTTATGCTAAAACTAAGGCTGAAGCTACTAAAATAGTGTTAAATTCAGTCAAAGATGGAGTGCCTGCGGTTATAGTTCACCCATCAGGAATAGTTGGGCCAAATGATTATGGACACGGACACATGACACAACTTGTTAAAAGTTATTGTGGTGGTTCTTTAACTGCCGGAATAACGGGTGGATTTGATTTTGTTGATGTAAGAGATGTCGCAGATGGAATAATATCATCTATTAAAAATGGAAGAGTTGGAGAGTGTTATATTTTAAGTAATAGATATTATTCTATTAAAGAAATATTAGGGATGCTTCATGATATAACTGGTTACAAAGAGATTAAAACATATCTTCCATATTGGTTTATAAACTCTTTTGCAGCTCTTGCCGAACTTTATTATAAACTTAGAAAAGAATCCCCATTATTTACAAAGTATTCAATATATACTCTTAGAAGTAACTCTAATTTTAGTCATGAAAAAGCAACAGAAGAATTAGATTATAATCCTGGGAAAATCGAAGAATCTTTAAAAGATACTATACTTTTCCTTCGTAAAAATGGTAAAATAAAACAGTAAGAAGGTGAATTTGTGGACGCTAATAGATATTTTTTAGTAATGTATATTGATAGTGTTGAAAATGTATTTACAAGTGAAGAAGAAGTAAATAAGTTTTTGAATGAATTTAATGTAATAAATAAAGATGAAAAAAATCCTAGAGTTTTAGGAAATTTAAGAACTGTTCATGCATCACCTACGTCTAACTGGATAGTTAAATATACTATATATGGAAAAATTTCTAAAAAGGCTCCACTTGAAAAAATTGACAAAATAATTACTGACAATTATGAAGATGAAAAACAGTTAAAAACTTTTTATAAACATGATGTCGCTGGAAGACGTGGTAAAATGTATATTGGATATATGTATAAAGGAATGTTAAGGACAATACCTATATTTTATAAAAAAGATAAAGTATATACTGACTATGAACTCCTTAGAGATTTAATGGTTAAAAATGCTACTAATGAAGTGTTCTTATCAAATGTATGGTCTGATAAAAAGTTAAACTCACCAGAATATAGAAAAAACATTGAATTTTATTTGGAAAATTTACAAACTGCTTATGGAAAATATATAACATCTTTTGAGGGTGTAAAAGTAGTAGAGGATGCAATAAATGACTTTATGAGAGCATGGTGTTCAAAAGGCGGAGTAATAAATCAAAGAAGAGTAAGAGAAATAGGTTCAATTATTAAAAATAATTTAGAATCTAGAGTAAATAATAATAAAAAAGAAGTGCCTAAAATAAATACTTTAGAGCCAGCAAATTTGGAAACTGAAAAAGAATTAAGATTATTTTAAAAAACGACAAATTATTCTTGTTGTTTTTTTTATAATGTTAATATGGAAATATATTTAGATGTGTTATTTTTAATTAATTTTGTGAGTGATGCAATTCTACTACTTTCAGTATCTATTATTTTAAGAAGAAATATTAAAGTAATAAGAATACTTTTATCTGCACTTTTAGGAAGTACAAGCATACTTGTGTTATTTATTCCACTGAATAGTATAGTTTTAACATTTTTAAAATTAATATTAGGAATATTAATGATACTTATATGTTTTGGATATAAGGGTATTAAATATACTCTTAGTAATTTATTATACTTTTTTATAAATAGTTTAGTGCTTGGAGGATTTTTATATTTTATAAATAACAATATAAACATTGGTGGGTATGCTTTACAAAACAAACTTGCAGTTAATACTATTCTTTTATTGATACTTAGTCCAATTATTATTTATATTTATGTACGCACTTGCATAAAATTAAAGAGCTTCTATTCACTTATTTATAAAGTAGAGGTATATACAGGTGGTACAATTGTTAGACTAAACGGATATTATGACACAGGAAATGGACTAAAAGACCCATACAAAAGAAGAAATATAATAATTGTAGATAATAAAAAATTATCTCACGTAAATAAAAAAATATTATATGTTCCTTGTAATACGGTGAGTGGTTCAGTTCTTATGAAATGTTTTAAACCAGATGCTGTTTATATTAAAGGATTAGGATTCAAAAACAATATTTTAATAGGAATATCAAAAGAAAAATTAAATATTGATGGAGTAGATTGTTTATTAAATAAGAATATATTGGAGGGAGACTTATGAAAATTGCAGATTTATTTAGGAAATTTTTTAAAAGAAGTGATGGAGTATTTTATGTGGGGAGTTCAGATATTTTGCCACCTCCTTTGATAAAATCAGAAGAAGAAAGACTTGTGAATTTGGCAAGTACGGGAGAGATAAATGCTAGAAACAAACTTATAGAACATAATTTAAGATTAGTGGTATTTTTAGCTAAAAAATATGATAACACTGGGTATGACTTAGAAGATCTTGTGAGCATTGGAACTATTGGTCTTATTAAAGGAGTAAACACTTATAAGTTAGATAAAAATATAAAACTTGCTACTTATGCATCAAGATGTATAGATAATGAAATACTTATGTTTTTAAGAAAAAATAAACGAAAGAAAACTGAAGTAAGTTTTGAAGATTCAATAAATTTTGATGGAGAAGGTAATGAACTACATTTAGAAGATGTTCTTGGAACAGAGGCAGATACTGTTGAAAAAGAATATGAGAATAATTTAGATAAAAACATTTTATTAGAAGAGGTAAGTAAACTTAGTGGAAGAGATAAAGAAATAATTATTATGAGATATGGACTTCTTAATACAAAAGAGTACACTCAACGTGAAGTCGCAGATAAATTAGGTATTAGTCAGTCCTACATATCGAGAATCGAGAAAAAAGTTATTAAAAGACTTTCAAATTTACTTAAAATATAGTCTTATGTGCCATTGACAAAACAATCTAATAAATGTAAAATTATATTAGATTAGGAGAGTGTCATATGGAGAAAAAAGTAAATAAAAAGGTATTTATAACTCTTGCGTTATATTTGGTAATAACATTAATTGGAACAATAGTTATGTCATTCCCAGCATTTGGATATTTAAATCCTGTATACTATGCATCAATTTTATTTTATACGTTTGCATTTTTTAATGTAATTGCATACTTTTTTGGAAGAGATGATAAAAACAAAAGTTATGAACTATTATATTTTTGCTTAATTAATATAGTCGCAGCTTCTTACTTATTTATATCAAATTATGCAGAAGCGCCTACAACTCTTGGAACTGGTTTTTTGATATATACATTATTAGTCGCAGTTAATAGAGTATATCACATGGGAGAACTTAAGAAGAAAAAGGATACTTTGTGGATTGTTAGAGCAATGGCTACAGTATTAATCTTATTTTTAGGAATACTTACAATACAAAATTTCTATAGAGAAATAACAGAGGTACAAACATTAATGATAGGTTATTACTTTATAACTTTTGGTGTTGTGTCTATTCTTGAAACATTAGTTATTGGTTTTGTCTCAACTTCTACATTTGAACATGTACTTAATGGTGAAATTGATATGATAAAAGAAGAAAGAAAAGTAAAGAAATCTACAAAACCCAAAAAGAAGAGTAAAAAAACAAATGAAAATGTAGAAGAATTAGATGAAATAGTTAAATCTATAGAAGTACCAAAGAAAAAAAAGAAAACAAAAAAAGTTACAAAGAAAGTCACTAAAAAATAGTGATTTTTTTATTACTTTTATAATAATATTTATAAAGGTGGGTAAAAAATATATGGAAATAATTAAAGTTTCGAGTAAAAGCGTTTCACAAAAAGTTGCAGGGTCTATCGCAAATGCATTTAGAGAGTCTAAAAGTGGTGTAGAAATTCAATCAGTAGGAGCAGGAGCACTTAATCAAGCAGTAAAAGCAATTGCTATCGCAAGAGGTTACGTTGCACCTTTAGGAATAAACTTAATATGTACTCCAGGATTTTCTGATATAATGATTGGTGGAGAAGAAAAAACAGCAATTAAGTTAATTGTAGAATCAAGATAAAACTAATAAAAAAACTTCAAAATTTATAAGTATAACACCTATTAAAGGGAGAATTCCTTAGGGATTGATTAATCTTTATAAAAAAGACATAACTTA
>CAYXHQ010000065.1:0-5279 GCA_964465245.1 uncultured Muribaculaceae bacterium | reverse complement strand
CGTACGAAGAAGAAACTCAAACACACACACTAGAAGTGGATTTGGCTGGTGGAACTCAATCAATTGATTATAATGGTGAATACTATGAGTCTTCAACATATCAAATAGAGGAACCCGTTAGACCAGGTTATGCATTTGCCGGATGGACTTTAGAAGGAATAGGTGCCTCAATAAATGAAAATGGCCTTTTAAAAGTTGGAGTTTCTAATATGAGATTAACTGCAAATTGGAACCTTACAAATGGTTTTGCTTTTGTGACACCAAGTGGTGGTGAACAAACATGGACTGTACCAGAAACTGGAGTATACAAACTTGAAGTATGGGGAGCACAAGGAGGACATCACAATAGTACTTATCATGGAGGATATGGTGGATATTCAGTAGGAAATGTAACTTTAATTGAGGGGCAAACTCTTCATATAAATGTAGGAGGTCAAGGTTCAATGTCTACTGGTCCAAATGTTAATCCTCCAGGTGGATATAATGGAGGTGGAACAACATCTGCAAATTGGGCCTCTGGAACAGGAAATACACAACTTGAAGGAAGTGGAGGCGGAGCAACGCATATAGCATTAAACCAATCAGGGCTATTATCAAGTTTTTATAATGCTAATGCGACAACATTTGCCTCAAATAAGGAAAAAATATTAATAGTAGCAGGTGGCGGAGGCGGCTCGCAATATGATTATAACGGACAATATGCTTATTTTACAGGTGGTTCAGGCAATGGCTTTATTGGGACATTTGGCACAGGTATTATAAGTTTTACTGATAGTTATGGTTACACCGATTCAACTCAAAGTAGTGGTGGATATCTCACATATTCTGGATCGATTATTGGAGCAGGTTCATTTGGATTAGGCGGATCTTATGTTGTAGGTGGCGGAGGCGGATATTATGGTGGCGGAGGCGGTGCATCGCGTGGCGGCGGAGGCGGAACAGGATATATAAATAATTTAATTGCTGGTACAAGAAAAATGTATACATACTGCGTCAATAATAATTGTACGAATTATGAATCAAATGCAGATGCAACAAAAACAATCACTACTGATTGTGTAAATGATACTGCAACTGTAAACTGTACAAAAAGTGGAAATGGCTATGCAAGAGTATCGCATCTATCAAATGCAAATTAAAATACTTATTTATTAGAAGTAGATTTGAATGGCGGAACACAATCAATAAATTATAATGGTGAATATTATGAAGGATTAACATATCAAATAGAAAATCCAACAAAAAGTGGATATGCTTTTATTGGATGGACGCTTGAAGGGACAGGCGCATCGATAGATGAAAATGGTCTTTTAACAGTAGGTGTTTCAAATATGACATTAACTGCTAATTGGACAGTCGGAGGATTTTTCAATTTTGTAACACCAAATGGTGGAGAACAAACGTGGACTGTGCCAGAAACGGGTACTTATAAACTTGAAGTATGGGGAGCACAAGGTGGTGATGCATTGTCAAACGTAGGCGGATTTGGTGGATATTCATCCGGTGAAATTTCATTAGTGCAAGGACAAGTTTTAAATATAAATGTAGGAGGAAAAGGCGGAGGAATTGCTGGTTCTATAGGAGATAAATGTAGTAACAACTATTGTAGTGCGACTGCTGAAAGAGGAGGTACTGAAACTTATGCTGGTGCTGCGAGTGATTCATCATTTTGTGTCAATGGCGGTTTTGGATATGGTGGAAGTGCTATTAATTCAACTAAATATGCAGCCGGAGGT
Organism: uncultured Muribaculaceae bacterium; assembly: GCA_964465245.1. Taxonomy (GTDB): domain Bacteria; phylum Bacillota_I; class Bacilli_A; order RF39; family UBA660; genus CAYXHQ01. Next base: position 3,543 of record CAYXHQ010000065.1, on the reverse strand, counting down.
GGTGGCGGTTGGTATGGTGGTGGATGTGCTTTGTATAACAGTGCTGGAGGGGGATCTGGATACATTAAGAATTTAATTTCTGGAACCGGACAAATGTATTCATATTGTATTGCGGCTTCTTGCACAAGTTATGAATCTAATGTAGATAATACTAAAACTGATACTGGCAATTGTACAAGTGCTACTGCAACTGCAAATTGTGCAAAAAGTGGTAATGGTTATGCAAGAATAACAAAAGTAAATTAATTTAAATTGTACAACTTATAAAAATGTTGTACAATTTTTATAGGAGAATATTATGGCAGTAACTAAAACGGATTTTATAAATTATACTAGATGTAAAAGATATTTTAATCTAGAGAGTATTAGAAAAGATAAACTCAAAAGTAAAATGAGCATCGAAGAATATAAACAAAATGAGTATGATGATAAAATCTCAGAAATTGCTTCTAGTATGTTTGATGAAGAAGATAATGATTTAACTGTAAAAGAAAATAAACAACTTGAAGCGATGATGGACTACTATAAAGAAGTAGAATTATTAAGTGCTATACACGTGAATAATCTTTTTGGTGGGAAAAGCGTATATAGTGAAGAAACTTACAATCAAGAATCATTTGACTGTGAAATAAATGGAATAAGATATTTATGTTATACTGATATTTATAATGAAAATGAAAGTGGTATTAATATAATAGAGGTAAAAGCAACAACCAGTAGAACCATGTTAGAAATGACTTATGGAAAAGAAAAATATCCTTTATTTGTTTTTGAAAATGGAATATATAAAATAGGTTTATGTAAAGATAATAATTATATAAAAGAGTATGAAAATAAAATAAATATGCTTATGGATAGATTTAGAAAAGGTAAATACATATATGATTTAGCTGTACAAAGATATATTATAGAGCGTGATTTAAAAGAACATAATGTAAATAAAAAAGTTAACTATTATTTAGCTATTTTAAATCATGAGTATGTATATGATGGGTATATGGAAGATAAGAAGAGAATTTATAGAAAAGATGAAAATGGTAATGAACTAATTTCTATATTTGATATGAGTGATTTAACACTTTCTATGATGGATATTGTGGATAATGATAGAAAAAACTTAGAAGAATATATATTTAATGGAACATCTGATCCTTGTAAGGTAGGAATAAGTTGTGCTTATAAAAAAACTATCGAATGTAAGTTTAAAGATATTTGTTTTAAAGATGTACCACATATAAATGCAAGTTATAATTATAAAAGATTTTTATCTTTTAAGGATGAGAATGGTATTTCTTATAATAAATATGATTTAATAAATGAAGGATATTATAAATTGGATGATATACCTATTAATTGGCTAAAAAATGAAAATCACATAATACAAAGAGAATGTTATGAAACAGGAAATGTATATATAAACACAGAAAAAATAAAATTAGGACTTAAAGAAATTAAATATCCTATATATCATCTTGATTTTGAAACTTTTCCTTGTCCTGTTCCAAGATTTAAAGGTGAGTCTCCTTATACTCAAAGTCCTTTTGAATTTTCTTTACATATTGAGCATTCACCTGGGGTATGTGATAAAGAAAAAGATAATTTTGTGTTTTTAGCAGACACACTTAACGATGAAAGACTAGAATTAGTTTTAGCTTTAATTAATCATATTGATGGGTCTAATGGAACGATGTTAGCACAAAATGTCAATTTTGAAAGAAGAGTTATAAAGCATTTGGCTAAAGTATTTGCCGAATATAAAGATAAACTACTACCAATCGCAGAAAATTCTACAGATTTATTATATTATTTAGATACAAATAAAGATTTTTATATGCACCACGGATATAGTGAAACAGAAGCAAAAACGATGAATTATTATAATAATAAACAAAGTGGAAGTTTTTCAATAAAGAAAACTTTACCTTTATTTACAAATTTAAGTTATAAAGATCTTGAAGTACAAAATGGAAATGAAGCACTTAGTGTATATGCATCATATAATAAAATGGATGCTGAAGAATTAAAACAAAATAAACTTAATTTAATAGAATATTGTAAGCAAGATACATGGGCTATGGTAGAAATATTAAATGGACTTAGAAAACTTGTAGAGTAAAATGTAAATAAATGTCAAATATGTTGTAACAAAAATTTATATCAAGTATAGTAATAATAGGAGAGTGATTAAAAGTGATATATCCTTCTATTGATAAATTACTTAATATAGTTGATTCAAAATACAAGCTAGTTCATGCGGTATCAATAAGAGCAAAAGAAATGTTAAGTAAACATCATTATCAAATGAAAGAAACTGAATATAAATCAGTTAAAGAAATTGGAAGAAGTTTAGAAGAAATTGAAAAGGGTTTAGTTAAAGTAAAAACAAATTAAATCTTTTTTTAAAAATTCATTTACAAACAAATGTACTTTATAATATAATTTGTTTATGGAGTTTAGCGAATATGAAAATAGAAAAATATAAAAAAGTTGGAAGTAATAAATATAAAGTATATGGAGAAGATACTGAATTTATTTTGTATGAAGATGTGATACTTAAACATAATTTACTTAGAAAAGATAGTATTAATATTAGCGAATTAGAAAGTATGCTTGAAGATAATAAATTTTATGAAATATATGAAGATGCTTTAAAATATTTGAGTATTAAATTAAGAAGTAAAAGTGAAATAGAAAATTATTTGTTAAAAAAAGAATATGAAATAGAACTAATAAATAATGTTATTGAAAAATTTTATGAAAATGGACTTATAAATGATAAACAATATATTGAGGCATTTATTAATGATTCAGTTAATCTAAAAAATGACGGACCTTATAAAATAAAAAATAATTTGATTAATTTAGGATTTGATGAATATTTTATTGATAGTTATTTAAATAATATTGATAAAAGTATTTGGGAAGAAAAAATTAGTAATCTAGTAAATAAACAAAATAAAAAAAATAATAAGTACTCTATAAATTTTTTAAAACAAAAAATGATGAACGATTTATATTTAAAAGGATATGATAAAGAAATGATTTTGTATATACTTGATAATATAGATAATAACGATGAAGAAAACTTGCCAAAAGAATATGAAAAAGCTTATATAAAATATTCTAAAAAGTATAAAGGTACATATTTAAAACAAAAAATAATTGATTATCTACAAAAAAGAGGATTTGAGTATTCAAAGATAAAAAATATACTTGATGACAATTTTGAAATATGAAAAATAACATTTGTGAAGTTGTATAACCAGATAGCAACAAAAGAAATGTGGACTCATTATAATAAGTTATAAATTTGATGTGTATAGTTATAGCATACCATAATGTTATTAACGAAATTTTTATGATTTTGCAATATTTTGGTTGACTTTTTAATACAATAATAGTATCATGAAATAGATTTGAGTTTCCAAGAGAAACTTAATTAAAATTAGGAAAATGATACACCTGGATGTGTGTATTTGGAAAGGAGTAGTTTTATGCCTACGATTAATCAATTAATTAGAAACAAAAGAGGACAAAAGGTAA
>CAYXHQ010000064.1:364-5898 GCA_964465245.1 uncultured Muribaculaceae bacterium | reverse complement strand
GAAGATGTGCGTGTGCATTTAGTGTAATCGTTACTTATTTCTTCTTTTTTAGGGGACTCATTAATATCTATTAAAGGCTTTTCAGTTTTTCCTAATAAATGTAAGTATTCACTTACTAAAGTTTTTAAAAATACAGTCCCACCATACCCATCAGTTAAAACATGAAAGAACTCTACGCTTATTCTATTTTTATAGTAAAGTGTTCTAAAAGTTTTTTTATTAGTAGAAGAGATATTTATTGAACTACATGGCACATTAATTTCAAGATGTACTGAAAATCTTCTTCTAATTCCTTCTAAATAATGCCAAAAAAATCCTTTTCTAACCGTAGTTGCAAAAGATGGGAATCTTTTTATTGTAAACGTTAGGGCAATTTGTAAAATTTCTGGAACAATATTTTCTTTTAAATAAACTGAAAGTCTAAACACTGACATCCAATTACTTTTTATAGAAAGTGGATATATTTTCGCAGCATTATCAAGTGGATACCATTCTTCAGAATTGTCTAAATAGAAGTTTCCAATGTTTTTAAGACTTAAAATACTAAGTATTCTACTTATTTTATAATTTCTATTATAATAATAGTTTATAGCCATTTCAAAGTCTTTCATAAATCTTTTTGTATCTCTTTTAGAAAGTGAAATAGAATTATTTAACTCACTAAAAAAGTTTTCAAGTAATACTTTATCTTTATTATTAAATTTATCAATCCATAATTTATCTTTTTTCATAAACACCCTCATAAATATTATATCATATTTGACATTTTTTAATATTTAAATATTTAAAGGACAAAATCAAAAAGTTGCATAAGTGTAAAAATAATAGTATAATACATAGCAATAAAAGGAGTAAGTATGAATTTAAAGAAAGAATTTGTTAGATTTCCAAAAGATGTTATATATGAAATGTATATATCTATTGTGTATAATTATAAAGAATATGAAAATATCACAAGAAGTAAAATGATTGATGAGATAATAAAGGAATATAGTCAACCTAATTATTTGTATAATATTTGTACTGAAAAAGAATTAAAATTTTTAAAATATGCAAGAAATAAAAAAATAAGCAAAGAAGACATAATAAAGTACGAATGGGAAATAAATGAATTAAATAAAAAAGGTATATTTAGTAAAGTTGAATTTGATGTGTTTATAGAACAAAAAGCAAATGTAGAATCCGCTTTGGAATTTTATAATAATCACATATCTTATAAAAAAAGTGATGATGAGTTAATTATATTTATGATTAGTGTTATTAAAGTGAATGCAGATATGCTTACAAAAACTTTTATGACTATGATTAGTAGTATATTTAATATAAAAAAGGAATACATAGACAAATTTTTTGGTAATCCTTTATTCCATTTTTATTGTGAATTTAGTAGTAGATATTTTGAATTCTCTGATAATTATGAAGAAATAATTAGTTTTAGGGATTATTATCCAGTATTAGACATTTTATTTGAAGCAAGAAAAGAATTCGGTATAGCAGGAAGTAAAAAATATGACATTAGAGATTATTATGATATTTTTTACTATGATTTTCCTATAAAAAACAAAAAAGTAAAAACCATGTATGATGTAATTAAAGAATTACCATATAAAAATTTTTATTTTTCATTAATAAGCGATGCAAGAATTTTAAATGATAGAGAAAAATTAAATATGTTTATTGAAAATGACGAACTATTAAATATTATAAATATAGCACTTGATGAAATTCCTTGTGCCGCAATGAATGGATTTACTCCTAGAGAATACAAAGAAGAGAAAATAAAACAAGTGAACATAGAAAGAAAATTTTCACTTATACCTCAAAATAATGCGCATTTATGTAAAAATGAGGCTGATCAATTTTATAAATTGTATTTTGGACTTTTGGAATACATAAATAGAAAATATAAAATATCGCCATCCATTGATAAAATATATAAACAGGAATCATTAAACGTTTATGATTTAAAACCTATTGATGAATACTTATGGAAAAATAAAAAAATAATAGATGAGTTTATCGAAGAAAATCCCCATAATTTTGTAAAGGAAGAGTTAGAAATTATTAATGGATTTAAAACAGCAGTTACAGATAATTGCTTTGTTATAGTAGGTTTTGAAAGAGAATATACTGAAATTTTATCTAATGACGGAAAAATTTACATGGTTAAAGGAATAAGGTCGGATATTGACTCAATAATAGACGCAAAAAATATACCAGCTATAGTTAGTACAACTTTGTTAATGTTTAATGGAAAAATAATTTTTAATAGTTTCTTTTTGACCAATGAAATTGTTTTTGGAAATGATATAAAAGAATCGATTTTGAGTGAGTATGATAAAGCAATAAGGTTTTATCATTTATAGGAGTTTACAGTTATGAATGAAGAAATTATAAAGTTAAATAATGATACTTATGTAAAAACAGATGAAGGAACGTATAAAGTTAATAATGATGAAGATTTAGAAAGTACGTTAGAACTTGAAAATTATATAGAATATTTAGAAGGAATTATTGATTTAATTAGTGAAGAATTATCAAAAAGAGATTTTTCTAATATGTCTTTAAAAGAAATAATTGTCCATATTAAAAAAGATAAAAGTGTTAAAATGTTATGTAATGTAATGAATTTATATTTTATACTTACCTCATTAATTATGTTAATTAATTTAATTACTTCAGGCTTTGTATTTGGAAGTGCGATGTTAGTAGCAGTTCTTCCATTAGCAGTGCCGGGGGCTCTTAGGTTTTATGCAGCAAGTGAAAAAGATTATGATATAAAAAGAAAAGAAAAATTGAGTGATGTTAAAAAATTGTTAGAAGAATATAATGAAAAATTATCTAAAATGAAAAACATTGTAAAAGAGGAAGTAAAAGAAGTAAAATTTACTCATCTTAATACATATGACAGATGTATATATAGTGGATTTATTCCATATGAAGAAGACAAAGAACAAACATTTACTAGAAAAAGAAAATTATAAATAATTGACATAAAGAAACAAAAACTGTATAATCTATAATGAAATCAAGAGATGAAGACGAATAAATAATGTGCCATATAGAGAACTTGTGGGTGGTGTAAACAAGTGGGCAGTTATATATTAGATCACTTCAGATGAGTTTTTCTAAAAAAATTAGGAAAAACCGTATATCTGCGTTAAAGATTCAAGAACCAATTAAGGTGGTACCACGAATTAACAATCGTCCTTTTCATAAGGGCGTTTTTATTTTATTGAAAGGAGAAAAATGATAGAACAAGAATTTAAAGAAGTAATTAACAGTATAAAAGAAGAAATCAAGACAACTCAAACTAAAACAATGCTTGAAGTAAATAAAAATTTAGTAATGCTATACTTTAGATTAGGAAAAATCATTGATGATAATAGTAAATATGGCAATAAATTTATAGAGCAAATTGAAATAGAATTAAAACTTGATTTCCCGAGTATTAAAGGTTTTTCAATTCGTAATTTGAAATATATGAAAAAATTTTATAATGAATATAAAGACAATGAAAAAATGCAACAGCTTGTTGCACAATTGCCTTGGGGTCACAATATATTATTAATTGAAAAAATCAAAGACTCAAGTATTAGAAAAATATATGCTGAAAAAACGTTAGAAAATGGTTGGAGTAGAAATGTACTTTCACTACAAATTGAATCTAATTATCATTTAAGATTAGGTAGTAGTACTAATAATTTCAAGTTATCATTACCAGAAAATGGTAGTGATTTAGTAAATAATACGATTAAAGATCCATATATATTTGATTTTATTACACTTAAAGATAGTTTTAAAGAAAAAGAATTGGAAAGTGCAATGATTACTAGAATAAGAGATGTATTGTTAGAATTAGGTAATGGATTTAGTTTTGTAGGTAATCAATATAAGTTAACAATAGATAAAAATGATTATTTTATTGATTTACTATTTTATCATTTAAAATTAAGGTGTTATGTTATAGTAGAATTAAAAGCAACTAAATATATACCAGAGTATGCTGGCAAAATGAATTTTTATTTAAATGCAGTAGATGAAATGATTAAAAATGATAATGATAATCAGTCAATCGGTTTAATATTATGTAAAGAAAAAGATAAATTAACAGCTAACTATTCGTTAAAAGGAATAGATAAACCAATTGGTATCAGTTCATATGAAATATCAAAATTTTTACCAAAAGACGTATTTGAGTCATTGCCTACAGAAGAAGAATTAAATTTACATATAGATATTAATTAATAATTAAAAAATTTGAAAGGAGAATTTATGAAATTTAAAAGTTTAGAAAAAGTAAATGCTAAAGAGACAGAGGATAAAATAGCATTAGAGTGGGAAAAAATAGATATATTAAGTGAATCTATTAAAAAGAAAGAAGGGTGCGATGACTTCGTGTTTTTTGAAGGTCCACCTACTGCGAATAATTTACCTGGAGTACATCACGTAATCGCAAGAGATTTAAAAGATTCTATTTGTAAATACAAGACAATGAAAGGCTACAGAGTAATTAGAAAAGCAGGTTGGGATACTCATGGATTACCTGTAGAAATAGAAGTTGAAAAATCTTTAGGACTTAAAGATAAAACTGAAATTGAAAAATATGGTATAAAAGAATTCAATGAAAAATGTAAGGAAAGTGTTTGGAAATACAAAACTGAATGGGAACGAATGACTAGAGAAATGGGTTATTTTGTTGATACTGAAAACCCTTATATTACATTTGATAACAATTATATAGAAACAGAATGGTATATATTAAAGAAATTTTTTGACGAAGGATTAATTTATAAAGGTCATAAAATTATGCCATATTGTTCAAGATGCGGAACAGGTCTTGCATCTCACGAAGTAGCCCAAGGTTACCAAGATGATACAGTTACTACTGTATATGTTCCAATGAAATTAAAGAATGAAGAAAATACATATTTACTTGTGTGGACTACTACTCCTTGGACTCTTTTATCAAATGTCGCTGTGTGCGTAAATCCTAATGTTGATTATGTTAAAGTGTCTTCTAACGAATATAACTTTATAATCGCAGAGCCAAGAGTAAATACGATTTTTACAGACCCACAAATAACTGGAAGATATAAAGGAAAAGATTTAGAATACAAAGAATATGAGCAATTATTACCTTTTGTAAATGTAGATAAAAAAGCATTTTATGTAATATGTGATGAATATGTTACAACAGAAGATGGAACAGGGCTCGTACATATTGCTCCTGCGTTTGGAGAAGATGACTATAATGTGTCAAAAAGATATAATTTACCTGTTATAAATCCAGTTGGAGAAGATGGATGTTTCACCGAAGGCCCTTGGGAAGATAAGTTTGTAATAGATACAGATATAGAGATAATTGACTACTTAAAACAAAATGATAAATTATTTAAAAAAGAAAAAATTGTACACAGTTATCCACACTGTTGGAGATGTAAAACACCACTTTTATACTATGCTAAACCAAGCTGGTATATAAAAATGACAGAACTAAAGGATAGACTTGTTAAAAACAACAATACTGTTAA
>CAYXHQ010000064.1:0-354 GCA_964465245.1 uncultured Muribaculaceae bacterium | reverse complement strand
ATTTGTTGGAGAGAAAAGATTTGGTAACTGGCTTGAAAATGTAAATGATTGGGCGTTATCTAGAAATAGATATTGGGGAACACCACTTAATATTTGGGAGTGTGAATGTGGACACTTAGAAAGTATTGGTTCAAGAAGTGAACTTAAAGAAAAGTCTATTGAGAATATTGATGAGTCTATTGAACTTCATAGACCATATGTAGATGATGTACATATCAAATGTCCAGTATGTGGCAAAGTAATGAATAGAGTAAGTGAAGTAATAGATTGCTGGTTTGATTCAGGTTCTATGCCTTTTAGCCAATATCATTATCCTTTTGAAAACAAAGAATTGTTTGATTCTCAATTTCCAGC
>CAYXHQ010000063.1:0-6134 GCA_964465245.1 uncultured Muribaculaceae bacterium | reverse complement strand
ATTATACTACTGAAACTTTAACTTATCCCTTTATTTTTTTCTTTAATTCTTCATAATATAGTACATGTGATACGCTTATATATGGCATTACCCAAATAAGTGCTATACCTAATGTTACAATAGATAAAAGTACCCATCCTAAGAAACTAAGACTAAATACAAAGTAATCCCATTTGTAACCTTTTATCATTTCAGAACTTTTCTTTAAAATTGTACCAATATTATCTTCACCATCAGCAAGTAAATAAGTAGTCATTGTAAACATCAGTCCAATGATAATACCAGGAATGATTAAACATACAAAACCTAACGCTACTAATACCGCTACAATTAGATTTACTACCCATATTGGAATTAATTTATCCATTTTAGAGAAAATATCATTAATTTCATATTTCTTTCCTCTAACAAAGTTTAATAAATATACTATATATCCTACGCTTAAAGGCATAGTAATAAATGATATGATTCCATCTGCGAAATTAGCCTCTCTTGTTTGCAATTCAATATTAAATACACCTGTTGCTATCCATGATAATACTGCAGTTATTGCAAGTATTATTAAGTATGGTTTCCAAATATTCCATTTGTTATTAACAATAAGTTCTTTTGCTTTCATTTTAATTTTTACTGAATCCATCTTTAATTCACCTCCTTTACTATCTATTGAATCTGAAATAGCAAATATCTCCATCTTGCATAACGTATTCTTTCCCTTCAAGTCTTGCCTTTCCAGCTTCCTTCACTTTTAATTCACTACCTAATGTTATTAAGTCTTCATATGACATAACTTCTGCTTTTATGAATCCTTTTTGAAAATCTGTATGTATAATTCCAGCACAAGCAGGTGCTTTCATACCATTTCTAAAAGTCCATGCCCTAACCTCATCTTTTCCTACTGTAAAAAATGTTTTAAGACCAAGAAGTTCATATGTTACTTTTATAAGTCTATAAAGTCCACTCATTTCAATACCTAAATCATTTAAAAATGTTTGTTTTTCTTCATCTGACAAATCTATTAATTCACTTTCAACTTTCGCACACATTGGTATTACTGGAGCATTTTCTTTTGATGCCGTGTTCATCAAATTTGTTAAAAACTTATTATCGTTTTCCATTAAATCATCTTCACTTACATTTGCTAAGTATATAATGGGTTTAAATGTTATTAAGTTAAAAGATAATAAAATTTCTTTTTCTGTTTCTTCAAAATCACCTAATCTAAGTGGTATTTCACTATTTAATAAACTTCTTGCTTTCTCTAGGGCATTTAATTCTGCAAGCGATTCTTTATCATTCGTAGTTTTTGCTTTTTTTTCAATTTTTGCAATTCTGTTTTCTATAATTTCTGCATCGCTTAATATAAGTTCTAAATTAATTATATCTATATCTCTTAAAGGGTCTACATTACCTTCGACATGTATAACATTTTTATCTTCAAAACACCTAATTACATGCACTATCGCATCTACTTCTCTTATATGTGATAAAAACTTGTTTCCAAGGCCTTCACCAGCAGAGGCTCCTTTTACAAGACCAGCAATATCAATAAATTCATATTGAGTTGGAATTAGCCTATCTGGGTCGTACATTTCATTTAATATATCTAATCTTTTATCTGGTACTACTACTACACCGACATTAGGGTCAATTGTAGCAAATGGATAATTAGCCGCTAAAATATTTTTCTTTGTTATAGCATTGAAAAGAGTACTTTTGCCTACATTTGGCATTCCAATTATTCCAGCTTTTAAAGCCATGTTATCACTTCCTTCTTGTTAATACATTATTCCCGGAAAACTTCCAATACCTAGAGGTAAACCTGTTATATACCATCCTAGAATCAATACAAACCATATTAGGAATGTAGCAATTCCATAAGTTCTCATATATTTAAGACTTCCTCTTAAAGTAATTAAATCTCCTTGATTATATTTTTCTAAAAATGCAATATAGATAACAAAATATGCAAATAACGGAGTTAAGCCATTAGCAACAGAGTTACCTGCTGATAAGATTATTTGGGCATACTCTGGAGATAAACTTGCATTCATAAATACAGGTACTACCACTCCAGATATCATTGACCATTTTATTACACTAGAAGTTGTGAAAAAACTACTAATTATTGCAATAAAGAAAAATACTATAATTAATCCTATTCCTGTAAAACTAAATTCAGTAAGTAAATTAGTAAGACCGGCAGTTATAACTAAACCTATATTTGTTTTCTTAAATACACTAATAAATAATGATGCAAAGAAGATAAGTACTATTACACTACCAATTCCATCAAGTGAATGAGATAAACTTTTTGTTAAATCTTTGTTTGACCTTATACTTTTTGTAACAAGTCCGTAAGAAAGTCCCATTAAGAAGAAAAGTAATGTTATTATAAATACAAATCCTTGACTAAATAATGAATTACTTCCAAATAACATGTCGATGTATCTTGCTCCACTGTGATCCAGTAGTCCTCCTGATAAAGGAAGCCCTGGGATTATGTTATATACTACTATTAATATATAAACAATTGCTACTGCTATAGCTACTATTAATCCTCTTAAATCTTTTTTAGTTATTATAGTTTGTTCTTCACTTTCACTAAATTCATATTTTGGTAGTGACGGCATTATACTTTTTTCAGTTATCTTAGTAAAAATTACAGCCATTATTATAAGTGCGATAATCATTATTGCAAGTGAGAAAAATACACCTATAGAATATTTACCATCCAAAAGTTTTGCAGCACTCACAGTTAAATTAAGTAAACTACTGTCAGTTGCGCTCAAAAACACATTTATTCCATATCCAAATGACATACCTGCGAAAGATGCAATTATACCACCTAATGGATTCCTTTTTCCATATTTAAATAATAGTGCTCCAATAGGTAACATTATTACAAAACCTATATCTCCAACTAAAGAAAATCCAATACTTAATAAAATCAATACAAAAGTTAGTGCATTTTTAGATGCATTTCTCGTAAGAAGTGTTAAAGCAGTTCTCATTAGTCCTGAACTTTCTAAAATACCTATACCTATCAATATTATAAGTAACATAGAAAGCGGAGTAAATGATACAAATTCACTTACTGCATTAGTTACAATATATTTAAGACCTGATAAACTAAATAAACTATCAATTTCTACTACATTGTTAGTTAAAGTATTTGTAACTGTGTTAACAGTTGAATATTCTGCTTGTACGTTAAAGAATTTTAAAACTCCACTAAGAACAATAACAGCAATAGTCAAAACTATAAAAGTTAACATAGGACTTAATACAAATTTCTTTTTAGGCATCACGCACCACCTTCTTTAGTTTTTTATTCATTTCTAATCTATCCATCATTATCACTCTACCACAATTTATGCATTTCAACTTTATATCAACACCACACCTAGTAACTTCCCATAAATTTGTGCCACAAGCATGAGGTTTTTTCATAATAACTGTAGAACCTAAAGTATATGTTTTATCATCACTTACGTTTTCCATTTATTCCTCATTAATATCTATTTTTAAAATTTCTAATATTCTTTCTAAATCTTTTTCACTATCAAATGAAATACTTATTTTCTTTTCACTGATTTTAACCATAGATCCTAAATTTTCTCTTAATATTGTCTCTATATGTTTATACTTATTAAATCTAGTAACTTTTTTTATTGGTTTTTTTCTTAAATACTCTGGATTATCTAATAAAGTTTCTAATGTTCTTACAGTAATATTCTCATCTATTATTCTATTTGATAAATCAATTATTTTATCATTATCTTCAAGTTTACTTAATATTTTGGCATGTCCCATAGATATTTCTTTATTAAGCACCATTGTTTGTACTATTTTAGGAAGTCTAAGAAGTCCCAACATATTTGTTATATAACTTCTACTTTTTCCTATTTTTTTAGAAAATTCATCTTGAGTAATACCTAAAGATATAATTAAATTTTTATATGCTTCTGCTTCTTCTATTGGACTTAAATCTTCTCTTTGAATATTTTCAAGAAGAGCTATCTGCATCATTTCTTCATCAGTAAATTCTTTTATAACCGCAGGTATTGTAGTTTTTCCAGCTATTATTGAAGCTTTTACTCTACGTTCTCCAGCGACTATTTCATAACCTTTAATACTTTTTTTAATTATAATAGGTTCTATAACACCAAACTCTTTAATAGAGTCTGATAATTCTTTTAATTTTTCTTCATCAAAATGTTGCCTAGGTTGATAAGGATTACTTCTAAGTTCACTTAAATTAACCTCTGCGATATCATTTTTATCGGCAGTTTCAACAATATTTTTTTCAAACGATGTCATATCTATTGCTTCATTTGAAAATAATTGTTCTAATCCTCTACCTAACGCTTGTCTCTTATTTTCCATTTCTACTGATCACCTCTTTCGCTAAATTTAAATAAGCAAGTGCTCCTTTACATTTAGGATCATATTCTATAATTGGTTTTCCATGAGATGGAGCTTCTACAAGTCTTACTAATCTAGGAATTATTGTGTCAAACACTTTATCTTTAAAGAATTTTCTAAGTTCATCAACTACTTGAAGACCTAAAAGTGTTCTTCCGTCTAACATAGTTAGTAAAACCCCTTCAATATCTAACGCAGGATTAATTTTTGTTTGTGTAAGAATTACTGTATTAAGTAGTTGTGTTACACCTTCAAGTGCAAAATATTCACATTGAACAGGTATTAAAACTGAATCAGATGAAGCAAGTGCATTAGTAGTAAGAAGTCCTAAATTTGGTGGACAATCAATTATAATATAATCATATCTATCTTTTATAGAATCAATTTGTGGTTTTAATTGATAACTTATTTTAAAGCTATCAGTTGTCATGCTTTTTTGAACTAGTTCAATATCAATACCAGCTAAGTTTATCATAGATGGTATTATACTAAGATTTTTATATGGTGTTTTAATTATTACATCTTTTATATCAGTGCTACCAATTATTACATCATATATACTTTTAGTTATATCAAGTTTATTAACTCCTAGTCCAGTAGTAGAATTACTTTGTGGATCTAAGTCAATTAATAGTACTTTTTTACCTAAGTGCCCTAGTGAACTTGATAAATTTATACTCGTTGTTGTTTTTCCAACTCCACCTTTTTGATTCACTAATGATATGACTTTCCCCATTTTGTAATACCTCACTTCTTAAATTATTTTAGCACATATACTTATTTTTTTAAAGCAAATTATGTCGGTTTGTAGTATAATTATTTGTGCGAGGTGTGATAATGGAATTTTTAAAAAAAGACTGGAAAACATTTCTAATTGTAATTTTATTTTCAATATGTTTTATATCAATAGGACAAGGAATATGCAAATATAATATTGAAGAAAAATACGATTTAGATTATTATACTGCTAAAGTGTTAGAAATTGATAATGTAGTACTAAAAGATACTACGGAAGATGGAAAACAAAATAAAGATATTTACTTTAAAGCAGAAGTACTTAGCGGAAAATATAAAGGCGACGTGATAGATGCTAAACAAGAAATTGATTATAATTATTCTTATCAATTTAAAGAAGTAAGTGCTGGCAAAAAAATTGTAATAACTCCACCCTCAACAATAGATTATGCCGAGAAGGTAACGGGTGAAGATGCATTATGGAAGTTTGCACTGCAAAAAACTAGTGATTACCTTATAATATTAGTGATTATATTCTTACTTATGATTATTCTTATTGGTAAATGGAAAGGAATAAACACTATTTTAGCACTACTATTTACTACACTTTCTATTCTTACAATTTATATTCCAGGAATACTAAAAGGATATAATATATATTTGTTAACAATTATTATTGCTGTATTTGTAATTGTGATGAGTTTACTTCTAATAAATGGATACAATAAAAAAACATTTTGTGCGATAGTTGGTAATATCGCAGGAGTATTAATCTCAGGGCTCCTTGCGATAATTATAGAAAAACTTCTTGGAATTACTGGAATTCTTGGTGAAGATTATGTTTATATTTCTTTAGTTAATGCATCTAATCCAATAAACTTGCCAGCAATGATATGGGGCGGAATTGTAATTGGTTCTATGGGGGCGATAATGGATACATCAATGTCTATTGCATCTGCGATGAACGAATT
>CAYXHQ010000062.1:2321-6293 GCA_964465245.1 uncultured Muribaculaceae bacterium | reverse complement strand
TCACCTTAATCAAATTCTACTGTGTTATTTACATCATTATTTATTTTATAGGGAAAATCATATAAATATTCACTTAAATTCTCTTCTATTATTTTTATTTCATTATCATATTTTTCATTAAATAATTGAGTGTTTTTTATGGATAACTCTGGGTTAAATCTTTCTTTTTTTCTTATATGATCTGACTCATTAAATCCTAAAAATTTATATATATCATTTAAAGATTCATCATACTTATATATTAAATCTTCAAATTTAATTCTTAAAACTTTGCTAGAATTTGTTTTTATTTCATTTTTTCTCATATTTTTATAATACTTACAAAATTCGTTAACTTCTCTTGGCAATGGGACTCCTGTTTTTTTAATCGGCCAAATGTATTTATTTAAAGCAAAAACATCTCTTGGGTCTCTTTCCACTACTATTACTTTTAGCTTATCGTCAAAATAATTATCAATCCTATGTAAATTAAAAGGTAATAATAATTGATCTAAAACTATATTTTTTTCACCCTTAGTAGCATAATCTATAACTTTATAAATATATTCTTTTGAATATTTGTAAAAATCATCTTTTTTAATAAAAGATACTCTCATCCCATCATTATATTTTAATATTCTTTTAAAATTTATTTTATCTTTTAATAGAATTTTAAAAGGTTTTCGAAGCAGTAATTTAGTAAACATTTTAGAATTAACTTCTTCATGAGTATACCAAAATCCAGGGTAATTAAACTCTGTGATATTTGATATAAATTCGTTTGTAAACTTCTTAAAATCTTCCCCAATTATTTTTTTATAATTACCTACCCAATAAAATTTTTTATCATATAGTTTATTCATTTCATTTTCGAAACTTCTTATTGCTTCATCACTTCTAATAGCATTGTTGCCAATTAATAATTTATCTTCAAGATCAAATAACCCATTTGGGCAATGTAAAAATACATATTCATAACTTTTAAATTCATTTGAACAATTTTCAAATTCACTTACTAAATCAGTTATCGCAGATGAGCCACTTCCCATATAACCAGTCGATACTATTATTTTATCCATTATCTACTCCTTAATATTTAACTTTATTTTATTATATCATTTGAGAATACAAAAAAACAGTATTCTCTACTGTTTGTGTTCAAAAATTATATTTGTTTTAAGTACTAAAAATATTACTAAGAAAAGTAGCGTTATATAACATATAATCATCTCATCTTTATACCCTACCGCATAAAGTATGCTAGTTACTGAAAATATAATATTTATTAAGTATATAATTAATACTGTTTTAGTTTTTGATTTATTAATTTTAAGAAGTTGATGATGCAAATGATTTTTATCTGGCTCTCCAATAGATTTATGTTTTAGTTTTCTTCTAATAATTGCAAATAGTGTATCTAAAATTGGTATTGCTAAAACAACTGCTGGGATAACTAAAGAAGTTAAAGTAAGTGTTTTAAATCCAATTAAGACTATTACTGATATCATTAGTCCAATAAATGTTGAACCTGCATCTCCCATAAATATTTTCGCAGGCGGAAAATTGTGTACTAAAAATCCTAAAGTAGAACCTAACATAATTACTGATATCATTATATCTAACCCGCCAAATTTATTAAGTAAGAATCCTAGCACTGCTGTTGTTAAAAAGTATATTGATGATATTCCTGCGCATAAGCCATCAAGCCCATCTATTAAATTAATTGCATTAATTATTCCTACTATTAAAAGAATTGTAACATAAGGCGCAAAAACACCAAAGTTTATTGAATAACCAAAAATATCTGCATAATCTAATCTAAGACCGCCGTAAAACACTATAATGCATGCGATTAAAATATGAATTATGAATTTATATCTAGCTTTTATTGGAGTAATATCATCAAATATTCCTAAAAGTAGTATTAAAAATGATGCGATTAAAATTGAAGACATAAGTGCACTAGGTGGTACAAATAAAATATACCCAAGCAAAAACGCTAAAAATATTCCAATTCCTCCAAGTAAAGGTATAGGTTTACTGTGTATTTTTCTTTCATTTGGAGTATCTAAGGCACCAATATGCACTGCAACTTTTTTCATTAACATTACTAAGAAAAATGATGCGACAAAGCATACTCCTATAATCAAAAATACATTATGTCCATTTACTTCTAAATTCATTAAAATACACCTCTTTATATAAGTTATTATATATCATACTTTTATTTTTATCTATACTTTAAATATAATAGTGTAAATGTTTTGTTAATATACACTTCTACATGATGAAAAATTTGTCGTTATTTGTTATAATTATAAAGTAATATAAATAATAAGGAGGAAAATGTATGAAAAAAAGAATTATATATTTAATCATATTATCTTGTTTTTTTGCGTTTCTTCCAAATATAAAAGCATCTACTGCTGGGTATGTAACAGGAGACGCCGTTAGAATTAGAAATGCTGCTTCTACTGATGGAACTGAAATTACTAGAGTATATTTTGGTCAAATACTTACTATTGTAGATACCACACCTATTTCTGGTAATGGTTGCTCAAGTGGATGGTATAAAATAGATTATAATGGAGCTGAAGCTTACATTTGTAGTAAATATGCTAAGATTGGTGCAGTAAACACAGGTTACAACACTAGTCCATTTACTGCAAGGGTGTATGCGACCACTCTTTCTGTTAGAAATAGCAATTCTTATAATGCTACAAAACTTGCAACTTTGATTAATGGAACTAATGTGCTTGTCACTGAAACGCTAACATCAGGTAATGGATGTGATGATGTATGGTATAAAATAAATTATCATGATGGACAAACTGGTTATGTATGCGGAACTTATATAATAAACAAAACTGATGTTACATCTAGTGATACTGAATATGAGAAAACACTAGAGTCTCTTGGTTTTCCAAAGAGTTACTGGCCATATTTGGTATACTTACATAACAAATATCCTTCTTGGCAATTTAAAGCTGTTAATACTTCTCTTAATTGGGCTGACGTAATAAATGGTGAAAGTGGAAAAAACTATATTGAAAATACTATATATGATGCTTATAGAGTTGATGCTAGTCCTCGTGAAGGAAGTTCATGGTTTGAAGCAACTGATGGAGTTAATGCATTTTTCTTAGATCCAAGAAATTTTTTAACTGAAAAATACATATTTATGTTTGAAAATCTTCAATATGATGCATCTACACAAGGGCCTGATATAGTTAAGTCTATATTTGGAAGTAGTTACTTATCTAGTGATGAATATGTAAATATGTTTATAAATGCTGGTATTGCATATAATATAAGTCCTGTTCATCTAGCATCAAGAGTTGTTCAAGAAGGTGGGTCTAAAAGTACATATTCAGCAATTACCGGAGAGAGTACTGCGACATATAGAGGAAACTCATTAAATGGTTACTATAACTACTATAATATAGGGGCATATAAAGATGATTATACTTCTTCTCCCGTTACTCGTGGACTTGCTTATGCTAAAGGCTTAGTTGGTGGGTCTGGCACAAGTTATGGACGCCCATGGGATACTCGTGAAAAAGCAATTATGGGTGGAGCTAACTTTATAAGTGATGGATATATAAATGCTGGACAATATACTTTATATTTTGAAAAATTTAATACATCCCCTACTGCTACTAGTAGTAATTATACTCATCAATACATGACAAACGTACAAGCACCTTCAAGTGAAGCAAGTAATAACTATGAGTCATATAGGGATAATGGAATTATCAATAGTCCTTATGTATTTGCAATTCCTATTTATGCTGGTATGCCTGAAGTTGTGTCACTTCCTACTATAGGAGACACGGTTAATAGTTTAAGTCATATATCTATAAATGAGGAAGCATTAACTGGATTTGACCCTGATGTTGTTAGTTATTCGTACTTTGTATCTAAAGAAACTACTTCTGTTAATTTAGGTGCAACTGCTACTAGTTCTCTATCAAATATCTCAGGAATTGGTAA
>CAYXHQ010000062.1:0-2221 GCA_964465245.1 uncultured Muribaculaceae bacterium | reverse complement strand
TGGAAATGAAAATTTATCAACAGGTCAAACTTTAACTATTCATACATCTGCTAATGAGGTTAAAACCTTTAATATTGCTGTTAAAGGAGACACAAGTGGAGATGGAAGCGTTACTATTTTAGATTTATTACAAGTTCAAAAACATATATTGAATTCTAAAAAACTAAATGGTGCCTACTCTATTGCGGGAGATACTAGTGGAGACGGTAAAGTTACTATTTTAGATTTATTACAAGTTCAAAAACATATAGTTGGAGATAAGAAATTATAGGAGGAATTATGAAAAAATTAAAAAAGATATTTGGGGTAGTGTTAATAACAATATTTTCAGCATTTATAGGAATTAATTCATTATATGCTGCATCTGCAACTATTAAAACATCTACATCTTCTACTAAAGTAGTTGTTGGCAAAACTTTTAATGTAACAGTTAAAGTATCTTCTTCTGCTCTTTTAGGAAGTTGGGAATATACAATAGATTATGATTCTTCTATATTGTCTTTAGTAAGTGGAACCAAATCTGTTGTTGACTATGGTAATGGTTCAAAAAAGTCAGCATCATATTCATATACATTTAAAGCAATAAAATCAGGAAAATCTAAAATATCAGTTAAATCTTATAATGTTATTGGATGGGATGAGTTAGGAATGTCTGCATCCCCTTCTGGCACTAATGTTACAGTTATTACTCAGTCACAACTTGAAGCTTCGTATTCTAAAGATAATAATCTATCAGCGCTTACAATAGATGGTGCAGAATTAAGTCCTGCGTTTAGTAAAGATGTAACTGACTATACAGTGTCACTTAATCCTGGAGTAACTAGTATTAATATTAATGCAACTAAGAGTGACTCAGGAGCAAGAACGGAAGGGACTGGTACATTTGAAGTAATTGAAGGAGAAAATAAATTTGCAATTACAGTAACTGCTGAAAATGGAAGTACTAAAACTTATAATATAGTGGCTAATGTAATAGACCCTAGCCCAATAAAAGTTAAAACTGTTGAAAACGAGGAGTTAACTGTAGTTAAAAGATCTGCAGCACTTACTATACCTGATAATTACACTGAGACTACTGTAAAAATTAACGAACAAGATGTTCCTGCATTTACAAATGAAATAACTAAGTTTACTCTTGTAGGACTAAAAGACACAAGTGGAAATATTGGATTATATATATATGGAGAATCAAACAATACATTTAAAAAATATGCGGAAGTTAAACTAAATGAATTAGTACTCTACCCTTTAAATGTGGAAAATGAAGAAAAATTTGGATATAAAAAATCGCTAATTAAAATTAATGATTATGAATTTTATGGATATAAATATAAGAAAGACTCTAACTTTGCAATAATAGAAGCAGTTGATACCGAAACGGGTGAAACTAATTTCTATATGTATGACATTAAAAATAATACTGCTACATTTTATAATTCAGAATTAGTTGATGACCTAAAAGAAACAATAAATACTTATTATATAGTAATAATTACTCTTACTGCTGAGTCAACTATCTTATTTATTGTATTCATATGTATATTGATTAAAAAAATAAGAAAGAATAAAAAAAGAAAAAAACATATTGAAGCAGAAAAAGAAAAAGTGACAGAAGAAAAAACAAATGTAGAAACAAAAGAAAAAATAGAAAGTAAAGATGATAAACCTTTAGTTAAAGAAAGTACTAAAAAAGAAAAGAAAAAAAGTAAGAAAAAGAAAGAAAAAGAAATTATTACAGACTCAAATGTGTAAGCAATTACACGTTTTTTTATTCTTCTACACTTAGTTCAAAAAGCATATCTCTATATTCCATAGCTCTTTCAAAATCAAGTTCTGAAGCTGCTTTTTTCATTTCTTTTTCTAAGTTTCTAATAACTTGTACTCTTTCACTTTTTGATAATTTCACTTTATCTGGTATCTCTTCCAAAATTTCTTCATTAGATATAACTTCCCTAATTTCTTTTACTATAGTTTGAGGAGTTATATTATTTTTAGTATTATATTCAATCTGTATATTTCTTCTTCTTTCAGTTTCACTAATTGCTTCCTTCATCGCGTCACTAATACTTGATGCATACATAATAACATGGCCATTTTTATTACGAGCCGCTCTTCCTACTGTTTGTATTAAACTTCTTCCACTTCTTAAGAATCCTTGCTTATCTGCATCCATTATTACAATTAAAGATACTTCTGGTATATCAATTCCTTCTCTAAGTAA
>CAYXHQ010000061.1:5767-6311 GCA_964465245.1 uncultured Muribaculaceae bacterium | reverse complement strand
TTTTTTGCAATCTCTGCGATACCATCAAATGCTTTAAGTATTTCAACAGGTACTGCAAATATGATTGTATTTGATTGATCTGAACTTAAATCATTTAAAGTAGATAATGTTCTTAAGTGTAGAGCACCAGGATTTTTAGACATTTCCATTGCAGCTTTAGATAAGTTTTCAGATGCTTCAAGTTCACCTTTAGCTTTAGTTATAACTGCAGCTTTTTCACGTTCTGCTTCTGCAACTTTAGCAATTACTCTTTTCATTTCTTCAGGTAATGAAATATCTTTTAATTCAACATTTTCTACTTTTACTCCCCAAGGGTCTGTAGCTTTATCTACTATTTTACAGATATCAGCACTTATTTTTTCTCTTTCACTAAGAAGTTCATCAAGTGATACTGAACCAACTGCATTTCTCATTGTAGTTTGAGCAAGTTGACTAACTGCAAAGTTATAATTTTCTACAGCAATCATAGCCTTAGATGCATCAAATATTTTGTAATATAAAACTGCATTAATTTTTACAGATACATTATCTTTTGTTATTGCTT
>CAYXHQ010000061.1:0-5757 GCA_964465245.1 uncultured Muribaculaceae bacterium | reverse complement strand
ATCTACTGTTTTAGTACGAATATCTATTTTTCTACATGATTGGAATATTGGTAATACTAAGTTCCATCCAGGTTTCATAATTCCTGTGAATTTTCCTAAAGTAAACTTTACTCCTCTTTCATATTCGTTAACTTGTTTAATAGATGCAAGTATTACTGCAATTACAATTATAAGTATAGTAACTAATCCTTCCATTATTCTTCACCTCCTTCTATACTTCTTTTTGACTCGGTAAGTTTTACATGACTTATTGAATCAAATCTCTTTGAAATTTTATCAGTAGTTATATTGATATCCTTTATATCATTTGTAACTGTACTGATACTTCTTGATAATTTATCCCATCTTGATCTATATTTATCAAATTCAATACCTAGTTTATTTAATTCTTCATGTATAACGCTTGCATATTTATCTCTTTCCATTCCCATAAGAACTGCTTGTATAACAGTAAGTAAACTAATTAAAGTTGTAGGAGATGCTATCCATACATTTCTTTTTTGTGAATATGTAATGATATTCGGATGATATGCATTAATTTCTGCGAATATTGCTTCAGCTGGTAAAAACATTATTGCTTGATTTCCTGTTTCACCTTTGATTATATATTTATCAGCAATCGCATCTATATGTTTTTTAACGTCTATTTCAAAAGATTTTTCACGTACTTTTCTTTCAGTCTCAGTAATTCCTTTTTCAATCATTGTTCTATAATGTTCTAATGGAAATTTAGAGTCAATTACGATAGTTCCAAGTGGAGATGGCGCAAATAACACTGCATCTGCAATAAAAGAATTAGATAGCGTTACTTGAGTTCTATAAATTTTATCATTTTTCTCACCAAATACATTAGATAGTATATGATATAAATTAACTTCTCCAAATATTCCCCTACTTTTCTTATCAGTAAGAATACCTTGTAAAGATACTATATCATTACTTAAATTATCAATTTTCTTTTGTGCTTCATCTATTTTTGCTAAACGTTCAAGCACATTTGAAAAAGTCTTATTAGTTTTCTCAAAATTCACTTCAATTCTTTCATTAACACGCTCATTAATCATATTAAGTTTACGTTCAATTCGCTCGTTTAAATCTACAAAATCTTTTGTTAAATCATTAGAAAAATTTAATTTAAAATCTCCAATTTCCTTAATCATAGACGTCTCAATTTTACCTAGGTGTTCTACTATATTTGTTTCACTTATATTTTTTCTTAACGAGACAACTAAAAGAATAATTAATAAAATTAATACTATAACAAGTAAACCTATAATTAAATACTCTATCATATTTACCTCTTTATAGATATATAATACCACTTTTTACATAAGAAAAAAATAGTTAAATTATCGGTTTAACTATTTTTGATGTTTATAATTTCAATGCTTTTTTGAGTACTACGGATATAATATAAGTAATTATGAGTATAACTGCAATTTTTATGAGTACCATTGGATTTTGAAAACTTTCAACTACACTTGTTCCAATATAACCCCAGAAATATACAAGTCCTAACTTTCCTATTAAAATAGATGTAAAGAATTTCTTAAAATCCATATTAGAAAGTCCTGCAGCAATGTTAACAAGAAACGCAGGTGTAAAAGGAATTGCTATTATTACTGTAAGTTCAGGTAGTGTTATATTATTAAATTTTAACATTAAATTATTAAGAGTGTCTTTATCTTTAGTAAGTCTACTAAACCACCCTGATACACCTCGTCTAAATATATAAAATGATATTAGACATCCTAGCACTGTAAAAATCCAAGATATTATAAATCCAACTAAGTGTCCATATGCTAAAAAGTTTATTGTTATGAATACTCCTAAAGGAAGAACAGGAAAAATTGATTCAATAAGTATCAATAAACATGATAATACTGGACCATATATTCCCATTAAATCTATTGCATCGTATATAAAATTACTTAACCATTCCATAAATGCCTCTTTAACATTATAATATATATTAAATTATTTTTCTAGAACTATAGTATTATATCCTAAATAATTGAGTACAGTTGACGCTCTTCTACTTAATTTTCCACTCTTACAATACAAATAGTATGTATCAAATTTATTCAAATATGCTCTATAGTTACTTATTAAGTCATCATATGGAATATTAATTGAACCCGGATAATGCCACTGGTCATAATAATATCTATCTTGCACGTCTATAATTATTTTTTTCATTCTATCTTCACCTTTAATATAATATGTAAGTATTTATTTTAAATAAATTGAATTTATATCATTTTTTGAAATTTTATTGTTGACAAAATCCAACTTTTACTATAGTATATAGACTTACCAATTCACTTTTAGGCGAATTGGTGCTAGTATCACACTAGCCAACCCCTTTTTATTCTTTTTTCCGGACTGTACCAGGGGGTGCAGTCCAATTTTTTTGTTTTAAAATATTAAAAAAAGCACTTTTTTAGTGCTTTAAAGTTAATGTATTACTTAATTTTCTTACGCTTGAAGCGATAGATATAAGTTCTCTTGATAAAATGATTTCTCCATTATCTCCTTCAAGTCTTACATTCATATATGCTTTTGACTCAGTAAATGTTACTTTATCTCCATTTCTTAATTCTTCTACTAAGTCTTCTTTTAAAGCCATATAATCTCTTAATGGTGTTTCAATAACAAATGTTTTCAAGTTCCTATTATAATTTTTTACATATCCTTCCATAATACTCCTTACACAAGGTATATATTATACTATATTTACCTTTATTTTTCAATGTTTTCTAAGTCTTTATAATATGTATATCTTTCTTTCGCAGCATCTATATTTAAGTTATATAACTTTTCATATTCTAATTCATTTAAATTTTGAAGATTTTTATATCTAAGTTCTCGCTCAAATACTGATTCATATAAGGAAAAGTCAGGTTCTTTTGAATCAATTGTTAATTTTTTGTTACTTGGATTATATCTCATAAGTAAATTATATCCGCTTTCAATTAACAATTTTTCTTCTTCTATAGTATTTTTAAGGCCGCCTTTAATACCATGAGATATACAAGTACTATATGCAATAATTATTGATGGTCCCTTATGTTCATATGCTTCTTTAAAAGATGTTAGTGTTTGATTCATATTAGCGCCCATGCAAATGGAAGCAACATATACATTTGGAATAGACATAGCCATTCTAAACAAATCTTTTTTATTTGTTTTTTTACCACAGCCTGAGAATTCTGCGACTCCGGCGTATTTTGTAGATTTTGAAGTTTGACCACCAGTGTTTGAATAAACCTCGGTATCAAGAACTAATATATTTACATTTTCATCTGTATGAAGTACATGATCAAGTCCCCCATATCCTATATCATATGCCCAACCATCCCCTCCAACAATCCATACTGTTCGTGATGGAATATAGTCTAATAATTTTTTAAGTTCTGCAGGTATTTCAGCATCTTTTAATTTTTCTTTTATACTAGAAGTTATTTCAAAGTCATCCATATTGTCTAGCCAACTTTTATATATTTCTTTTACTTCTTTTGACACTATATCTTTTGTTTCATACATAATATCTTTTATAATCTCTCTTTTTGTTTTATATGAAGAATATATTCCAAAACCAAATTCTGCGTTATCTTCAAATAAAGAACTGATCCATGGTACTTTATAAGGAAGATTAGGAAGTGATCCTCCATATATTGAAGAGCATCCTGTAGCATTAGCAATAACTATTTCATCTTTATAAAGACTAGTTAAGACTTTTAAATAGGCACTTTCTCCACATCCTGCGCATGAACCAGGGTATTCAAGTCCATATTCTTTAAATCCAAGTCCTTTTACTGTATATTTATTAAATTTTGTATCATTTTTATGTTCAAATAATTTTTCGCTTTCATGGTCCAATTCTTCACTATACTCGCCCATTTCTAGAGCTTTTTTACCATTTTTACCAGGACATACATCGGCGCATAACGTGCATCCTGTACAATTTGACTCTGAAACACTTAAATAAAATTGTTTATTTTCTTCACCAATAGATGGAATAGTTTTATCTGGGTTAATGTCTAGAGAATTCATATCTGTGACAGTTAAAGAAAATGGTCTTATAACAGAATGTGGGCAAACAAACGCACATTGATTACATTCTATACAGTTTTCCTTTATCCATTTTGGAGCATAATCACTTATTTTTCTTTTTTTACTACTAGAAGATCCGCCTTCAAAGGAACCATCTTTATAAGGAATAAACGCAGAAACTGGTAATTTATTTCCATTTAATGATTTCATATTTTCATAAATATCTGTTTCATCTTCAGTTACATCTTCACTTAATGATAAAGCATCATTATTAACTTCTATTATATAATTAAAAGCATCAAGCAGTGAATTTATATTATTATCAATCACATTTTGTCCTTTTTCTTTGTAAGTATTAGTTATTATTTCTTTAAATTTTGTTTCATCTTCTTTAGTACATCCTAATATTTTTAGAATATACATACTCATTAGGTTATTTATTTTTCCATTTAATGAGTATTTTTTATCAAGTTCACTTGTATTACATATGAAAAACTTTATATTCTTTTCTTTTATTATTTTCTTTATCTCATTAGGAAGATAATCATTAATTTCACTTTCATTTTTAGTAGTAGAAAGTAAAAATATTCCATGATTTTTTATATTATTTAAACAATTAAAGTTATGTAAGTAATTTTCTTTAGTTACTACTATTAAATTAGGATTTTCTGGGTAATATGGAGCATTTATAGGAGAATCATCCATCCTTAAATGACTGATAGTTACTCCTCCACTTTTCTTTGAATCATATTCAAAATACCCTTGAACAAATGTGCTATCTTTTTTACCTAAAAGTTTTAATATATTTTTTGATGCACTTACGCTACCATCAGACCCAAAACCATATACTTTTATTTCTTTATATTCTTTTCTTATTTTAAAATCTGACTCTTGCAAACTTTTATTTGTAACGTCATCCAATATTCCTAAAGTAAATTTGTCTTTTGGATTATTATTATTCATATTATCATATACACTTTTTATATCTGCGGGGGTTGTATTTTTGCTAGATAACCCATAGATTCCACCACATATTTCTATATTTTCATCTTTTAATATACTACATACATCTTGATATAAAGGTGGGTATTCACTTGCTAGTTCTTTTGTTCTGTCCATTACTGTTACTCTAGTGGTAGATGCAGGTAATACTTTCATAAAGTAATCTTTTGAAAATGGTCTATATAAGTGAACTATTATAAGACCAACTTCTTCGCCACATAAAGCCATTTCATCTATTGTAAGTTTAATAGTATCTGTTACACTTCCCATTGCAACTATTATATGTGTGGCATTTTTACTTCCATAGTAATTAAATGGTTTATAATCTGTTCTTGTAATATTACTTATTTTTTCCATGTAACCATTAACTAAGTCAGGTAAATCTTGATAGTACTTGTTTTTAACTTCTGTATTTTGAAAATACACATCTTCTGTTTCACTTACTCCCCTAGTTATATTTTTTCCTATATTTATTGCTCTATTTTTAAATTCTTCTAACGCTTCAGTGTCAATTAAAGGATATATATTTTCTTTATTTAATATATTTATTTTATTAATTTCATGTGATGTTCTAAATCCATCAAAAAAATGTAAGAAAGGTATACTTGATGATATTGAAGATAAATGACTAATTAATGATAAATTGTATGCATCTTGTACGTTTGCACTACTAATCATAGCAACACCTGTACTTCTAAC
>CAYXHQ010000060.1:0-6408 GCA_964465245.1 uncultured Muribaculaceae bacterium | reverse complement strand
GTTAAAACAGTATCATTATAGAATTGTCTAGTCATTGCAATTTTATCTTCTGTTTCTTTTAATGTTGCTTGCATATCCTCAAAACTTTTATTTGCTTTTAAATCTGGATATGCTTCTGATAATGCAAACAATTTTGATACAAATCCTTCTAACTGACTATTAGCTTTCATTTTTTCTTCAGGAGTAGTCGCAACATTGAATTTATTTCTTGCTTCAATTACACCTTCTAATGTTTCACTTTCATGTTTAGTATATCCTTTAATAGTTTCTACTAAGTTTGGTATTAAATCAAATCTTCTTTTTAATTGTACATCTATTTGTGCCCATTGATCCTTAACTCTATTTCTCATTCCTACTAAAGAATTATACGTAGTTCCAACATATAATCCCACGATTACTAAAAGTGCTACTAAAACGATTAACCATGTCATAATTAAATCCTCCTTTACTTGATATTTCTATTATACTATTTATCTCTTAAAATTGCATTATATTTTTCACATATTTTTTGAATTATTTTTCTAAACAGTTCATTTACTTCATCTTCATTTAAAGTGTGCTCTTGATTTTCAAATTTCATGGCAAATGCTAATGATTTTTTATCTTCCATAATGTATTCATCAAATACAGTGCATTCAGTTATTGATTTATCGGTGCTCATAATATCTTTTACTATATCACTAGAATTAACTTGAAGTCCTACAATAAATGCTGCATCTCTTTTAACACTTGGATATTTGTTGGGTTCTGTGAATTTAAGTTTTCCTACTCTTTTGTTCATTAGAGCATCTAAGTTAATCTCACATACATATAATTCTTTTTTATTAACTCCCGGGTTTATTTTACCAAAGAATCCAACTAATTCACCATCTATACGAATGCTTGCACTAACTCCCGGATGCATAAATGCAGGAATTTCTTTGTTATCATATTTACATCTGTTATCTAGTCCCAAGTAGTGTATTAAATTTTCTATTATTCCTTTTAATAGATAGAAATCCACTTTTAATCCTTCGCTATTCCATGAATTATCTACTAGTTTGCCATTTAATAGAATTCCAAGTTTCATTATTTCTTTATATTCGCCATTTTTCTCATAATATGTATTAGCTATTTCATATACATTTACATTTGTAACACTGTGAGATAAATTATATGAATTAACTTCTAAAAGTGATGGAATTAAAGATGTACGTATGTGTGTTCTATCTTTACTAATTGGTCTATCAAGTAACACTACATTATTGTTTTCATAATTAAATTTAGTAGCATCACTTTCACTTACAAGAGTATATGTTTTTACTTCATTTAGTCCTAAACTTCTAAGACGGAAAGAGATATCTTTTCTAAATTTAATTCTTGGTGCATAAGCGCCTTTTTTTAAAACTTGTACTGGACGTGAACCTTCGATTTTATGAAATCCATACATTCTTCCAACTTCTTCAATCAAATCTTCCTTAATTGATACGTCCATTCTTCTATTAGGAATAGTTACTTTAAATTCACCTGTATATTCAAAATCTAATGCATCAAATGAAGATTTAACATCTTCTATAGTTAAATTTAGTCCTAACAAATTATTAATTTCTTCCACATTTACTTCTGCGACTTTTGGTGATGAATCTATTTTGTCATATTTAAGAGTTCCTTTGCATACTTCTCCTGAAGCAAAATGTTCTAATAAATTGCACGCTCTTTCAATTGATTCATAAGTATATTCATGGTTTAATCCTTTTTCAAATCTTAAGGATGCTTCACTTCTAAGATCCAATCTAATAGATGTTTTTCTAATTAATAATGGATTAAATATTGCTGATTCTATCAATATGTTTTTAGTGTTTTCATCAACTTCTGTAGAATACCCACCCATAACACCAGCAATACCTATAGCGTCACTTCCATTAGTTATTACTATGTCTTCTGGACTCATTAATCTATCACGCTCATCAATAGTTTTAATTACTTCATCACTTGAAGACATTCTAACACCAATTACTCCACTAAGTTTATCAGCATCATAAAAATGAAGTGGTTGGCCATACTCTAACATTACATAATTTGATATATCTACTGCATTATTTATTGGTCTCATACCCGCAGATATAAGTCTATCTTGTATAAATTTTGGACTTTCACCAATACTTACATTTTTAACTAATTTTAACAACATTAATGAGCAATTTTCAGTGTCAACTTTTAGTTTAAATAAATCATTAACGTTTTCATTAGTTTCTTTGTGGGTTATATCAGGAGTTTTTACTTTTACATTTAATGAAGCCGCTGCCTCGTAAGCAAAACCTAAGTGTGATAAACAATCATTTCTATTTGGATTTAAATCAAGTGTATAAACTATATCATTATTTCCATTTAAATATTCAAGTGGATTATTTCCTGTTTTTGCATTACTAGGTAGTTCATGTATTCCACCTTCTATTTCATCTTCAAGCCCAAGTTCACTTAATGCACAAAGCATTCCAAAAGATTCAGTGCCTCTTATTACACTTTTTTTAATTTCAAAGTCACCAGGTAAAACTGCTCCTACAAGTGCAACTATTACTTTTAAGCCCACTCTTACATTAGGAGCTCCACATACTATTTGTAATGTTTCAGTTCCTATATTTACACGGCATACATGCAAATGATCTGAATTAGGATGTTCTGTGCATTCTACAACTTCACCTACTACCAAGTTATTTGTATCTAACCCGGCAGATATTCCTTCAACATTTACTCCTGTATTTGTAATTTTGTTAGCTAAATCTTTTAAATCTACTCCACCCAAATCAATATAATCTTTTAACCAATTTGTACTAATTTTCATCTTGTACCTCTCTTATATCCATATTCTTTATCCTTAAATCATTTGTATAAAAGTACCTAATATCCTTTATTCCATATTTAACCATTGTAAGTCTTTCAATTCCAAGACCAAACGCATAACCTGTATAAATGTTAGGGTCATACCCACCATTTTTAAGTACATTAGGATGTACCATACCTGCTCCTGCAACTGTTATCCATCCAGTTCCTTTGCATATTGGACAACCCTTACCTTTGCAGTTAAAGCATCTTATGTCAAACTCTACACTTGGTTCAGTAAATGGATAAAATGAAGGTCTAAATCTACTTTCAGCACTTCCAAATAATCTTTTAGCAATTATTTCCATTGTTCCTTTTAAGTCAGATAGTGATATATTTTTATCTACTACGAGTCCTTCCATTTGCATAAATTGATGAGAATGAGTCGCATCATCATTATCTCTTCTGTATGTTTTTCCACTAGATACCATTCTAATTTGAGTTTTGTCCTTATTTTCCATCATAGTTCTGATTTGTACTGGACTTGTTTGACTTCTTAGTAACATCTCTTCAGTTATATAAAATGTATCTTGTGCATCTCTTGCTGGATGCCCTTTTGGTAAATTAAGCATTTCAAAATTAAAGTAATCACTTTCTAATTCAGGTCCTTCTAAAATATCAAATCCTAAAGAAACAAATAGTTCTTCTAAGTCTTCGATAGTACGCTCTAATAAATGAGTTTTACCAGTTTCAATTTTTATCCCAGGTAATGTTACATCTATTCTTTCACTTTCCAACTTCTCATTTAATGCTTCAGTTTCTAGTGCATTCTTAAAATTATCAAGACTATTTGATATATTATTTTTAAGTTCATTTATAAGAAATCCAAATTCTCTTTTTTCTTCATTAGATATTTCTTTCATCTTATCTAAATAACTTTTAATAATTCCATTTTTACCTAAATATTCAATTCTAGCATCTTCTATTTCTTTTAAAGTACTAAATTTCTTTACTTTAAATTCCTCATAAACATTATTAAGTTTTTCTTTCATTTTTCCTCCTAAAAAATAAAAACCTTACAATTTAAGGACGATATATACCGTGGTACCACCTTAATTCATAAAGTTTTTTATGCTCTTTAATAAGTTAACGCCTTATATACGATTCTTTTAAACAAGGAAGTGAATTCATAAGTTATTATTCATTAGTTTACACCACACACTAACTCTCTACAAAATAAAATACTTATTACTACTTTTCCTTTAAGACATATAAATTATAACAAATATAAATAATTTTGTAAATTATTATATACTCATTAATTCAGTTTCTTTTTCTTTATACTTTTCTTCTACAATTATGTTATATTTATCAGTTAATTTTTGAATAATATCTAAATATTTTTTTTCATCATTTTCACTAAATTCTTGTTTTTTAACCCAGTTATTAGCATCTTGTCTAATATTTCTAATAGCAATTCTTCCTTCTTCCATCATATCTTTTACTTGTTTAACATAATTTTTTCTTGTTTCCCCAGTAAGTTCTGGTACAGTTAGAATAATTATATCTCCATTATTTGTTGGAGTCATTCCTAAATTCGCTTCAAATAAAGCTTTTTCTATATCTTTTAGTCCACTTTTATCAAATGGTTTAATAACAAGTTGTCTTGCTTCTGGTACGGATATGGTAGCAAGTGACTGAATAGGAGTTGGAACACCATAATAACTCACCATTATTCCACTTAAAATATTAGGGTTGGCTCTTCCTGCTCTTACTGTAGTGAATTTACTTTCTAAATTTTCTACAGCCTTATCCATCTTATTTTTAATTTCATTTTCATCAAACATATTATCTATTCTCCTTATAATTATTTTACTAAATAAAGTATTTAAAGTCCATTATTTTATTGAATTTATCTTTCTTCTTTAACTTAATTTTCTCGTTCTAGTGTTAATACTATTTTCTAATTCTTCAATTTCACTTTCTGAATAAAAGCTTTTATATTCTTTGCTTGATATTGCCCCTACTAAGGTATTAACATCATTAGTAAAAATCAAATTTACTATTTTCCCATTAGCGTTTTTTGTTTTTATTATTTTGCAATATTCTTTTTCATTTATATCATAATACATTTTAGTATTAGGAACATTTCCTAGTAAAATTTGTGTTTCATCCTTATGGTCTTTATATATTATTAAATCCGAAATAGAATACTTATTAGAATTAGAAAAATCTTCTGTTTCTTTTCTTTTTATTGCTAATTTGTCATCAATTGGCATAGTTATAGCAAGTATTGCCCATAATACTAAACCTGTTGCTGCAACTGTACCAGTGCAAGCTCCTATGTCTATTAATTTTTGCTTTAACTTTTCTTTATCCATAAGTACTCCTTAATGCTATTTATTATATATGAATTTATTTAGTTTGCAAGAACAAAATTACTTAATTTAAAAAATTCATAATTAAATCTGTCATTATACTCTTTTCTTTGGGATTAGATTCAGCAATTAATAATGTAAGTGCAGTCAAAGTGTTATTATCAATTACTGGTTTATCATTTTTATATAGAATATTATAAAAACTTAAAAAATATATAAATAAAGTTGCAGCTATTCTTTTGTTTCCATCAATAAATACATGATTTTTAACTATTAAATAAAGAAAATTTGATGCTTTTTCTTGGGTAGATGCATATACATCTTTTCCATCAAAAGTTTGATAAATATCATTTATAATGGATGTTAGTCCATGCTTTCTTTCTAGTGCAAATACATCACTTTCACTCGTATATTTTAAACTATTTATTACGTTTATACATTCTTTATACTTTATTTTTAATTTACTTTTATTTCCTTTAGGTTTATTCAATTTTTTATTATCATAGTTATCTAATAGTTCTAGTGCTTTAGAATAAGACCCTATTACTTTTAATATTTTTGAAGCTTCACTAGAAGTTATATTTTCATTTGCACGTGAAGCAATATCAATCAATTTAACTGTTTTTTCTAAATATTCTAGTCTTTTTTGATTTATAGCATAACCTTTTAACAAATAGTCTTTTAATACGTTATTTGCCCATTTCCTAAATATAATTCCTTGTTTAGATTTTACACGGTAACCAACACTAATTATTACATCTAGATTATAGTAATTTGTTGGTTTATCACTAAATTCGGAATTTCCGAATTTACTCATTGTTTCATTTTCAAAAAGTTCTTTTTCATTATAAATATTTTTTATATGTTCATTGATTGTTGATTTAGCCTTTCCGAACAATAAAGCTATTTGTTCTTGCGTAAGCCATACTGTTTCATCTCCTACATTAACTTCCAATTTAATATCTTGATTCTCAAAAATTGTTATTTCATTTTTCATAATATATATACTCCTCTATATATATTATCGCCATTTTTTCCTTAAAACGCTTTTTTTTCGTGAAACTTTTTTAAAAAAAATACAAAAAAACTGATTTTACTCAGTTTTCTCCTTTAATACAGCTTGTGCTGCAGCAAGTCTTGCAATTGGTACTCTATATGGACTACAAGATACATAAGTAAGTCCTAACTTATGACAAAATTCCACTGAACTAGGGTCTCCTCCATGTTCTCC
>CAYXHQ010000059.1:0-6517 GCA_964465245.1 uncultured Muribaculaceae bacterium | reverse complement strand
TGTCGTGGACCACACGTTGAAACTGTTAAAGAATTAAAATATTTTAAACTTCTTAAAGTAAGTGGTGCTTACTGGAAAGGGGATGCTAAAAATAAAATGCTTCAAAGAATTTATGGAGTATGTTTTGAAACAGAGGAAGACTTAAATAAACACTTAGAATTTTTAGAAGACTGTAAATCAAGAGATCACAGAAAAATTGGTAAAGACTTAGATATATTTATGACTCATGAACTAGTGGGTTCTGGCTTACCTATGTATTTACCTAATGGAGCATTTATATTTCATGAATTAGAAGAATATATAAGAGAAAAAGAATTGAATTTAGGATATAATCATGTTTATACTCCATGCCTTGCTACATCTAATTTATATAAAATAAGTGGCCACTGGGATCACTATAAGGACGATATGTATCCATTAATGGAAAGAGATGGGGAAGAATGTGTATTAAGACCAATGAACTGTCCGCATCACATGTTAATATACAAAAATCACTTACATTCATATAAAGATTTACCTATTAGAATTGGTGAACTTGCTCATGACTTTAGATTTGAATCAAGTGGCGCAGTATGTGGAATTGAAAGAGTTAGAACATTTTGCCAAAATGATGCTCACTTATTTGTACGTCCTGATCAAATTGAAGAAGAGTTTGGCAAGGTTGTTAATTTAATACTTGATGTGTATAAAGATTTTGAAATAACACCTTTATCATTTAGATTATCTCTAAGGGACCCAGAAGACAAAGAAAAATATTTTCAAGATGATGAAATGTGGGAAAAAGCTGAAAATAAACTTAGAAAAGTGTTAACTGATTTAAAAATAGACTACACTGAAGCAATAGGTGAAGCTGCGTTTTATGGACCAAAGTTGGATGTTCAAATTAAAACAGCAATTGGACATGAATTATCGCTTTCAACTTGTCAATTAGATTTCTTACTTCCAGAAAAATTTGATTTAACATATATTGATGAATCAGGTGAAAAAGTAAGACCAGTAGTAATACATAGAGCCATATTAGGTTCAATTGATAGATTCTTAGCTTACTTACTTGAAGCAACTAAAGGTGCTTTTCCTCTTTGGTTAAGTCCTATGCAGTTAAGTATATTACCAGTTAATAACGAATATCATTTAGAATATGCTAAAAAGGTAGAAGAATTATTAAAGAGTGCTAATATAAGAGTAGAACTAGATGATAGAAACGAAAAAATTAGTTACAAGATGAGAGAAAGTCAAACCAAGAAAATACCTTTAACTCTTATACTTGGAGATAAAGAGACGGAAAGCAATACTATAAGTTATAGAAAATTTGGTAGCACTGAAACAATAAATGTAAGTATAGATGATTTTATAAAGAGTACAGTAGATATTATTAAAAATAAAAAGTATAATTTATAGTGAAAGGAAAAGATATGAAAAAAATATTATTGTTAATAAGTTGTTTCTTATTGTTTGGTTGTTCAAAAAAAGAAAATTTAGAAATTGTGCTTGAAGGGAATCCTACAACTGGTTATGAATGGACTTATCAAATAGAAGATGAATCTATTTTAGTAATTGATTCAACAAATTATGAAGAAGATAACACTGAAGAAGAAATAGTTGGGTCAGGCGGAAAATACACTTATAATTTTAAAGCAGTAGGTGAAGGGGAGACAAAAATCACATTTAATTATGAAAGAAGCTTTGAAGATGTTGAACCTATTTATAAACTTACTTATACTGTTAGTGTAAATGAAAATAATAAAATAGAAGGTGTATCTATGCAAGGTAATTATTTAACTGATAATCTACCAAATGCAGTAATTAAATAAAGCAATATCTAAAAAATATTGTTTTTGTTTTAATTTAAAAAAATATTCATATGTTTAAATATGAACTATAAATATAAAGAAATGGACGCTAAAGAGTGCATTAGTTTTTTAAAGAAAAACAGTATGTGTATAATGTCATTATGTAAAAACAATATTCCTTATAATATTCCAATGTACTATGAATACAATAGTGACTCAGAAAGTGAAATATTAATTGAAATGGTTAGTAAAAGCGAAGGACAAAAATCTAAAATTTTAGAAAAAAATGATAATGTAACAATATGTGTAATAAAAAAATTTTTTAAAAAGTCTTACAGTGTAATATGCACGGGAAATGTATTTATTGATGATGTTAATAATTCTATGATACTTATTAGATTAAATGTAAAGAATATTACTGGTCGTATATATAATAGTTGAAAAAAACTCTTAAAGTGATAAAATATTATTAGAAAAGAGAGTAAAAATGAAAGAAAAGTTAACTAAAGAAATATATGTGATAGTGTTTATAATAGGAAGTCTAATCATTTATAATGTTGTTCCCTTAATCGCATCAAACATTAAATTTGAATCATATAATATATTAGAATTTTTAAGTTTAGTTTTAATAAATCCTGTTTATATTGTAATATGTGGATTTATATATGGTAAAAAGTATGGATTATCTTGGTTTGTTCCTATAATACTAGGATGCACTTTTATTCCAACTGCAGCAATATTCTTTGATGTTTCATATTTGTTTTATATACTAATATATTTTATATTCTGTGTGCCTAGTGAAATACTTGGAATATCATTTAATAGAATTTCACAGTTGAGAGAAAAATAATTCTCTTTTTTTCTTGTCTTCATTATGCTATAATAAATTTCAAGAGGAGGGTTTTATGAAATATGATAAAAAAGTATATGAAGTAAGTCAAGTTTTAAGTGCGAATATGAAAAAAAGTGATAATATATCAGATAAAGAAATTAGAACTTTACAAAGAGAATTTTTAAAAGAGTTTTTAAAAAGAGCAAGCCAAGAACTTAATGATAGTAACAGTTTAAATGGCATTTTAAAAATTAAATTTAAATCTGGTTTTTGGCTACAATCAGAAAATGGATATCTCCAAATAGAAAAACTTATTTGTAATGAGGAGTTTGATTTATTTGCTAAAGAATATTGTATGTATTTAGGAAATATGGAATCAAGATGTGATGAATATTATACATCATTTTATGAAGTAGTATGGGACTATAAAACTTATTTTGAAAGTATAAATAATCAAAAGAAAATAAAAGAAAATGAAATAAATTCAATGACTCTAAAAAGAGAAAAATAGTTCTCTTTTTTTCTTGTCTTCATCATGCTATAATTAGAGTACGGAGTAAGTATGAAAAGAGTAAAATATATTTTTAGGAAATTAAAAACTATTCAATATAAAAAAATGATTAATATTGCTTCAAAGGTTCATAAAATAACTAAAAAACCAGTAATATCTATTATTTTTGATATGGTTAAATGTGCGACTAAATATGGTGCTGGTTATATGGATTACTTTGAATTTGAGTTTTATTTATTAAACGCAGAAGAAAGAAGCACATATATAACAGGTTCTATAAATAATGAAATTGTAAGAAAATATAATGATAAAAATTATTTTCATAAGTTATCAAATAAAGTTGAATTTAATAGGGAATTTGAAAGTTTTTTAGGACGTGATTATTTATATTTAAAAGAATCTAGTTTAGAAGACTTTGAGAATTTTATAAATGTACATAAATATATATGTGTTAAACCCATTAGTGATTGTGGTGGTAAGGGTGTAGAAATAATTGATACAGCTAATCATCACCCATTAGAACTATTTAATACTTTAGTTAAAAATAATCAATTATTAGTAGAAGAAGTAATTCATCAACATAGTAAGTTAAATGAGTTATATAGCGGGTCAGTAAATACACTTAGAGTAATAACCTTTAGATCAGACAATGACGTAATTGTATTAAAAAGTATATTTAAAATTGGTAATAATGGCGCAATTGATAACTTTAGTAGTGGAGGAATGTATACTTTTGTAGATGAAAATGGCAAAGTATTTGTCCCAGCAATAGATGAAGAAGGAAATGTATTTTATGAACATCCAGTTACCAAAGAGCCAATTGTAGGTTTTCATATACCTAACTATGAAAGTGTAATCGCACTAGTTAAAAAGTTATCACTAGTAGTACCAGAAATTAGATATACTGGGTGGGATATAGCAATAACTGAAAGTGGTCCAGTTGTAGTTGAAGGCAATGAATTTTCTGGAATATTTCAAGTAAAACCAAGTATAAGTGGTATTAAAACAGGAGACTTGCCAAATTATAGAAAGTATATGGAGATATAATGAAAAG
The DNA here is from genome assembly GCA_964465245.1 of uncultured Muribaculaceae bacterium. Classification (GTDB taxonomy): domain Bacteria; phylum Bacillota_I; class Bacilli_A; order RF39; family UBA660; genus CAYXHQ01. The sequence continues at coordinate 2,330 of CAYXHQ010000059.1, read as the reverse complement.
AATAATGAAATTTATTAGAGAAAACATTTTTATACTTGTATCTATTATAATTTTTATATTGTTTTGTGTATATTCAAAAAATCATTTTTCTTATCAAATAATGAGAATTGATGAAAAAGTGCAGACATTTTTTATAGAAAAAATGATAAATCCAAGTAATAATGAACTTATGAAAAATGTTACACTTCTTGGAAGTACATTTGGAATTATCGGAGTGTTCTTATTTTCTTTAATTATATTTAGAAATAGAATAAAAAGTATATTATTAACACTAAATTTAGGATTTATAGGTATTCTTACCTTTATTCTTAAAAATTCATTTAAAAGAATAAGACCAGTATCAAGTATTATCACAAATCCTACTTCTTTTAGTTTTCCAAGTGGACATACATTATTCGCAGTAGGTTTTTATGGACTTATTATATATTTTATATGGCAAACACACGCACCTAAGTTTACTAAATACTTATTAACATTTATAATAAGTATGGTAATTATATTTATTGGAATATCTAGGATATACTTAAATGTTCATTATTTTTCAGATGTAATAGGTGGGGCAGTACTGGGAATACTTAGTGTTATTTTATTTATAAATATTTACAGAAATTGGAGTGTGGTAAAATGAATGGACTTGTATTAGAAGGCGGGGGAGCAAGAGGGTCATACCATGTAGGCGCAGTTAAAGCATTAAGAAGAAGACATATTAACATAGACGTAGTAGTAGGTACATCTATTGGGTCAATAAATGGAGCATTTGTCGCAAGTAAAGATTACAAAAAACTAGAGAATTTATGGAAAGGTGCTACTTCTAAAGAATTATTTGGAATAGATCAAAACTTAATTGATTCTTTTAAAAAGAAAAACATAACTAAAGATAATATTAAAAGTGGATTAAAAACAGTTTATAATATAGTTAAAAATTCTGGAATTGATGTTAATATTTTAAAAAAAGTATTAGTAGATAATATTGATGAAGACAAATTAAGAAAAAGTAATATAGATTTTGGACTTGTAACATACAATGTATCGAAAGGAAAACCAGTACAAATATTTAAAAGTGATATTCCAAAAGGAAAACTTGTAGAATATTTAATCGCAAGTTCATACCTGCCAGTATTTAAGTTTGAAAAAATAATTGATGAGAACTTCTATATAGATGGTGGGATATTTGATAGATGTCCTGTTGATATGATACTTGATAAGAATTTAGATGATATATATGTTGTGAGATCTTACTTAAATAAATTACCAAGATATAAAACAAATGCAAGAATTATAGAGATTATGCCATATAAAAAACTAGGTTCATTATTGTCTTTTGATAATGACACTACAAAACAAAACTTTTTACTAGGTTACTATGATGCCTTAAGGGCAATTGATACTTTAGATGGTGGAAAATACTATTTTAAATATAAAAATGAATTATATTATAAATCATTATTTGAAAATAATAAAAGAAAAAGATTATTAAAAAAATATAACAAAAACTCATTATTAATTAATGAAAAGAAAATAATTATTAATACACTTGAAAGTATAATGGACTTTTATAACTTAAAAAGATTTAAAGTGTATAATATAGGTTTTTTAACAGTAGAATTAAAGATAATAAATTTACTTAAAAAAGATAGTATTTATAGTGAATTTATAAAAGAAATGAAGGTGAAATTTTAATGAAAGATAAAATAATGTTATTTTTTAAAGGAATGATACTAGGACTTGCGATGATTATCCCAGGAGTAAGTGGTGGTACACTTGCAATATCTATGGGTATATATGAGCGTATTATAAAAACAGTTTCTCATTTTTTTAGTGATATTAAAGGAAATTTTAAACTTTTATTTTGTTTAGGACTTGGAGCAGTAGTCTCTTTAGCAGTATCTGCTTTACTACTTGACTATACATTTGAACATTATCCACTTCCTACAACTATTTTCTTTATAGGATTACTTATTGGTAGCATTCCTATGTTATTTAAAAAAGTAGAGTTCAAAAAAACAGTAAATGTAAAAAATATATTACTTATTCTATTAGGGGCGGGAGTTTTATTAGGAGTATCTTTCTTAAAAAGTGGGGGAGACGTGATTTTCGGAAGTTTCACTATAGCACAAACTCTTAAATTAGTATTAGTGGGATTCATCGCCGCAGCCACACTTGTAATTCCTGGAATTAGTGGTTCATTCATGTTAATGGTATTAGGTTATTATGAACCAATACTCGCTGTTATATCAGACACTATAAAACTTAATAACATAGGTTCAAATATGCTTATATTAGTTCCATTTGGAATAGGTGTAGTATTAGGTGTTCTTGTACTTGTTAAA
>CAYXHQ010000058.1:0-6605 GCA_964465245.1 uncultured Muribaculaceae bacterium | reverse complement strand
TGATATTATAAATAGCCATAAAAGGAGAAAAACCTATGAGCAGATATCCTATAGTTTCAAGGCCTAAAAAAGCCTTAGATATAAAAGAAGTAAGAGGAGTCGCAGAGAATCAAAATATAGAACCAGAAATGGAAGAACAAGCAAAATTATATAATCTTGGTAATTTATTAATGAAATATTTTAATGGAGGGTTTCTTACATTAGAAGAGTTAAAGAGAGTGGCTTCAAGTACTGATGGAGAAAAAATTCAAGCTATGGAAGTATATTCAGAGTCACTTAAAGGTAGTGAACTAGAAAAATTTAAAGTAAATAGAGAATTATTAAGAAGTTTATCAAAATAAATGATAAATGTATAAAATATATTAAAAGATATCAACATTTATATGAAAGGTTGGTATTTTTTTATGAAAAGAATAATAACTATAATAATCATGTCTATAATTACATTATCGCTTGTTAAGAATGAAAGTTTAGTGGTAGTACCTGATGAGTCTATAAGATTTAGAGTAATCGCGGCGTCTAATACGATAGAAGACATCAATGTTAAAAATAAAGTAGCGTCCTCTATAGGTAGTGAAATAGTGGAGTTTAGTAATAAAAGTACTATAAATGATGCAAGAAGTAGTTTAAAAGAAAATCTTGACAATATAAACAAAAAAATAGATGAAACATTTGAAACTTTGGACTATAAAAATACATACAATGTTAATTATGGAATAAATTATTTTCCAGAAAAAGTATATAAAGGTGTTAAATATAACGAAGGATATTATGAGTCACTTGTAGTAACAATTGGTGAAGGAGAAGGAAATAATTATTGGTGTGTATTATACCCGCCACTTTGCATGATAGAAAGTAAGGAAGAAAGTGAAAAAGTTGAGTATAAATTCTTAGTAAAAGAAATAATAGATAATTTTAAAAGTATAAATAAATGAAAATAAAATAAGATTTCTAATAGAGGAGAGTCTATGGAAATCTTAACTTTATTTTTAATTGGACTTAGTCTTAGTTTAGATGCTTTTACCCTTTCTTTAGCTTATGGACTTTTAAATATGGAAAAAAAGAAAATGTTATCTACTTCTTTCATAGTAGGTATATTTCATTTTTTTATGCCTTTACTTGGGGCGTTTATTGGTTTAAAACTTTTGACTGCATTAAAAATAAATCCTAAATATTTAATAGCTATAGTTATATTTTTAATAATATTAGAAATGGTAAAGTCTCTTAAAGAGAACAATGATGAAAAACTTTTGAAACTTAATTTTGTAGGTATGATTATTTTTTCATTTTTTGTATCACTAGATAGTTTTACAGTAGGAATAGGTATTTTATATGTAACTTCCCATCCAATTTATGCATCAATTATTTTCGCATTAGTAAGTGCGGTATTTACATTTATTGGTTTTAAAGTAGGTGGATTTGCTTCAAAGAAAATAGGTAAAATATCTAAATACATAGGAGTATCTATCTTGACTCTTTTACTTGTATATTTTCTGCTTTAAAATTGACATGAAGGGCAAAAAATAATAATATAGATATAGGAGCAAATTATGCCAAAGATAAAAATTGAAGGCGGACATGAATTAAATGGTGAAGTACAAATAAGTGGGGCAAAGAATAGTGCAGTAGCACTTATACCAGCCTCTGTATTATCCAGTGACAAAAGTGTCATTTATAATGTACCAAAAATAAGAGATATTAAATATCTAATAGAAATATTAGAACTTTTAAATTGCAAAGTAGAAAAAAAAGATAACAATTTATATATAGATTCATCTAATGTTATAAACAAAGAAATACCAGAGAGTTTAAGTGTTCAAATGAGAGCGTCTTATTATTTCATGGGAGCACTTCTTGCGAAGTTCAAACATGTTGAAGTGTGTTATCCAGGTGGATGCAAAATAGGAAATAGACCAATTGACTTACACATAAAAGGGTTTGAAGCATTAGGAGCAACTGTTACGCAAATTAAGAGTAAGTTTATAATTAGTGCAAAAAAGTTAAAGGGTGCTAAAATATATTTGGATTTTCCAAGTGTCGGAGCTACTATAAATATAATGCTCGCAGCTACGTTAGCAGAAGGTGAAACTGTTATTGATAACGCAGCAAAAGAACCAGAAATCGTAAATATTGCTTCATACTTAATCAATATGGGATGCGAGATTTCGGGTGCCGGAACAGATAAAATAGTGATTAGTGGTGCAAAAAAATTATCAAATGGAGTATGTGAAGTATTTCCTGATAGAATTGAAGCGGGAACATATTTAATAATGGGAGCACTTTTAGGTAAACTTAAAATAAAAGGTGCAATTAAAGAACATATACATGCACTTTTGGTAAAATTAAAAGAAGTAGGGGTACAGTTTAAAATAGAAAACGATACAATTACTGTTTATAAGTGTAAGAAATTAAAAAACACTATTATTAAAACTCTTGTGTATCCGGGATTTCCAACTGATCTTCAGCAGCCTTTCACAACACTTTTAACACAAGCAGAAGGAAAGTCTTATATTAATGAAACAATATATGAAACAAGATTTAGAAATACAGAGTATTTAAACAATATGGGGGCAAGTACCACAATTTTAAAACCTGATACTTTAGAAATATTAGGTCCAACACCTTTAACAGGGTGTGATGTTTATGCATCAGACTTACGCGCAGGAGCTTCACTTTTAATCGCAGGACTAATCGCAAAAGGTACAACTACAATTGACAATATTGATTTAATTCTTCGTGGATATGAAGATATAATAGAAAAATTAGAGAATATTGGTGCTAAAATTGAATTAATTCCATAAAATTTAACAAGAAAAGTTTGGAGGATATATGAACCGAAAAGCGCTTGTTATTTTTTTAATTGGACTAGTGTTATCTGCACTAATATTCTTTATAGTAGGAAATAATAATATAGATTATGTTGCTTTAGGAGATAATTTATCTTTAGGAGTAACCCCATTTAATAAATATAACAAAAGTTTTACAGATTATTTTAGTGAATATTTGGACAATAAAAACAATTTAAAATCTTTTGATACTTCCTTTGTTAATAAGGACTATTATGTAACTGATTATATTAGTGACATGAAAGATGCCAAAGAAAGAGATACAAAACGTGCAAATATTAATCAAATCATATCTTCTGCAGATATTATTACAATTTCCATAGGACAAAAAAATATAAACAGTTTACTTAAAGTAAACTATAAAAATAATAAATTAATTAATCTAAATAAAATCTATAAATTTGTAGATGAAGAATTTGAAGATTATAAGACACTTTTATCAAACATTAGAAAAATAAATGATTGTAAAATATTTATAATAGGTTTTTATAATCCTCTTACAAATACTAATCAAAAAGATATAAAAGAATTAAATAAATTATTTGACTATATTAATGAAAAATACAAAATGTTGGAAGAATTAAATAAAAATATATATTATGTAAGTATAAGTGAAGACTTTAATAATAAAAGTTATTATCTTCCAAATAGTAAACATACTTATCCATCTTTAGAAGGTTACAATTTTATTGCAAACAAAATTATATGCAAATATGAAGAAAAATGTTGATTTCTTCTATTTTTCCTAGTATAATACCATTTGAAGAAATTTCTATGGTTAGTTTATTAATCATGGCGAGGAGGAAAATATGAAAAAAGGAATACATCCAGTTTTAAAAGAATGCAAAGTTAAATGTGCTTGTGGAAATGAATTTGTAGTTAAATCAACTAAAGAAGAGATTCAATTAGAAACATGTAATAAATGTCATTCATTCTATACAGGTAAATTTAAAACTGCTAAAACAGGAAATGTACAAAAATTCAAAGAAAAATATGGAATTAAAGAGTAAGCGTAAGTTTACTTTTTTTAATTTTCAATATATAATTTATTTGGAGGTTCAAGATGAAAATAATATTTGGATCAGATCATAGGGGTTATGAAAAGAAAAATGAACTTATTTCACATTTTAAAGGGTTAAATTATGAAGTAGAAGATAAAGGTGCTTTTAGTAGTGAAAGTGTAGATTATCCAGTGTTTGCTAAGAGTGTATGTGAAAGTGTGCTAGAAAGTGATGCATTAGGTGTACTTATTTGTGGAACAGGGATAGGCATGAGTATTGCTGCTAATAAGATTAAGGGTATTAGGTGTGCTAAAGCGGATAACAAAGAAGACGCAAAGTATTCTCGTGCTCACAACAATGCTAATGTAATCGCACTATCAAATAATAAAGATATTGAAGAATTAAAAGAACTAATAGAAGTATTTGTAACAACACCATTTTCAAATGAAGAAAGACACATAAGAAGAATTAGCGAATTTGAGAATTTTTAGGAATAAAATGTTAACAACTTGAATATAATGCATATATGAAAAAACTTATATGCATTTTTATTTTATTGTTAATAACTTTTATATTCACACTTCCACATGAAGTAAAAAAAGAAGAAATAAGTAAAGAAGAAGTATCTATAAAAGAATCTGTAGTAGAAACGAGTACTTTAAAAACAGTAAAATTATTAAACAATGACAAAGTTATTAACATTGATTTAGAAACTTATATAGTTGGAGTAGTTGCTTGCGAAATGCCTGCTTCTTTTCACGAAGAATCTTTAAAATCACAAGCAGTAGCGTCTAGAACATATGCACTATCCAATATGAATGGAAGTAATACTTATGACCTTGAAAATTCTACAAATGATCAGTGTTACATTGATGAAGTAGAAATGCAGGAAAAATGGGGTAATAGTTACGACAAATACTATGATAAGATTAAGTCGGCAGTTAGTAACACTAAAGGTGAATATATGACATATGATGGAAAGATAATAAGATCTTATTATTTTTCTACGTCTAATGGTTATACAGAAAATAGTGAAAGTGTATTTGGAGAGTGCAAAGATTATTTAGTATCTGTTTCTTCCCTTTGGGATAAGGAAGTGTCTTCTTATGAAAAAGAAACAGTATTTACGGAAGTAGAGTTTTTAAATAAATTAGAGTTAGATTTACCACTTACAAACATAGAAGTAAATGAAAGAAGTGAAACAGGAAGAATAAACTTTATAACTGTAAATGAAAAAAAATTTAAAGGTACAACATTTAGACAAAAATTAGGTATAAGGTCAACTGATGCAGATATTGTTAATAAGGATGGTAATGTCATCATAACTACTCGTGGATATGGACATGGTGTTGGTATGAGTCAATATGGCGCTAATGGTATGGCTAATGAAGGCTATGGATACAAAGAGATATTAAAATATTATTACAAAAATATTGAAATAAATAATGTATAAAATAAAAAAATATGTTCACACTTACTAATAGGAGAGTGAATATGAGTAAAGCAAAGAAGTTAATCGTACCATCAATTTATGTTTTATCGTTAGTGTTAATAATAGGAAGTATATTTTTATTAGTTAGTAGTGTAAGTAAATATTTAAGTGAACCTACTGATTATGATTATGGAATAAGAGGAGTGTTTGAAGAGATTACTCCAGTTGTTAATGAAACAACATTGATTATAAGACCATACTTATCAGAAAGTGTTAACATTGGAAAATATTTTTATGATTATCAAGGAGAAGAGTCAGAACAAGAAAACTCACTTGTATATTATGAAAACACTTACATGCAAAATTCAGGAGTAGATTACGTAAGCAACACTGTATTTGATGTAGTATCAGTACTTGATGGAGAAATCATTTCTGCACAGACAGACGAAGTATTAGGTAATATTGTTAAAATAAAACATGAAAGCGACTTAATAAGTATTTATCAAGGAATTGATGGAATGAGTGTTAAAAAAGGAGATAAGGTTAGTCAAGGACACATATTAGGAACTAGTGGTACATCTAAAATAAATCCAGAATACACAAGTTCAGTTCATTTTGAAATATATTATAAAGGTGAAATAATGGATCCTGAAAATTTATATTCTTTATCAATAGAAGACTTTAGATAGTCTTTTTTTCATAAAATAAAACCAAATTTATATAATTAAATATGAATAATTATATAAAAGAAAGAGTTTTAAATGAAGCCGCGTATATTATAGAAACTAAAGAAACTATAAGAAATACAGCAAATAACTTTAAAGTAAGCAAAAGCACTGTTCACAAAGATATAAGTGAAAGATTATTTTTAGTTGATAAAAAACTTTATAGCAAAGTAAAAGAAATAATGGATTATCATATAGAAGTACGCCATATTTTAGGAGGAGAGTCTACTAGAAAAAAATATAGAAGTCATTAATGATATGACTTTTATATGCTTTTTAACTCAAAAGAACTAATATTATGTTATTATTTTTTGTGGAGAGGTTAGTACATGATAAATTTCGTAGTAGTAGAAGATAATGAAAGACATAGAAAGAATACAGAAGATTTAATAGTAAAATATATGATGAAAAATAACTATGAATTTAAAATTACATCATTCGATAAAGATACTAAAGAATTACAAAATCTTATAAAAAACGATGAAGATAATAATATTTATATATTAGACTTTGAACTTCCGAATGCAACAGCAATTGATATTGCAAGAAACATAAGAGAAGTTAACTGGATAAGTCCTATAATTATATTAACAGCACATGG
>CAYXHQ010000057.1:0-6605 GCA_964465245.1 uncultured Muribaculaceae bacterium | reverse complement strand
AAGTTTTATTTATTTTTTATAATTTTATTGTTAGTTCTTACTTTTTCTAATTCTTTTATACTTTTATTTGGCGTAGGTAACTTTTCTGGCATAGTACCGCCTAACTTTTTTATTGTATTTCTTATAGCAGTTCCAACTTTATAATGTGTATCATTTGAAATCTTCTCACTTATTTCTTTTTGTGTTTTTAATAGTTCTTCAGTTTGCGTAATTCTAAATATATTAGCACCTAATTCTGTACTTCCCATATTATCAAGAATGTCTTCTCTATATCTAAGTTTTTTTCTTTTCGCTATATCTGCAGCAGTCTCACCACCATACAGTCCCTTATATCCATAATTAGTAAACTTATCAAAGTTTTTTACCCCTTTTTTTAAAGCAGTAGAGTATAATATTTTATTTCCGTCTTTTGTTTGCTTTCTTCTATATAATCTTTTTTCATCTTCTGATAAACTCTTATATTCCATTTCATTCAATTCTTGACGTCTTGTTTGAATAGCAAAGTAAGTTTGTCCTAAAGCTATTACATCTTTTTTTGGGTCTCCATTTTGCACAATAAGATAGCATGCATATCTTGACAAATTATAGTCTATAATTTCCTTTTTAGCATTTGAACCTATTTGAACCATTTTGCCAACCTTGGCAAAATGGTCAATTTTAGTATTTTTACTATTCGTACACGCTTCTTTTGCTCGATTGATAACACTCTCAAACCTTCTCCATTGAGCATACTCCAACACTTTTTGCAATTCTCTTGCAGACCAATACTCATTTCCATACTCATCGATATGCTTAATATTATCAAATATGCTTTCACTAAAATTTTTTGATTTTAAATTTTCCATAAATAACGATTCCTTTCTTTCAAAATAAAAAGAAACTTTTTTCGAGTTTCTTTATATCCCTCTATATATATTATCGCCATTTTTTCCTTAAAACGCTTTTTTTTAATGAAAGTTTTTTAATTATTTTTTAAAAAGGCATCTTAAAATTACCAGATTTAACTTTTTTCATCATACCTTGCATCATTTCAAATTGCTTAAGTAATCTATTAACTTCTTCAACAGAGGCACCAGAACCCGCAGATATTCTTATCTTTCTAGTAGCTTTTAAAACATTAGGGTTTCTTCTTTCATATGGTGTCATTGATAAAACTATTGCTTCAGTTCTCGCCATCATTTTTGGGTCTATGTTTACATTGTTTAAACCCATCTTAGAAGCACCAGGAACCATTTTTAACAAATTCTCAAGTGGTCCCATTTTCTTTATTTGCTTCATAGTAATTAAAAAGTCTTCTAAATCAAATTTTCCTTTTTCAAAGTTTTTAGCTGTTTTTGCTGCTTCATCCATATCTATTACAGATTCAGTTTTTTCTATAATAGACATTAAGTCACCCTCTCCTATTATTCTTGATGCCATTCTAGTAGGATCAAATTCACTTAATCCATCTAATTTTTCAGAGTCACCTATAAACTTAATTGGAACATGTGTTAAATAGCGTAGAGACAAAGCAACTCCACCTTTAGTGTCCCCGTCCATCTTTGTTAAAATACACCCAGTAAGTTTAATTTTATCATTAAATCCATTTATAACATTAATTGCATCTTGTCCCATAGTTGCATCTATTACAAGTAATGTTTCATTTATACTTACACTACTTTCTATATCTACTAACTCTCGCATAAGAGTATCATCTATTTGAAGTCTACCAGCAGTATCTATTAGTATATAATCAAATCCATTGTTTTTAGCGTACTCCACTCCATTCTTAGCAATTTGCACTGCGTCTTTAGAGTCTTCTGAGTATACTTCAATATCTAGACTTCTACCAATATCTTTAAGTTGGTTCACCGCAGCTGGTCTATAAATATCACATGCAATAAAGATTGGTTTCTTATAATGTTTCTTGCGAACCATCGCACCAAGTTTACCAATAGTAGTAGTTTTGCCACTTCCTTGAAGACCAGCAAGCATAACAATGGTGGGTTTCTTAGTTACTTCTAAAGGACTAGAGTCACCTCCAAGCAAACTAACAAGTTCATCTTTAACAATTTTAACAAATAAGTCTCCAGGTCTTAAACTTTTTTTAACTTCTTCTCCCAAAGCTTTATTTTTAATATTCTCAACAAACTCTTTAACAATAGTATAGTTAACGTCCGCGCCTAATAAACAAAGTCTAATCTCTCTTAAACTTTCACTAATATTTTCCTCAGTAATTACACCATACCCTTTAACTTTACTAAGTATTCCACTTAACTTATCACTTAAATTCTCAAACATATATTCACCTTTTTTCTATATCTTATTTTAACATTTAAATATTATTCTATCAATAAAACAATTTTTCTTTGTAATATTTTTTTAAAAATATGTAATGATTTAAATTTAGATTTTCATTCATATAAGATTTTTTAATATTCTTTATTTTGTTAAATTTAATTTTTCTTTTTCCAAACTTGTTTACACCCAAAAAAATCATATTATCTTTGTTTGAATATATTTTAGTTTTATTATTTATTTCTAAATTTATATTTAATAATTCTTTTTTTAAAACATTTAATACTTTTTTTAAATTTTCTAAATTATTATGCATTAAAATAAAATCATCTTGATATCTTATATAATACTTTATTTTAAACTCCTCTTTTATCATATGATCAATTTCATTTAGATAATATAACGCAAATATTTGACTAGACATATTTCCAATAGAAATCCCACTTTCTTTAAAAGAAAAAATAATGTTATAAATTATTTTTAATGCTTCTTTATCTTTAATTTTATTACACACTTTTTTATATAATACTTCTTTTGATATGTGTTTATAATAACCTTTAATATCAAGTTTTAAAATATAATACTTTTTATATTTTTTATTCATTATCCTTCTATATTCAAAATATAATTTTAATCCTTTATGAGTACCCATGTTTTTTCTGCTTGCTACAGAAGTATTGATTAAAGAGGGTTCTAAACAAGGTATAAGTATATTCCTACATACTATATTATTAATTAGTTTATCAAATATATTTTGATAATAAATATCTCTTTTTTTAGGCTCATATATTATTTTATGGATATAATCTCCAGGAGCATATATTCTATTTTTCAAAACATTATATGCATTATAAATATATATTGGTTTTAATGATAATGCTTTATTTACTTCTTTTTTATTTTTAGTTTTATAGATAACTTCATCAAAAGATAATAAAATATTATTTATATTATAACAATTTTCATAAATATTGTTGATTCTTTTCATAAAAATATTCCTTATTAAAAAGTACCTAATACTTTTTAATAAAAAAGATTTTTAAATTATTAGCCTTTTCAAATTAATTTACTAACACCATAATTTGCTTTTTTAATTTTTGATAAATCAAGGAATAAAATTTGTTCAAATACGTATTCATATAAAACACATAGTTATTATATTCAAACATATATTTGAAATCAGCGAAGACCAAACGTGTTTGTGTTGTTGTTCACATTCATGTTGTTCGGATTCCAGTTATAGACATTGTTTGAGTCATTTGCACTATTTACAATTCTACACCTTCTTTAAACAGGATTTCATCCATCCTTTTAAATACTTCAAAATATTGTTGAGATTCTCTCCTATCAATAAATATTGTTTTTTAGATATAATACACTTTTCTTCACATTCATCTGTTATAAAACATACAAACTTAATAGAAGCAACCATTTCACATTGATAATTATATCTGATATCATTTTTAGATTCATTTGCCAAGTAACTTAATTTAAGTATTAAATGTAATTCATTAACTAATATTTTTTTTAATTCTAATTCTTTATGTGGAAAATTAATCAATATTTTATCATAATATTTAATTAATCTTTTGATATAATAAAAAATTTTAAAATTATCTTCATTATTCATTAATAATACCATTTATTTTTTTAATAATTATATTAAATTCATCACTATTTATAGATTTATTTAAACACTTAACTATATTTTCAATATTTTTTCTTTTCTCTTGTAATTCACAACATCTTTTATAACAATCATTATAATTATTTAAATTTTTAAAATTTTTCTTTTCATCATTATCAACTATATAATTGATTTTCATATTTTCCAATTTATTAATTACCTTTGCTAAAGAATTAATAGGAAATCCAACTTTAGAATTTATTATTTTATAATTAAAAATCCCACCAACAATATATGCATCTTTATTAAAAGTTATATAAAATTTTCCGCTTTTAATAAAAACAACATATTCTAAATACTCATTTTTAATTTTTTCATATTTTTCTTTCATAAATTACATTCCTCTATTATCTTTAGTATTCTCACATTATCAATTTTCTTAAGAGATTTATACATATTATTAATTATTTTTTTTCTTTTATATTTTGTCTTTCCTTTTTTTATATAATATTTATAAAAATTATCATCAAATTTTTTATTCATTAAAGTGTTATAATTATTTCTTTTTTCTAATACTAAATAATTAATTTTATATTCATTTAATATTTTTATTACTCTATTTAAGTATTTTAAACTATTTGTTAAATACTTGCCTTTTTTATTAACAAAATATTTATAGTTAAAGAAATAGTATAGAATATATATATCATTATAATAAACAATATATTTATCTAAATCTAGTATAATTATCAAACTATTATTTTCCACTTTTTTTATATCATCAATCATTTTTACTCATTCACTAGTGGACTAAAAGCCCACTTAGTGAATTCCTTTTTTCCATTAAGGTATTATTTTATACGGATCTTCCGCAGTACCTGTTCCACCCGTATATTTGATACCAGATTTTAGCTTTAGGACAGGGCGAAGACCAAACGGGTTTGTGTTGTTGCTGGTCACACGCATGGCGTCCGGAATCCAGGTATAGACAGCGTAAGAGCCAATTGCACTAGCAAACCAATAATATTCGCCATTGTTTACTATCGAATTAAAATTATTTGCATCTTTTGAACTATTAAAACATTGAGCGCTTGAGGCATCCCGGCAACTAGTAAGTGTGATGAATGTGTTAGATGCTAAATTTAGTCTTCCTCTTGTATACTTTGATATTCTTTCAAAATCTGTTCCATTAAATGCATATACGTTTGTACTATTGCAAGTTCCTCCATCTACTATTGCATTATTACAGTATTTTTTTGCTGCATTATTAAGATTACTTATAGTATTTGCAGGATTTGTTTTGTAAGTGTTACATTCTACACTTCTAGATGAGACTATATATATATTTGCTTCTAAATTTTTATTACTGTATGTTATATCAGTTGGTTCGTATAAATCTTCTACATATACTATTCTCCAATTTCTAAGGGATGATTGATATGAAGGATAGGAATTACAATATGTTATGTTGACATTACAGTTACCAGTGGATTCATCGGTTAATCCTCCCGTAGTATTTAAGCTACAAGCAGACTGTGGATTTGCAACAGCTAAATTATTGTATGGATCAGGTATTAGTCCACATACACCTGCACTATTACATACGCTTGGATCCATTATTACATATTTGCCTACAAATTCATTATACAGTGAACCTTGTGCAGTATTTGTTTTATAAGGTTCTGCGATTGCATTTACTAGATAATTTGTAACATTTTTTAGATATACTCTACAACTTGTTTGTCCTTCTAAGGGTGATATAGTAATTGACTTAGATACCGTATTCCATTTAACAGTTTCTCCATTAGTACAATTTGTCATAGACTCATCTAATACATAACTTTTATCTGATGGAATAGAAGTTCTGGCAACTGACTCGTCTTCTGCTCCAACTCTATCTTCATAGTCTCCATCACTATTCCAATCAATATATATTGCTAAAATATTAACATCTTGTTCTGGAACAGGAGGAATGTATTCTTCTATTCTATAAGGGTCTCTTCTAGTGCCACTTCCAGTAAGTTTAGTACTTTCTTTTATATAAACAGATGCTCTTGCACCAGATAAATTTTCTTTTGCTAATTCTTTTAATCCATCAATAGTAACACTATTTGCAGTAGTCCCAGTTTCATCTCCAGTTACCCAATATGGGTCATCCGTTGTTAGATAAGACCTTCTTCCGATTGCATTATATTCTGATGCTGAAATTGAAGAAATATTATCACTGCCAGTACAACTTATTTTAGTAGTACCTGTGCATGTAAAAGGAGCACTTTCTACCAATACGCTCTTTCTTGGTTCAAGTACGTCGCTATAGTATCTATCTATTAGGGTGTCTTTTTCATTGAATGTTACTGTATTATAACTTATCGCTTGAAGTAAAACACTCGAAATAAATATAGAACATGTAATTATAGCAATAAACAATATGTTTAATTTTTTATTCTTCATATACTTTCCTACCTTAAGTAGATTATATCTTATTTAACCCCCCCGGTCAATACTTAACGAATATTATAATTTCTTAAGATTGATTTAAATAAGTCAATAGCATCACTTTAAATTAGTCAAAGAATGTATTTTAAATTAGTCACAAAAAAAGACTATAATTTATTATAGTCTTTACAGACTGTTGACAAAGTAATTCGTAAATTTTTAGACTAAAGTCCGTTTTTTACGGATTTTTTTCTTTATCATACTA
>CAYXHQ010000056.1:0-6661 GCA_964465245.1 uncultured Muribaculaceae bacterium | reverse complement strand
AAAACTAATTTACTTAGTCTTTTTAGATTTAGTATATTCTAAATAATCTTCAACTTTTCCACTTTTTTGAAACTTTTTCCAAAGTTCTTTAGAATTCATATCATTATCACCTACTATAATAATGATACTTATTTGTAAGTTTTATACATTTAATTTTAATTTTTATTAAAACAAATAAAAAGGCAAATACTATTCACCTTTATATAAAATTCCAAGTTCACGTAAATATTTTTCTTTATCTCTCCATTTTTTAAGTACTCTTACATATAAATCTAAATACACTTGTTTTCCTAACATAAGTTCAAGATCTTTTCTTGCTTCCATACCTATTTCTTTGATTTTTAATCCTTGTTTTCCAAGTATTATTTTTCTTAAAGCTTCTCTATCAGTTACAATATCTACTCCAATATTTACAATATTTTCTTTATCATCATAGTTATTTAGAATACAAGCAATTGAATGTGGTATTTCATCTTCTGTTAAGTTCATTACTTTTTCACGAACAGTTTCAGTTATTCTAAATTCCATAGAAGATGATGTTTTATCAGTCTCTGAGAAATATTTTATATTATCTGGTAGATATTTTTTTATTACACTAATTAATCTATCAACATTATCGTTTTTGCGAGCTGAAACTGGTACTATTTCAACAAAATCATATAAATCTTTATATTCATCTATTTTTTTTAGAATTAATTCATTATCAAGCTTGTCTATTTTGTTTATTACCAAAAATACTGGTTTTGTTACCATTTTCAATTTTTCAATAATAAATGCATCTCCACTGCCAAGTGACTCAGAGCCATCAACTACTAGCATAATTAAATCCACATCATTCACTGAATAATAAGCTTTACTATTTAAGTATCCATTTAATTTATGAATGGGTTTATGAATCCCTGGAGTATCTACAAATACTATTTGAGCATCCTTATCTGTATATATTCCTTGAATTAAATCTCTTGTAGTTTGAGCTTTATCTGTAGTTATTGCAATTTTTTCTCCAACTATTGAATTTATAAGACTACTTTTGCCTACGTTTGGTCTTCCAATTACACTTATAAATCCACTTTTCATTTTAAATCCTCTTTAGTAAATGCAGTATTCATTATTTCTCTAAATGTAAATACTTTCATTTCTCCTAATGTATTCATTACATTAAATAAAACTTTATCATCAAAGAATTCTAAAAATGTTTGTTTACATATACTGCATGGAAAGCATAACTCGTCTTTATCTGTCATTAAGTATAGCGCTTTAAATTTATTTGTTCCGTCAGCCACTGCGGCATTTATTGCATTTCTCTCAGCACATATACTGCCTCCAAATGATGCATTTTCTACGTTTACTCCCCCGTAAAACTTCCCATTATCTCCTTCAACTATACATGCGAAATGCAACCCAGAATAAGGCGCATAACTGTTTTTTATTATATGTTTTAATTCATCTTTCATATTACCTCCTAAAACAATGCTATAATCTTTGGAATGAATATAATAAGTCCAGCAATAACTGAAGTTATAGCAAATACAAGTACTGCAGCTGAAACTGTATCTTTTGCTTTTTTAGCAAGTGGTTTATATTCGCTAGTCGCAAGGTCTACAGTTGATTCTAGTGCTGTATTTATTAATTCCATTGAATAAATTAAACCTAAAATAAGAATTATTATTAGCCATTCTGTATGGCTTATTTTAAATACGAAACCAGCTATTATTACTAGAATGGCTACAGGTATATAAAACCATACTGTTTGTTCTGTCTTGTATGCTTCTTTTAATCCTTCGCCTGCATATTTAAAACTTTTTCTTAATCTAAATATTCCTCTATCTTTTTTTTCATCTTTTTGCATCATATGCCTCCAATATTTCTTCTTCTAGTGCTCTCATTATTACTCTGTCCTCATCTTCTATGTGATCATACCCTAAGATATGAAGTAATCCATGAACTGTTAGAAAACATAATTCTCTTTTTAAACTATGTCCATATTCAATTGATTGTTCTTTTGCTTTATCTATTGATATATATATATCTCCAAGCATTCTAATTTCTTCTAATGCTATATTATCTTTTTCTTCAAATGCAAATGATATAACATCGGTTGGAGTATCTTTTTCTCTATATTCTTTGTTTATTTCTCTAATTCTTTCATTATCAACTATAGTAATACTAAAAATTGGGTTTTTGACTTTTAATTTTTCAAAAGTAAGAACGCAGATATTACTAATATCTTCTATTGATACGTCAACCCTTGTTGTATTTGTAATAAAGTCTTCCATAAACCTCCTTTAAAATGCTATTACGCCTAGTGAATATAATACTATAAATGCGATTAATAATATACTAAGAATTGTATGTACAATATCTTTTTGTAAGAATGCAGGTAAATGTTTTTTTATCGCAGAAAGTGCCACATAAAGCAAAAATCCACATATACCACCTACTATATTTAACAAGATATCATCCACATCAAAACTTCTTCCAATATAATACTGTACTGTCTCTATTACTACACTTACTCCTAAAGTCATCAAAAATATTGAACCAATTTTTTTTAACTTTACATAATAAGTTACAAAATATCCAAAAGGAATAAATAATAAAATATTGCCTATAACTTGCCTCATAAATTCTTTTGAACCAAATGGATACCTTAATATTTCAGTGAAAGGCATCAAATTAAACCCAGCATACTCATTATTTTTATAAGTAACTAATTGGAATAACACCAAAATATAAGCAACAAATACAAAAAGCATTATTTCATTATATAATGAGAATTTTCTTCTATTATTTTTAAAATAAGCAATTCTAATAATAAGCAAGATTGATAAAACAATTGCTACTGTAGGCCAAGAAACACTAAGTATTTCAATTAATTCCCTCTTCATTTAACTTATTCCCTTCAATTAATAAGGTATCTGTAATATTTTCATACACCTTATAAAATATTTCTAATTCTATTTTACTACGAAGAGGGTTAATATTCAAAACTTTTTTATCAATTATGTATTCATTTTCATTTAATTTGTTTTGAATTCCTTTATCACTTCTTTTAATTCCTTCTTTGTATGCTTCATCTTTAGTGACATTGAACTCTTTATATGTATATATTTTTTTTAGTTCTCTTACTACTTTAAAAAATAAATATGGTTTATCTATTATTGTTTTTGTTTCATTTATTGAGTATTCTGTGTCATATTTTCCAATTAGAGTCATTTTATCACCAAAAGCTTCTAAATAATAATGACGTACTTCTTTTCCAGTTGGAATATATTCAGTATAACTATATGGAATAGTGGTTTTTACTGTATACCAAACTTCTCCATACACTTTTCCGGATGCATGAACTTGATTCTTTATCGTGTTTTCGCCTTTAATGATATTACCACTTATTATTATTTCACCTTTTTTAACATAATCGTTAACATCTCTTATGATATCTCCAGAAGTTGACTCAATATGTTTAATTAAGGCGTCTTTCCTAGCGATGATATGCCTTGGTGTGTTAGATTTACTATCTTCTCTTATTATTACTCTAGGGGTAAGTTCAACAGTATATTTAGTACCCATGTTTTTTATTTCAAGCCATTCAATAGTATCTAAATTATTATTTAATATTTCTCTTTTTATATTCGATATTTCTTTATAACTTTTTTTAAAAGAATATTTTTTTATTTTAACTCTTTCTAATTCAGTTTCTAATTTATATTTTATATCTTCATTATCAGTGTTAACTTCTATATTAAATATAGTATTTGATAAGATAATCAAAAGAATAAATCCCCATAATAAAGAAGCAAGAAATATATAATTTTCTCTTATGAATTTTTTGATACCCATACGTCCATAATATTTTATAATTACAGTTTCATCAAATATTGCTTTAATTTTTGAATAATTTTTATAGCTAACTTTTATATATTTGGCATTTGCACTTTCACGAACATATATGTAATTGATGTTTCTTTTTAATAAAGAATTCATAAGATAATACTTATCCACATTTTTAATGCATAGTAAAATCTCGTTATTCTCCATAATCTATTCCTTTAAATACTCCTTCAATAACAAGTTCTTTGTTTTCCATTTTTTTCATATACAAAGACTCTCCTAAAATTTTTAGAGTTTTATCTTTAACAATTATAGTAATTTTATCTTTATTAATACTAATGATTTTATTGTAATTGTAAATATATATGAAATTCTTATATATTCCAATTAAATAATCATCATCTTTTACATAACTAATTAAGTTTTTTAACATAATATGCACCAATTAATTATATTCGTTTTGGCATTAAAAAAAACTCAATTTATGAGTTTAATTTTTCATTTACTTTTTCACTTACGAGTTTCATATCCGCTTTCCCTTTAAGTCTAGCTGATACTTCCCTCATTATAACACCTAAATCTTGTTTCCCGTTAGGTTTTATTTCATCAAATATTTTATTTAATTCAGTATCTATTTCTTCACTAGATAATTGTAAGGGTAAATATGTAGTTAAATATTTGATTTCAGATTCTAACTTTTCTACTAAGTCAGTTCTATTACCTTTATTAAATTCAACTATAGATTCTCTATGATTTTTTACTTGTTTACTTGCTACATCTATAACTATCTCATCAGTAACACTTTCAAGTTTATTATTAATTTTAAATAAATCAATCGCACTTTTAAGCATTCTTACTGTACTTAGTAATTCTTTATCATGATTTTTCATTGCATCTTTCATATCAGATGTAACACGTTCATATAAAGTCATAAATCCTCCTTAGTCATTTCTTCTACTATGTTTTTTTGCGTTCTTTCTAGCTTCTTTTTCAGCTTCTCTTCTTCTTACTCCAGGTTTAGAATATTCTTTTCTTTTTTTAAGTTCAGAAGGGATACCACTTCTTTGAAATTTCATTTTAAATCTTTTTAAAGCTCCTTCAACATTGCCGTCTTTAACTTCTACATGTGTCATTCTTTTTTCTCCCCTCCTCTCATTACAACATAGATTATACAATAACTTTACTTTAATTTCAACACTCAATTGTCAAATTTCAACAATTTGTGATAAAATTTGTTTATAAAGGAGGGAATCATGAAAAAAGTTTTAGGATTTTTAGTATTTGGAATACTTTTATTTACTTTAACAGGTTGCGGGGAAAATAAAGTAAATAAAGAAGGAGGAGGCTCACCTATTTTAGGAAGTAAAAGTGTAACATGCACTAAAACAGAAGCAGATGAATCAGGTTATAAAACAGATGAAACTTTAGTTATTAATTATACAGGTAGTGATGTTAAAAAAATGACTAACACTGTTACTACTGAAACAGATGCTGAATACATCGATATGATTATAAGTATGAGTGCAGGAATGCTTACAAGTTTCAACGAACTTGATGGTATGACATATACTGCTACTAAGGAAAATGCAAATACTATTAAATACTATGTTGAAGTAGACTATACTAAAATTAATCCATCACAAATTAAAGCACTTCTTGGAGATGAGATGGATGCAGATGACTTACATTTACTTGATGAAGATGACATGAATATAGATAGTGTTAAAAGAGACTTAGTAGAAGACGGTTATACTTGCAATTAAAACGGGATAACCCGTTTTTTATTTTACTATTTCTGTTTCTAATATTAAATCAATATTATATTTATCTTTTACGTCTTTTTTTATGTTTTTAATTAACTTTATTATATCTTCGCTTGTAGCATTATTCTTATTAATTATAAAGTTAGCGTGTTTATTTGATACATATGCGCCACCCACGTGTTTACCTTTATAACCTAAATCTTCTATTAAAGCACCAGCATAATAACCATCAGGATTTCTAAATACAGACCCAGCTGAAGGATATTCTAGAGGTTGAGATGATAATCTTCTTTTTCTTCTATCATCTATCAAATTTAAAATTTCTTCTTTGTTTCCAATATTTAATTTAAATGTTGCTTCTAAACAGATATAACCACTATTTTCTTTTAAAAATGAGCTTCTATAAGCAAATTTCAAATCTTTATTTGATAACTCAATTACTTTTTTATCTGGCGTTAAAACTTTTATGCTAACTATTACGTCTTTCATAGATGAATTATATGCTCCTGCGTTCATAAACACTGAGCCACCAATAGTACCAGGAATACCCGTGGCAAATTCCATCCCAGAGTATCCTTTTTTTGATACTTCCATACTAAATTTTATTAAACTGTACCCTGCGCCTACTGTGAATTTATCTTTATTTTGAATAAATGAATCAAACTTATTTAATTTAATTATTACTCCCTCATATCCTAAGTCACTAAATATTAAATTAGATCCATTTCCAATTATTTTGTATTTTATATTTTTTTCTTTTAAATAATTCAGTAACTTAATCAAACACTTAGTGTTTTTTGGAATAACAAATGCTAAAACACTACCACCTACTTTATAGGTTGTATAATTTTTCATTGACGCTTCTTTTACTTCACCAATATTTAAATTCACTAAATTATTTATAATATTCATATTATAATTATACTTTATTTCTATAATTTTAAAATACAAAATAAAAAGACTTCATATATAGTGAAATCTTATTAATCTTAAATGGCGTTCTCGACACGATTCGAACGTGCGACCGACGGCTTAGAAGGCCGTTGCTCTATCCTGCTGAGCTACGA
>CAYXHQ010000055.1:2028-6670 GCA_964465245.1 uncultured Muribaculaceae bacterium | reverse complement strand
AAGAGACTTACGTCTCTTAATGTCTAGGAATATAATCATCATGATCAGAATTATCATCAGCACTTTGATTCATTTCTTCTTTTCTTGCCATTTCTTCATCTCTATATATATCATCAATCGTTACTATATCTTCTTGATGAGTTTCTATATCTTCTTCTTTTTTATAATTAATTATTTTTTGCTTTATAAGTATTAGTTTTATTATTTTATAAATATCATATGCGATAATTGCTAAAGCTGGGATTAATATTGCTATAATCCATCCGCCTGAACTTGCTAAAAAGAATTGTACTTTTCCAAGTTGTGGAACTTTAAATATAACCTTACCTACTACTTCAGATGCTGGAACTATATATGTATCAGGAAGTTTGTTATAGTCACCCTTAGTTTGATATGAGAAATTATCACCATTTTGAATTCTTTGAATAACTCTATGTGTTACTGTCATTCCATTTAAATTCGGATTATCTGAATAAAATGTAATAACATCTCCAGCATTAATTTGTTCAGGTTTAGTAAGAACTGACACTACAACGTCATATACGTTTATATTTGGCGTCATACTTGGACTAATTATCGTATACAAATTCACTGGTGGATTTTTTCCTTGTTTTTGTGCCACTTTAGTACTAACAAATACAAATAACAACGCTAAACCTACAATTATAATAATTGTAAGTAGAGTTAAAATAATAGTCTTTCCTATATATTTAAGTACTCCTAGTAATTTTTTCATTTATTTTCTCCTTTTTATTCTGACCATTCACTTCCACCAGTTGTATATTTTTTAGTAGATACTTGTAATTTTCCTTCAAATTCTTTACCCTGATTATAGTTTTGATTACTACCCACTTCATTTAATCCAATTGTAAATGTATATGTATGAGTTTCTCCACCTGAAGCTAAAGTGCCTTCACCTATTTGATATGTTCCGGGCGCTGGAACTTGTGCGTCTACTCCTGTTGTAACAGACCCTTCACCATCAGCAACTCCATCTAATGTATAACTAAATTCTTTAGTATATTGATTTAAAAAAGTATTTTTTGTAATAATGAAGTTTATCATATAATATATATCAACTGTATTAACATTTGATGACACAGTAAATGTTTTAGTAAATCTATCTTCTACTTCTACCGGATATATATTTGCTTCATCAATTTCAGCTCCATCAAAAAATGTTACAGTTCCCAAGTTTGCCATATTAACTACTATGCTTGATGCTTCTTCATTTCCAACTACTCGTATAGCAAAAAAAGCATATGTTAAACCTACTACCGCAAGGATAAAAGTTAATACGCCAAATATTGATATAAACAACATAGAGTTCACTTTTTTTAATTCTGTGCTTTTCATACGCTTCCTCTATTATTAATAATAACAAATTTTATTGATTAATACAATAATAACAAAGAAAAAAATTGTTGAAATTCAACAATTTTATTCACTTGATGACCATATAGAACCGTCAGTCGTATATTTTCCTTGTCCTTTTGGCTCTACTCTTAATTTTCCAATAAAGGTTCTTCCCTGTGCTTCATTTTGGTTTATATTTGTCTCTAGCAAACCTATTTCATAAACATAAGTATGAGTATCACTTCCCACTAATGTTCCTTCAAATATAGGAGATGTACTAGTAGGCTCTGGTACTGTTTCCCAAGATAAAGTTCCTAATACTGTTCCTTCTATAGGCGTTACACGAGTTGTACTAGAAGTTGCTATTCTATGTTTGAAGTCTGCAATTTCTTCATCAAAAAATTCGTTTGTAAATTGATCTAAATATACTTCATAAGAAGCAGTTGTATTCTCATCTTCTAAATCAGTTAATGATACAGTAAATGTTTTTCTTGCAATATTTCCAGGAAACGCATTTACCATAGAAATTTCTGCTCCATTTTCAAAAACTATAGTTCCAAGTTTTTGTGTTCTAATTATGATACTTGATGCTTCCTCATTTCCTTTAACATTTATTGTGAAGTACGCAAATGTTGCTCCTACTATTGCAAATAATAGTGTTAATAAACCTATTACAGATAAAAATACTGTTTGTTTTTTTCCATACATATTTAATTCCTCCATATCTTACTTTTTAATTTTATCAATTAAAAAACTATTTTTCAACATTTTTAAACAAATTTCCCCAAAATAAAAAAGTGGTAATTCCACTTTTATATTCCTTTTTTGTTTTTACTATGGTTGTTTTTCTGAAGATCCTGATCCACCTGCTCCAGTTGTATAATGTCCTTCAGATGAAGCAGTAACTTGTAGTTTTGCAACAAATCTTCTACCTTGTGCATAATTTTGCTCGCCGTTACTTTCAATGAAATGTACTCTATAAACATAATTATGAACCATTGTTGGATAAATTCTTGCTGCTGTTCCTACTAAAGCCTCAGTAGAAGCTGCCACTGTAGTTTGATTTAGTGTCATAGCAGTGTCTTCAAATACTGGCTGAGTACCAGTAAGTGTAGTTGTACCTACAGTAAGCGCATTAACATTTGTATCAGTTTCTCCTTCTGCTACTGGAGCAAGACTCAATGAATGATGCATTTCTGTTAATTTTCCTGCTGTTTCAAGCGCTGTTAGTAAGTCTTTATCAATCAAACTAAGTCTGATTTGATAATCAGTTGGAAGAGCATCTGCTGTCAATGCTTGTCCTTCACTTAATGGAGCTGTAATTGTGAATTTTTTATCAACATACGCTCCTGGATAAGCATCCAGAACACTAACTTCATCACCATCTTCAAACACAATATTTGTTAATAATGCTGTTCTTACTATAATACTTGATGCTTCTTCATTACCTTCAACAGTAATACTGAAGAAGGCGAATGTTGCTCCAACGATTGCAACTAACAATGTAGCTACACCAACAACTGATAAGAATATTGTTTGTCCTTTGCTGTTTTCCATGCTTTCTATTACCTCCTTTATGATAACATGATACCAATTAATTTTTATATTTTCAATACCTTTTTGAAAATTTAATAAAATTATTTTTTTTATAATTATTTTATGCTATATTTGTTTAGTGAGGTATGTAGTATATGAAAAATATTAAATCTTTTTTTAAAAACTATAAAATTGAAATATTTTCTTTTATAATTCCTGTGCTTATTTTTGCACTTGCTTGCTTATTTAGTAAAGTATACCCGTTTGGAGAAAACTATTTAGCAACGTATGACGGTGGAGTACAATATGGTGGTTTTACTGTATATTTAAGTAAAGTATTAAAAGGAACTGAAAGTTTATTTTATTCATTTAATGGTGGGCTTGGTTATAACTTTTATGCAACTGCAGTATATTATTTATTTAATCCTACTAATATATTAAGTATATTTTTTAACGGATCTAATATAATGGATTTTTATACTTTAATAGTATTTTTAAGAATTGGACTATGTGGCCTAACTATGTCAAAGTACTTAAAATATAAAGAGAAAAAAGGAATATGGACTATTGTATTTAGTATTGCTTATGCTCTTATTTCTTACAATACTTTGTATTTTTATAATTTCATGTACTTTGATACAGTTGTTCTTCTTCCACTTGTTATATTAGGACTTGATAAGTTAATTCATACGGGCAAATGCAGCACATATATTATATTTTTAAGTTTATCTATTATATCTAATTTTTATATTGGATATATGGTATGTATATTTTCTTTATTATATTTTATATATCAATTTATTATTTTGGATAAAGATAAAAGAAACAAAAAAATCATTAAAAACTTTATTATTTCTTCCTTACTTTGTGGACTAATTTCTATGGTTGTATTATTGCCAGTATTCTTTGAACTTATGAATGGAAAAGCACAAATGTATTCTGAAAATTATACAGTATTTAATAAGTTTGGCGCAGATGGACTAGTATCTTTCTATAGATTATCAATTGGCGCTTATAAATTAGGAGATCAAGTTAATGGTTATCCAAATATTTATTCAAGTTTACTTGTATTAGTATTATCTATATTATTTTTCTTTAATAAAAAGTTTAGTAAAAAAGAAAAAATAGTAACTGGAGCTCTAATTGCTTTCTTCTTACTATGTTTTAGTTTTAATTTACTTGATTATGCATGGCAATTCTTTCAAAAACCAATATGGTATCCTAATAGATATAGTTTTGTATTTTCATTTTTGTTAATTACAATTGCCTATAAAAGTTTTTGCAATATAGACGAATTAAAAATAGATAATACTCTTACTATAGCGCTTGCTCTAATGTTGGTTTTATTCATAATTGGGGGTGCATTATACTGCGATGTACTTAAAGATAAAGGAAAAATTATATTTTTAGCTTTAAGTGTTATATGCGTACTTGAATACTTCCTAATTATTAAAAATTATAAATTGATTTTCTTTATATTATCAATATTCATGATAGAAATGAGTGCTAATACTATTTCTAATTTAAAAGAAATTGCTTTTGGAAAACAAGTTAGTGAATATGCTGAATCCTATAGTGTTTTGAAAACTTCTTTTGATTCAATCAAAAATACAGAAAGTGATGAAGACAATTTTTATAGAACAGAATCCACTTCATGGCATAATCTTAACAATGCAAGTTATTTTAATTATAACGGTTTATCTTATTTCGATTCTCTTAGAAATGGAAAAGTTATGAGATTTTTAGAAGA
>CAYXHQ010000055.1:0-1928 GCA_964465245.1 uncultured Muribaculaceae bacterium | reverse complement strand
ACTTATACTGCTGATAAAGATTATTATTTGATACTTAATAATAGTTTAAGAGGCGCTAATTCAGCTTATTTAACTATTAATGATAAAGAATACTCAAATTTAGGAAATGATTATCCTACTTCTATCAGACTGAATAAGGGAGATGAGTATCAATTAAAAGTATATTTTAGTACTGTTAGATTAAAAGAAAGTGACTTAGAAATGTATTTGCTTGATTATAATGCTTATATTAACTGGATAAATGAAATGAAAGAAAATGGTTTAGAAATTATCAAGTATGATAAAGATAATTATATAAAAGCAAGTATTAATGTAACAAATGACAAAACTACACTTCTAACAACTATACCCTATGATAAAGGTTGGAGTGTGTTTGTAGATGGAAAAAAATATAAATATGATATAGTTTTAGATACATTTATAGGACTTGATTTAACTCCTGAAAAACATATAATAGAATTTAAATATATTCCAAGAGGACTAATTATAGGCGTTATCACTTCTATCACAGGTATTATTGGAAGTATAATATTTACAAGAAAAAATAAAAAAAATAAATCTTAATATATTTCTTCATTTTATATAATTTGATATTTCAGTTTATTATAGTATACTTTTAATAAAACAAGTTGACTATAAAATGGCAAGGCACTATGCATCCATCGTATTCAACTTGTTTTTTGTCTTATTCTATATTCTTATTAATTTATTTGATTATATAAAATATACTATCTATATTTCTTATTTTTTCTTTTTTTGCCTTTAAATATTAATATTAAAAATAATATTATAATACTAGATGGAATTAAAAATATTATTAATTTAGACCTTCTGTTTTTTGCTAAATTCGCCACCTCTAACTCATAACTCTCTAGTAATTCAGTTCCTTTTTCTTCTTCCATTTCATTATAATTTTTTAAATAGTTTTCTGCTTCTTTAAATACTTCAATGTATGAATTGTATGCCTCTTTTTTATATTCATTTTTATCATATGAGTCATTTTCATAATATTCTTTTAGTTTTAAAGTATCTTCTATTACCTCATATAAAGAAGGAGTACCCTCTGGATTTACTCTTTTATTAGATGCTTGTTCATAAGAATATGCTACTTCATAAATAATGTCTTCTCTTCCTTCTTTGGCAAGTATTTCCATGCCATATGGAAGAGCGTCTTCATCATATCCTAAAGGTACACTCATCTCAGGCATTCCTGTAAGAGGCGCTATTGTATAAGTTGGTGAAGAAGTAGGAGAATATGTGCTTTCCACTAAAGTTAATACTTTAGTTTTTTGAGATGGAAATACTAATACATCTAACTCATATTCATCCATTAAAGCATATACTTCTTCTTTAAAATTTTCTTTTTTACTCTGATTTTTTTCATGTGTGGTAGTATTTAATAAATTCGTACTGCAGTTTTTATTGTAACCAGATAGTGACTGAACGTACCCACCATTATTAACAAGTGAATTAAAAGATTTTATTTTACTAGAGGTATTCTTAATATACTGATTAAATTCATAGCACATACTTCTCCCAAAAGCAGTATTATCAAATAAATTATCATATTCACTTTTATAAAAGTCATCTATATAAGTAATTGAAGCGCCTTTAGTTTCCATTGTTTTAATAGCATCATTCATTAAGTTTTCTATTTGATCATAGTATGCAGATAACACTTTTACACTAGATGATTTTTTCTTTATAAAATCAGTAAGAACACCTATTTTTTTATCCTTAAGTCCATCTATATTTAAATACTTTGTATAATCAACTTTACTATTTGTCATTTCAGTTAATAATAATGCATTTTCTTCTACCGTTTTTGTCATAGGTCCCACTGTATCTCTTGTAACGTCATATTTTATAACACCGGAAGTATCAACTAAACCATATGTTGGTCTTAAACCCACAATAGATGCTGCAGC
>CAYXHQ010000054.1:0-6785 GCA_964465245.1 uncultured Muribaculaceae bacterium | reverse complement strand
ACATTTTATGCAAAATAAAAAGACTATTAACAAAATTACTTTGTCAACAGTCTGAATAATTATAGGTATAATTATTATTTGTGCTTTACCTAAATTTAAAATAATTCAAAAATTAACGGATAATCTAAATAGAATTGTAAGAGAAAACTTAAAAGGAATAAGAGTAGTAAGAGCATATAACGCAGAAGATTATCAAAAAGAAAAATTTAATAAAGCGAATAGAGAACTAACTAAAACCAATTTATTTACAGGTAAAATAATGGGTATTTTATCTCCTTCTATTTCTTTAATTATGAATTCTTTATCGCTTTCTATATATTTTATAGGAGCTCATCTTATTGAAGCATCAGTAGTAACATTAAAAATAGAATTATTTAGTAATATGATTGTGTTTACTTCTTATGCCATGCAAGTTGTAATGTCATTTATGATGATTGCGATGATTTTTATTATATATCCAAGAGCAAGTGTGTCGGCTAAAAGAATACTTGAAGTAATTAATACTAATTCAAAAATCAAAGATGGAAAAATAGATAATGTAAATACAGAAGAAACTGGTACTATTGAATTTAAAAATGTATCATTTAAGTATCCTGATGCAGAAGAATATGTTATAAAAAATATAAATTTAAAAATTAATAAAGGGCAAACGGTTGCATTCATTGGTTCAACTGGATGTGGAAAGTCTACTATAGTCAATTTGATACCTAGATTTTATGATGCAACTGAAGGAGAAGTGTTGGTTGACGGAATAAATGTGAAAGATTACAAAAAAGAAGTATTATATAATAAATTAGGTTATGTTTCTCAAAACCCTGTAATATTTAGTGGTAAAATCAAAGATAATGTTTGCTATGGAAATAAAAAAATATCTGATGAAAAAATGAAAGAAGCAGTAAAAATAGCACAAGCAGAAGAATTTATAATAGAATTAGATAATAAATATGATCAAATTATCGCAAGAGGTGGAACAAATATATCTGGTGGACAAAAACAAAGATTATCTATCGCTAGAGCAATTGCAAAAGAACCTGAAATATATATATTTGATGATTCATTTTCTGCACTTGACTATAAAACTGATTATGCATTAAGAAAAAATTTAAACAAGTATGTAAGTGATGCTACTGTTTTAATTGTGGCACAAAGAATTGGCACAATAAAAGAATCTGATAAAATAGTTGTAATCGATTCAGGAGAGTGTGTGGGAATTGGTACACACGAAGAACTGCTAAACGAATGTAAAGTTTACAAAGAAATTGCACTATCACAACTATCCAAGGAGGAGATTCAAAATGCATAATAAAAAGAATATAGAAAAACCAAAAAATTTTAAAGCATCAATGATAAAACTGATAAGTTATTGTAAACCATATTTAGTCCCAATTATCTTCGCAATTCTTTTAGCAATTTTTAGTTCAGTGCTTACAATAATTGGCCCAAATAAAATAAGTGATTTAACTAATGAAATAACTAAAGGTTTAATGACTAGTATTAATATGGGAGTAGTAAAGAATATATCTCTATTTTTACTAATAATATATTTGTTTAGCTTTGCATTTAATTACATACAAATATATATAATGGCAGTTATTACAAATAAGTTTTCTGCACGCTTACGTAGAGAAATATCTAATAAAATCAATAAATTGCCACTTAAATATTTTGATACTCATAGTTACGGAGATATATTATCAAGAGTTACAAATGATGTGGATACTATAGGACAAACATTAAATCAAAGTGTGGGTAATCTTGTAAGTTCAATAGTCCTATTCGTAGGTGTAATATTTATTATGTTTATTACTAATCCTATAATGGCTTTAACGGGTATACTATCTAGCATTATTGGTTTTAGTTTGAATATTGTAATACTAGTTAAATCTCAAAAATACTTTACATCACAACAAAAAGAACTTGGTAACCTTAACGGGCACATAGAAGAAATATACTCAGGATTAAATGTTGTAAAAATATATAATGCTACTACTGATGCTACTAAAGAATTTGATAAAATAAATGAAAAATTATATAGTGCATCAAGAAAAAGCAGCTTTCTTTCAGGATTAATGGGTCCAATTATGGGATTCATTGGAAATTTTGGTTATGTTGCAATATGCACAGTAGGTGCAGCTCTTGTAATAAATGGGAAAATAAGTATAGGCACTATTGTTTCATTTATGATTTATGTAAGACTTTTTACTGGCCCACTTAATACAATCGCACAAAGCATAACTAGTCTTCAGTCAACTGCTGCTGCAAGTGAAAGAGTATTTGAACTGTTAGATGAAACTGAATTAGAAAATGAAACCGGAAAAGTAAAAATATTAGAAAGAGATAAAGTTAAAGGAAAAATAGAATTTATTAATGTAAATTTCGGATATGAAACTGATAATAAAATAATTAATAATTTTAATGCAGTAGCTTACCCCGGACAAAAGGTAGCAATAGTAGGACCAACTGGTGCTGGAAAAACTACTATGGTAAATCTACTTATGAGATTTTATGAAATAGATTCAGGTGAA
The DNA here is from genome assembly GCA_964465245.1 of uncultured Muribaculaceae bacterium. GTDB lineage: Bacteria > Bacillota_I > Bacilli_A > RF39 > UBA660 > CAYXHQ01. The sequence goes on along the minus strand of CAYXHQ010000054.1, from coordinate 4,260 downwards.
ATCAAAATAGATGGAATAAATATCAAAGACATAAAAAGAGAAAACGTACATGATTTATTTTGTATGGTACTTCAAGATACTTGGATTTTTGAAGGGTCAATAAAAGAAAATATAAGGTATAATAATAAATTTATAACTGATGAAATGATTTATACGGCATGTAAAACGGTAGGACTTGACCACTTTATCAAAACATTACCTAATGGATATGATACTATTCTTAGTGAAACAGAAACTTTATCTTCAGGGCAAAAACAATTATTAACAATTGCAAGAGCCATGATAGAAAATGCACCTTTTATAATACTTGATGAAGCAACATCTTCAGTTGATACAAGAACAGAAGCTTTAGTTCAAACATCTATGGATAAACTTACTAAAGGTCGTACTTCATTTATAATCGCACATAGACTTTCAACAATTAAAAATGCGGATTTAATACTTGTAATGAAAGATGGAAAAATAAAAGAAGTAGGAAATCATGATAGTCTTATGAAAAATGGTAAATTTTATGCTGAACTTTATAATTCTCAATTTATGAGTTAAATTCCCAAAAATTGGGTGGGTAAAAATAGGAAAAATATAAATAATAATTTTAGGGTGAGAACTTTGAAAATATTTGCATATTTTTCTTTTTTAATAGTTAGTTTTTTCTTTTTTAATATAATGGACGCTAATAGCATAGATGCAGACGCTCTTATATATGATAAAAATGATTTATATAGTGAAACCTATCACACTATAAGTTTTTATGATTTAAATGTATATGAAATAGGTGATATATTTAAAGATTTAGATATTAAAATAATAAATATAAAACCTACAGAAAATATGTATTTTAAAGAAAGTATTAGTTATAGAAATAATGAACAAATAATAGAAGAATATGTTAACAGTATTAAAAGTCAAAGCGATGAATATTTTTATTATAAACAAAACGGATTTAATGTTAAAAGCATGAAAATACTTTGTACAAATAAAGAATTAATTAAATTAGAAAAAAGAATAGAAATAATATAATTGTTATAAACTCATTTTTATGTTAGAATTATATCATAAGAATAGAGAGGTTTATGGCAAATTTAGATGGACAATTTAAAATTGATGTTGCTAAGTGTAAATCTAATCCTAAATATGTATTTAAGGGTGAAAAATATAGAATTACATTTCTTTCTGATGTCTTAATAAGATTTGAATATAATGAATCTGGCACATTTTGTGATTATCCAACACTTAGAGTAAAAAACAGAAATTTTAGTGAACCTAATGTTAATATTAAAACAGATGATAAATATTTAATCGCAGAAAACTCTTATTTTAAATTAGAATATACAAAAAATAAAAGTTTTTATGGTTCAAAAGTTATGCCTGATACTAATCTAAGAGTAACTCTATCGGGCACTGATAAAATATGGTATTTTGGTCATCCTGAGGTACGAAATTTAATGGGAAGTGCATATAGTTTAGATAATTCTAAAGGAAAAGCTGCACTTAAAAAAGGAATATTTTCTTTAGATGGATTCTATTCACTAGATGACAGTAAATCTTTAATATTTGCTGAAGATGGAAGTGTACATAAAAATCCTAATGATGGAATAGACGTATATTTATTTATATATAAAAAAGATTATGGGGTTGCCTTAAAAAGTTATTATGACTTAACTGGGTATCCTCCAATGATACCAAGATATGCCTTAGGTATTTGGTGGAATAAAAATGAAAGATATACAGAACCAGAATTAATAAGAGTAATTAGTGGATTTAAAAAAAGTGAAATACCTCTGTCTGTAATTTTACTTAATAATAATTGGCATACGGAAGAGTCTAAAACTGGATTTACTTTTAATACTAAATTATTTAAAAATCCCACTAAATTTATAGAAAGTTTACATAATAATAAAATATATTTAGGAATTAACCTTAATTTTGAAGAAGGAATAAATAGTAATGAAGCATCTTATAGTGAACTACAAAGTATTGTAAAAACTAATGACAATAAACCAATACCATTTAATGTTTACAATACAGATTTTATAAATGTTCTTATGAAAAGTATAATAAATCCACTTCTTGATATGGGAGTAGATTTCTTTGGTGTAAATGATTATAGTAAGGATTTAACACGCCTTTATTTATTAAATCATTATATTTATACAAATTATGGAAAAGATATGTCAAAAAGAGGCATGACATTTACTAGAAATCCGGGAATCTCTTCACATATGTATCCAGTTCATTATTCAGGAGAAACTTTAGTTAATTGGAAAACTTTAAAAATGTTACCTCAATATAATGCGCTTTCTTCAAATATAGGTATGTCTTGGTGGAGTCATGATATTGGCGGATATAAAAATGGAATTGAAGACTCAGAACTTTACATGAGATACGTTCAAATGGGAGTATATAGTCCGATATTTAGATTAAGTTCAGCATCTGGAAGATATTATAAAAGAGAACCTTGGAAATGGGATGTAAAAACATTTAAAGTAGTAAAAGATTATATGATTACTCGTCATAAATTAATTCCATACATATATTCTGAAGCATACAAATATCACAAAACTGGTTCACCTTTAATACAACCTTTATATTATAGATTCCCAGAGCTTATTGATGAGCCATCATATAGAAATGAATATTTCTTTGGAAGTGAGCTTTTAGTAAGTCCTATAACTGATGCGAAAGATGCTATAATGAATAGGGTAGTACATAGATTATTTTTACCGGGTGGAAGTTGGTATGACTTTAAAACAGGTAAAAAATTTCCGGGCGGAAAAAGATATGTAACATTCTATAAAGATGAAGACTATCCTGTATTTGCTAAAAGTGGGGCAATAATAGTAATGGGTGGAATAGATACAAACAATATTAATAATTCTGCTTCTCCTGAATCTTTAGAAATACATTTATTCCCAGGCAGAAACAATAAATATCAAGTATATGAAGATGATGGGGTATCTTCTTCTTATAAAATAAAAAATCACTTTTTAACAGAAATAAATTATGATATAAGTGACGAAGGTTATGAGGTAAAATTGTCTCCAATCTCTGGTCAAAAGGGAATTGTTCCACTTCAAAGAAATTATACATTTAAATTTAGAAATACTAGAGTGCCTGATAAGGTTAGCGTTTCTGTTGATGGAAACATAGTTCCTTTCGCAGTACAAAAAGATGAAAATGACTACATAATTAAAATAAATAAAGTCTCATCATTAAGTAAAATTCAAATAAAATGTGTAGGTGAATCTTTAGAAATAGAAGCATTAAGAGTAATAAATGAAGATTTAGACTCTATTATATCTGATTTAATGATAGAAACTGATTTAAAAGTAAAACTTGCTAATATAATATTTAGTGATCACCCGATTAAAAAGAAAAGAATCGAGATTAAAAGGCTTAAAAGAGATGGATTACCTACTGTATTTATTAAAATGTTTTTACGTCTTCTTGAATATATTGCTGATATTTAATAAAATGGTATTAAGAGGTGCGTTATGGATAAATTTTTAATAGATTTAATATACTTTGGAGCTTGCTTTGCTATTATATTTTTAGTATACATAATATTTATAAATAGGCGTAGACGTGAATATACTGAAGGCAAAAAGCAATTAGAAATCAGTTATTTAGTTAGAAGGTTTGATCTCGATATGAGAGTAACTAAATATAAAACTGTGAAAATGTTAGTAGCACTCTTAAATTCATTTATAATATCATTTACATTTACAGTAGTAATGAATATTGAAAAATATGTTTGGAAAATGTTAGTTGGATTTGTAATTCTATTTGTACTTACTTATTCGCTTTATGAAATAGTAGGTAAAATTTTAAAAAAGAAAGAGGAAAGGTAATAAATAATTGCTTTCCTTTTATCTTCTCATTTCATGGTTGTACCTATCATTTGTAACAGTATTATCAATGGTTATATTTTATATAACTCACTATTAATATAATAATATGTATTTAATGAATATTTCTTTAGCCATTAAAATGGCGATAAAAAGCAAAAACATTATAATTGTTATAATCTTATTTTTATGTTAAAATTATAGTGTTAAGAATAGAGAGGTTTTTCTATGAGTAATAAAAATAAAGGATTTACATTAATCGAACTTTTAGCAGTAATAGCATTATTAGGTATAATTGTTACTTTTTTGACTATAGGTGTAATTAAAGCTGTTAATAAAATGAGAGAGTCAGCATTTAGAACAGAAGTAATTAATGTATATAAACTTGCAAAAAATCAAAGAGAAGTAAATA
>CAYXHQ010000053.1:5506-6928 GCA_964465245.1 uncultured Muribaculaceae bacterium | reverse complement strand
AAGAATAAAAATATATATTTATTCTTTTTTGTTTTATAATAAGGGTAGAGGTGGATAATATGCTTAAGGAAAAATTATTTTACAAAGGAAAAAAAGTAATTGTAAGAGTAGACTATAATGTTCCAATTAATAATGGGGTAGTTGAAGATGATAATAGAATTAAAGAAAGTTTAGAAACTATAAACTATTTAATAGAAAGTGATGCTAAAATTATTATAATGAGTCATTTTGGAAAAATAAAGAGTGAAGAAGATAAAGTTAATAATTCTTTATATCCAGTTGTTAGAGTCTTAAGTAATTTAATAGGAAGAGAAGTAAAATTTAGTACGTATACTCGTGGTATTGAACTAGAGAATATGATTGAATTACTTGACGATGGAGATATTCTTTTAATTGAGAATACTAGATATGAAGATATTCCTAACAAGTTAGAAAGTGAATGTGATGAGAGCTTAAGTAAGTATTGGGCAAGTTTAGTAGATACATATGTAATGGATGCATTTGGCAGTATTCATAGACGCCATGCTTCAACTTATGGCATTCCTTCTATTATTGGTGGTACTACTGGATTTTTAGTAGACAAAGAACTTGAAAAGTTAAATGAAGTTATTAACAATGAAGAAAAAATATTAATTCTTGGTGGGTCTAAAGTAGAAACAAAAATTGGCGTTATAGAAAATTTAGTAAAGAACAGTAAATATATTTTACTTGGAGGTGGCATGTGTTTTACTTTTCTTAAGTCTTTAGGGTACAATATTGGAAAAAGCATAGTTGACAATGAAAGATTAGAATATTGTAAAGTACTTATGGATAAATATAAAAGTAAAATTATGTTACCCCTTGATATAGTCACTGATAATGGACTTTTTGATATAGACAAACTTAATGATGAGGTAATCGGATTTGACGTTGGTCCTAAAACTATAGAACATTATAAATCTTTAATTAATAAAGATGATTTTGTAGTGTGGAATGGTCCACTTGGAAAGTTTGAAGATATGAATTATGAAAAAGGAACTAAAGAAATACTTTTCTATTTAAATAATAATAACATTAAAACTTTAATCGCTGGTGGAGATACAGGATCAGCTTGCAAAAAATATAATTTAGACTTTTATTATATATCAACTGGGGGTGGCTCTACTTTGGAATATTTGGAAGGTAAAAAGTTTGAATGTCTAGAGGTACTAAAATGAAAAAGTTAATATTAAATCATAAGAGTTATCTTAATTATGATGAAATACTAAAGTATAAAAATGAACTTGAATCCATTAATAATGGGTGTGTTGTACTTTTTCCCTCTATTATTTATTTAAGTCTTTTTAAAAATAGTAACCTAGATATTGGTACTCAAAACTTTTATTCATATGAATATGGTGAATATACAGGAGAAGTAAATTTAGAAAGCTTAAAATATATTGG
>CAYXHQ010000053.1:0-5406 GCA_964465245.1 uncultured Muribaculaceae bacterium | reverse complement strand
CTGATATTAATGTAATTAGAAAAACTGTTGTTGATATTAAAGAATACTTTATAAGTAAATATAAATTAGATATAGACGTATATTACGCAGGGTTAGTTGATACTGAAAATATAACTAAAATACTAGATGTATGTGATGGAGTAGGCATCGGTGCATCTAGTACTGATATTGAGTATATAAAAAAAATAATCGACAAATTATGCTAAAATTCGACAATTTTAGACAAAAGTTCCTAATTACTCCTATGGCAAATATTATAATGTAAGAGTTATAATATTTTTATGATAGGAAGGAAAATTTATGAAGAAAAGAGTTTTAGTAGTAGATGATAACAAAGCATTAGTAGGAATGATAGAAGAGTATTTTTCTGATAACAAAGAAATTGAAGTAAATTTTACTGCTCATAATGGAGATGAAGCATATAAACTAATTAAAGAATATAATGATGAAATAGATGTGATACTGCTTGATCTTATAATGCCAAAGAAAGATGGAATATATGTTCTTGAAAGCATGAAAAATGATAATATTCATAATAATGTAATAGTAGTAACATCTTTTAATGAACAAGAAACTATTAGAAATATTAGTGAATATGGAGTTAAATATTTTGTATTAAAACCATTTGATTTAATAGATTTAGAGAAAAAGATACTTGATATTACTAAAAATAAAGATAAAAAGGGAAGTGTTATTAACTTACATGAAAATAACATACAAATATCTATTACAAAGTTACTGCATTCTCTAGGTATTCCATCGCACATAAAAGGTTATAGTTATATTAGAGAAGCTATTTCAATGGTATATGAAAATCCAAGTTTAATAGGTGGGATTACGAAAGAATTATATCCTTTAGTGGGTAAGAAATTTGATACCTCTATGTCTAGAGTAGAACGTGCGATAAGACACGCAATTGAAGTAAGTTGGAATAGAGGTGACTGGGACTTAATGGAAGAAATATTTGGTCATAGTGTAGATATTGATAGAGCAAAACCAACTAATTCAGAATTTATTGTAACAATTGCTGATAAATTAAGATTAGATATGTTGCGTGTTAAATAAAGTTAATACAAGTTATTAACTTTTTATATGTTTTAATAGTAAAAGAGATGTGAAACTTAAAAAATTATGGTATATTATAATAGAGGGATACTATGAATATTGATGAGATTATAAACCAGTTAATAACAGACACTAATCTTCAAAATAAGTTTAATGACTTTGATAATAACAAAGATATTTTTGGTGTTACTCCAAAAGATGAATATTACAGTTTACTTTATAAATATATAGAAAAAGAAATAAAAAGAAATATTCAAAATAATAATTTTAAAATAGATTATATATTAGATTTTGCAAATAAATTTATAAGAAGTGAATGCGTAAGCAAACCATATTTAATAGAATTTGATAAGATTACTGAAACTTTATGTGAACTAGCTACTCATTATGATTCACTTGCTCTTAAGTCTAGTGGAGACTCTCAAAAAAAAGAACTATATACAAAAAAATCAAAAATACTAAAAATGTTAGGGAGTTATAAAAATAATTTTTCATCTACTATAGAATTTAATGAAATAAGGGAAAAGCAACTATTAAACTTTTATAAAAATAAGTTAGAAAATAATGGAACTTTAAGTTTAAAAGAAACAGAAGAATTAGGGTATTTGTTTTGTTGTGATAGTATCAAAGAAAATGAAAAAAAGATTTATCTTAATTACTTACTTAAGAATATTTTAGAGAATAATTATGATATTAATTTTCAAATATATAAAAATATTTTTAAATCAAAATGTGAAGAGGTATTAAACTCTGAAAATATAAATTTAGATTTACTTTTTAGAATTAATGGTGATAATGTTAAAAGAGCTGCATCTTTTAGTGAAGAAAATAATGCTATCATATTTGATAAAAATAATACAAACTCAACAGAAATGATACAAAATTTTAGATCTTTTTTCCATGAACTTAGGCATTATAAGCAAATAAATAGTAGTAAAGTGAACGTAAGTCAATTAAACTTTGCTAAAGATAAGATGCTTAAAAAATTATTAGGTTATTCATATTATAATGATAATTATGATGATATTTCATATGAAAAAGATGCAATATATAGTTCAAGTGAAGAAGTTATAAAGTTTATTCACGAGTTTTCTCCTGTAAGTGTAGAAAAGGCAAAAAATGTAGTTAAAGAAGATATAAAAAAGCGAAGTAGAAAAACTTCAATAGACACAACCGAAAGACTAAAGCCATCTTTAAAAGAGCACTTAGATATAGTTAACTTTAATTTATTATTTGAAAGTGTAATTGGTAAAAAAGGAAAGTTATTAAAAAGCTTACTTGAAGACTCAAAGTCATATATGGTACTACTGCATGAATATAATATTAATGGAAGTAAAAAAGATTTGTTAGAGTTATTGAGTTCAAGAGATGAAAATATAGATAACAAAGAATTATATTCATTTTATAACTACTTAATATATGATGTTGAAGTTTCTTTTAGTTATATAATAAAAAATGCTTGTAAATTAAAAAGTATGAAAGAGCGGGAATACAATAGTGAATTAGAAAGTATTATTAAAAATAGATTGGTAAAATACTCTATTGCTAAGAAAAGAACAAAGATTAATGCACTTCAAAGAGAAGAAGAGCATGCAAATGAAACTCTAAAAACAAGACAGATGCTTGCAGAAGAAATATCGGGTTTAAGAAAAAGAATAATAGAGCGCTTTAGAAAAGATAAAAATATCGAAGTATATTTAACAAGTGAAGAAGAATTAAGAAATGGATACACATATTTATCGCAAATATTGGCTGAAGAAGAAAAGAAAAAAAGATTTGCATATTTTGAAGCAGAAGAAATGAAATCTCATCAATTGTAAAAATAATTAGATTATGTTAGAATAACTTAAGCAAAGAAGGTATGTATGAAAAAAATAATTTTATTAATATTAGATGGATTTGGAATATATAAAGATTACGAAGGTAATGCAGTTTCGCGTGCTAAAACACCTGTAATGGACAGGATTATGAATGATTATCCTTGTACTGAACTTGATGCTAGTGGGGAAGCTGTTGGTCTTCCTAAAGGACAAATGGGTAACAGTGAAGTAGGACATATGACTATTGGAAGCGGAAGAGTTACTAAACAATCTTTATCTTTAATAAATGATAAAATTAAATCTAAAGAATTTTTTGATAATGATACTCTTGAGGATTTAATCGCACATGTAAATGAAAATAAAAGCACACTTCATTTAGTTGGACTTTTATCAAATGGTGGAGTACACTCTAGTTCAAATCACTTTTATGCAGCTTTGGCTTTGGCAAAATTAAGAAAAGTAAAAAATGTTTGTTTTCATTTTATAACTGATGGAAGAGATACACCACCAAAGAGTGCTAAAGCATTTATTGAGTCATTTATGGAAAAAGCATCTTCACTTAATCTAGGTACTATATCAACACTTTGTGGAAGATATTATGCGATGGATAGAGATAATAAGTGGGATAGAACTGCTAAAGCATACGCTGCAATGGTATACGGAAGAGGTAATCAATTTAAAAGTGCTGCAAACTGTATGGATGCACATTATAAAAGTAATATAACTGATGAATTTGTAAATCCTTGCATAATTGAAGGTGGCTCTAAAATTAAAGAAAATGATGGAGTTTTATTTATAAACTTTAGACCTGAAAGGATGAAACAATTAATTGATGCATTTACTGACCCTGGATTTAGGGTATTTGAAACAACAAAATTTAGAAATGTAAAATTTGCTTCAATTTTTAAAATACATAAAAATGTTCCTTTTGCTTATGAAAGAGAAGAAATTAAAAATACTTTTGGAGAATATTTATTAAATTTAGATTTTAAACAAATAAGAATCGCAGAAACTGAAAAATATAATCATGTAACTTATTTCTTTGATGGAGAAAAAGAAATAACTGATAAAAGTTATAGTAAAGTTTTAGTTCCAAGTCCTTCTGTACCAACATATGATATGAAACCTGAGATGAGTGCCGGTGAGGTTACAGGAGAAGTGTTAAAAGCAATAGATGAAGATTATGACTTTATATTAATAAACTTCGCAAACCCAGATATGGTTGGACACACAGGAAAAATAGGGGCAGCAATTGATGCAATAGAATTAGTTGACTTTTGTGTAGGTAAAATTGAAGAAAAAGCAAAAGAAAATTTTTATGAACTTGTAATAACTGCAGATCATGGTAACGCAGAATACATGATAGATGTAAATGGTAATCCAGTAACAAGTCATACAACTAATAAAGTACCATTCATTATATGTGATAATAAATTCAAATTAAAAAGTGGCGGAGGACTAAAAGATATAATTCCTACAGTTATAGATATGTATGAAATAAAAAAACCAGAGGAAATGACAGGGGAGAGTTTAATTGAAAAAAACGGATAAAAAGTTACTAATGATAGATCAAGATGATTGTTTCTCAAGAGGAGGACTCTTATATGTAATTAATGAATTTTTAAGTTTAAACAATTTAAAACATGATTATAAAGAAGAAGACTTTAAAAATTATTATATGCAAGATGTAATACCCGATGGTTTGAAAGATGATTTTTTTGATTATGTATCGTATGCAAATATTTATAGTCACACATATATGTTACCTAATGCGAAAGAAGTAATTGAAGAATTAAATGAAGTATATAGAGTTATTTTAGTAACAGATTATATTATTCCAGAGATTAAAAGAAAATGTGGAGAAAATCTTAAAAACAAGTTTAATTTCTTATGTAGAGAACTTCCTTCTATAGACCCATCTCACTTTGTGTTCACCGCAGTAAAAGATATAGTAAACCCTGACATCGCAATTGATGACAAAATATCACACTTGTGTAATGCAAAAACAAAACTGCTTTTTAGTGCATATCATAATATGGATATAAGTGAAAGTGAACTAAAACGTGAAAACGTAGAGAGAATGGATAATTGGTTAGAAGTTAGAAAAAGATTGTTGAAATAATAGTCTTTTTATTTTATACTTAATGTAGTAAAAAGAACGATTAGGGTAAAAGTGAAGAAGGAGATTTTTTTATTATGGCTGCTTGGGACAAAGAATATTTAAAATTATGTAAAGAAATACTAAATAAAGGAATAGAAGTAGAAAATAGAACTGGAACTAATACTATAAAAATACCGTCATACACTTTGAATTTTGATTTAGGTAAGGAGTTTCCAATTTTAACAACGAAACAATTATTTTTTAAGAATGCAATTACAGAACTTTTATGGATATATCAAGCACAGAGTAATGATGTAAGATGGCTACAGGAAAGAAACAACCATATTTGGGATGAATGGGAAATAGATGAAGATGGTTTATGGAAGGCAACTCAAATGATGCCAGATGAAAATGGTAAAC
>CAYXHQ010000052.1:0-7083 GCA_964465245.1 uncultured Muribaculaceae bacterium | reverse complement strand
AAAAGTGAATGGGAAACATATAGATTATATAATGTATTAATTGATATGATAAAATTAAGATAAATTTCACATCATTTTCATAAATATGTGATAAAATTGATTAGTTGGAGGTAAATTATGTATTGTACAAATTGTGGAAACAAATTAGATAAAGAAGATAAGTATTGTTCTTCTTGTGGCAAAAAAGCAGTAAAAGGCAATAAAAAAGAAAGTGTAAAAGAAAGTATAGAACCAGAAAAAGGAATTGATGAAACAAAAGGTATGGCAGTTTTATCATATTTAGGGATACTTGCATTTATTCCTTATATTTGGGGACCTAATACAAAATTTGTAAAATTTCACGCACGCCAAGGAATGAATTTGTTACTAATATGGGTGGGATATTCAATATTATATAATTTATTAATTCTAGTAAGAATTCCTGTGTATACAGGTAGATGGTATGTGAGTACTGTAACACCATGGTATATTTATTTGTTTCTTTCTTTAGCTGGTTTATTTGTAATAACATTATCTATTATAGGAATATCTAATGTAATAAAAGGCGAAGAAAAAGAAATACCATTTGTAAATAAAATTAAAATTATAAAATAGGAAGCACGTAAAAGTGCTTTTCTTTTATATAAAAGAAAATATAATTTACAAATTAAATGAAATGTAGAATATGTCATTTGATTTGTCAAATAATAATTCTACATAAATAAAACAAATGTTTGCTATTTTGAAATGAATATGATATAGTTAACTTAGGTGGTATTATGGAACTAAAAGAAAAATTAGAAATATTATCTGATGCAGCAAAGTATGATGCATCTTGTAGTTCAAGTGGATCTAAAAGAACAAATAATGGTGGTATAGGTAATGCCGCATACTCTGGTATATGTCATAGTTTTACTAGTGATGGAAGATGTGTATCTCTTTTAAAAATATTATTTACAAATTCTTGCATATATGACTGTAAGTACTGTATAAATAGAAAAAGCAACGATGTAAAAAGAGCAATATTTACCGAAGAAGAGGTTGCTAGTTTGACAATGAATTTTTATAAAAGAAACTATATAGAAGGTTTATTTTTAAGTTCGGCAATAATTAAAAGCCCTAATTATACAATGGAACTAATCATAAAAACAATTAAGTTATTAAGATATAAATATAAATTCAACGGATATATTCATTCTAAAATAATTCCTGGATGTGATAAAAATTTAATAGAAGAATTAGGGCTTTTAGTAGATAGACTTAGTACAAATGTAGAGCTACCATCAAAGGAAAGCTTGCAGCTTTTAGCACCACAAAAAAATAAAGATAATATAAAGAGTACTATGAACCTAATTACAAATAAAAAGAATAATAAGTTTTCTCCTGCAGGACAAACTACACAACTTATTGTGGGGGCTACGAAAGAGACTGATTATAAAATAATGAGTTTAACAGAATCTTTATATAAAGAAAATAAACTTAAAAGAGTATATTATTCAGCATATGTCCCTGTTAATAAAGATAATTTGTTGCCTACAATTGACGCTCCTCCTTTAAAACGTGAAAATAGACTTTATCAAGCAGATTGGTTACTTAGATTTTATGGATTTAAAGTAAATGATTTATTAGACCAGAATAATCCAAATTTTAGTGAATACTTAGATCCTAAAGTAGAGTGGGCTCTTAGAAATATTAATTTATTTCCTATTGAAATAAATAAAGCTGATTACTTAACTTTGCTCAAAATACCAGGACTTGGAGTAACAAGCGCTAAAAAAATTATAGCTTACAGAAAAAAAGGAAAACTTAGTTTTGAAAGTTTAAAAAGAATAGGTGTAGTATTAAAACGTGCGAAATACTTTATCTTGTGTGATGGAGTATATTATACGGGAAGTGGTTTCTTTAATAGAAACTATATAGAAAAAGAATTGTTAAAAATAAATGAACCTAAAATAGGTTTTAAACAAATGTCTTTATTTGGAGGTACAAATGGATAATATTACATATCTATATGATGGAAGTTTTGAAGGATTATTAACAATAGTATATGATGCATTAAAAACAAAAGTAATACCTCAAAATATAATAAGTGAAAAGTTGCATAAGTCTAATTTATTTGAAACATGTGATTTCGTGAATACCGACTATAATAAGTCTGACAAAATGCTTAGTTTGATTTCTAAAAAAGTATCTGATTTAATACTATACAACTCTTATAATGCATTTTTATCAAATGTTAAAAATAAAGAAATAATAATACTTGACTATATATTGTTAGGATTTAAATATGGTAAAAATGCGGCCTATATGTATAACAAAGATACAGTTGTCAACATTAATAATATATGTAAAAGAGTAAGGAGAGAAGCACACAGAATGAAAGGGTTTGTTAGGTTTAAATCTTTTAATAATGAGATTCTTTATGCCGAGATTGCTCCTACTAATGATGTGTTAGAAATCGTTTCTTCACATTTCACAAAAAGACTTAAAAATAATTTATGGATTATTAAAGATAATGACCGTGAAAAAATTGCTATATATAATAAGAAAGAATTAAAAATAATAGATAATAAAAGTATAGATTTTAGCAAGTTAAAAGAAAGCGCAGAAGAAAAGAAATATCAAGAACTATGGAAATCATTTTTTGAAAGTATTGCGATTAAGGAAAGAAAAAACTATAGATGTCAAAGGAATTTTATGCCTAAAAAATATTGGAAATATATGAGTGAGGTAAAGGATGAATAATGAAGTTATTAAAGGATTAGAAGCAAGAAAAATAATTACAAATACAGTAATGGATTTTTGTGATTCTGTTAGTGTTACTTTAGGACCAAAAGGAAGAAATGCTCTAATCGCGCCTGACTGTACAGATCCGTTTATTACTAATGATGGAGTAACTATTGCATCAAGCATTGAATATGATGGAGCCGCAAATGTAATTGCTAATATAATAAAAGAAACATCTATTAAAACTTGTGAGAAAGTAGGAGATGGCACAACTACTTCTTTAGTATTATTGAACTCTATTTATAAAGAAAGTTTAAAGCAAATGGAAAAAGGTGTGAGTCCATACATAATTATAAATTCTTTACAAAAAGAAGTGGATGAGGTATGCAAATATTTAATGAAAAATAGCATTAAAACTGAATATAAAGATATAGAGCGTATTGCTACTGTTTCTTCTGGAGATGGTTTAATTGGCTCAATTATAAAAGAAGCTTATGAAAGTGTAGGAGAAAATGGAATAATATTTATAGAAGAAACAAAGAATGAAGAAACTTCGCTAAAAATTGAAAATGGTATGGTACTTAATTCTGGAGTTTCTTCTTCATATATGATTAAAGAAAGAGAAAAAGAAGAAATAATTGATAATCCGCTATATTTAATAACAGACAAAAGAATAGAATACTTGAGTGAATTAGAGTGTGTTATTAACATTATAAAAAAAGAAAAAAAGAATTTGATAATAATCGCAGATGACTTTAGTGAAGAAGTAATAGAAGGAGTAGTTATTAACAAAACAAATAATCTTTTAAATATAGTATGTATTACTGCGCCTAACTATTCTGAGAAAAAAATAGATATATTAGAAGATATATGTATTTATACTGGTTCTACTTTGATAAGTTCAAAATATAATAAAAATTTAGAGAATGTAGCACTTAAAGATTTGGGTGTATCTTTGTCTTCTAAAATAACAAATGATAAAACAATAATATATGGAAGTATGGAAGAAAAAAATATAGATAAAAGAAAAGAAACAATTAAGAAGAAAATAAATGAATGTGAAGATTCGTTTGACAAAGAAGTGCTAGAGAGTAGACTTGCCAGTTTGTCTTGTGGAATAGCTTATATATACGCAGGTGGCAAGACACATGCCGAGATGATACTTAATAAAATGAAAATAGAAGATGCTGTGGAGTCTTCTAAAGTGGCTTTAAAATACGGATACTCAAAAGGTGGAGGGTTAGAACTTTATAACATATCACAAATACTTAACAGTAATACACTAGGCGATGCTATATTAAAGGTTTCATTAAAAGAACCAATGAAACAAATTATTAGGAATTGTGGATTAGATGAAGTTAGCATAATTAAAGAACTTAAAAATAAAAACAGTAATATTGGATATGATGCTTCCAGTGGTAAAATTGTGGATATGACTTCATGCGGAATAATTGATTCAACTCGTGTATTAATAGAAGCGTTAAAAAATGCATTAAGTATAGCTGGCGTACTTCTAACTACTGATTTAATAGTCGTTAATAAGAGTAAAAAAGAGATAAATAATTTGACACAGGTACTATAAAGTGATAATATAATAAGTATAACAAGTATGAAAAGTTATACTTTTTGTTTGAAGGAGGAAATATGGCACCAAAAGGAAAACATATATTTGGAGTAGTGAAAGTAGGAGAAAAAGGTCAAATTGTAATACCTAATGAAGCTAGAAAAATGTTTGACATTAAACCCTCAGATAGTTTAATAATTTTAGGTGATGAGAAAAAAGGAATTGCTATTATGAAAACTGAAGAATTTGAAAAAGTAGTTGGAGTAATGTTAGAAGATATAATGAGGGATAATAAATGAATGCAATAGATATTATTAGTCTTAGGAAAGAATACAAAGACTGCATCGCAGTAGATAATTTAAATTTAGAAATAAAAGAAGGAGAACTTTTTTCGCTTTTAGGTGTTAATGGTGCCGGCAAAACAACAACAATAAAAATGATTTGTGGTTTGACTTCTCCTACAAGTGGAGATGCTAAAATATTTGGTAACAGTATAATTAAAGAACCTATAAAAGTAAAAGAAATGATAAACTTATCTCCTCAAGAAACTGCAATATCTGATAAACTTAATGTAATAGAAAATCTTAATTTTATCGCTGATATATATGGAATAAAAAATAAGAAAGAAAAAATTGATAAATTATTAAAAGATTTAAATTTAACTAGTGTTAAATATAAAAATACCAAGAAATTATCTGGTGGTTATAAAAGAAGATTAAGTATTGCAATGGCTTTAATAAGTGAACCTAAAGTGCTGTTTTTAGATGAACCAACACTTGGACTTGATGTAATTGCTAGAAGAGAATTATGGAAAGAAATTGAGATGTTAAAAGAACATATTACCATAATTTTAACCACCCACTATATGGAAGAAGCAGAAGCTTTATCTGATAGAATAGGCATCATGAAAAATGGTAAGTTACTTTTACTGGGCACTCCTAAAGAAATTATGAAAAGTACTAAAACTAAAAATATGGAAGAAGCATTTATAAAAGTAACTGTGGAGGGCCAAGAATGAAATCATTAATATTTACAAAAAGAAATATAAAAGAATTAGTTAAAGATCCTCTTAGTTTAGTATTTTGTATAGGGCTTCCTCTTGTACTTTTAACTATAATCTCAGTCATGCAAAAAAGTGTAAATGTAGATATATTTAAAATAAACGTTTTTGCACCTGGCATAATAGTATTTAGTTTTTCATTTATCACTTTATTTGCGGCAATGTTAATCGCAAATGATAGAGTAAGTTCGTTTTTAATTAGACTTTATGCATCCCCTATGAAACCAAAAGATTTTATAATTGGATATACCTTGCCTTTACTTTTAATCGCACTTATTCAAAGTGTGCTTTGTATATTAGTTTCACTCCTTTTTGGTCTTACAATTGAAGGAAATTTATTGCTATTATTTGTATCCTTATTACCTGTATCTTTATTATTTGTAGGACTTGGATTTTTAATAGGGACACTATGTACAGATAAACAAGTTGGTGGAGTGTCATCAATAATTATACAAGTAATGGCATTTACAAGTGGAATGTGGTTTGACGTAGATATGATTGGCGGGGTATTTAAAACAATATCAAATGTTCTACCATTTTATCACTCAGTGAATATTATAAAGTATATGGTTAATGGAATAGGTTCAAATATAACTAAAAATTTTATAATAGTAATTATATATTCTTTAGTTATCTATGTATTTTCAATTATTCTATTTAGAAAAAAGATGAAAAATAATTAAACCAAAAAAAGAAATCAAAATATTTCATTTGATTTCTTTTTTTCAAAGTAATGATCATAATTTTGGTAATAATTACGAACTACTGAGTTTTTTACTAATACAATACGGTAATATAGTTTTAACATATTCCCATTATATAAAATATAATGATATTCTGTTAAACATTCAACACTAAATTTACCAGATTTAGTTTGTATTGTTCCATTATTACGAGTATCTCTCTCATCTAAGGTTTAGTTAGATAGTCTATTAGATAATGGATTAATTATAAATATTAACAAAGCGTTATGCTTGAAAATACTTTTAATTAGTTCTGGCATTAAACTATTTTTAACTTAAATATTGATATATTTAAATAATTATATATAGTTATAGCATCTAGACTAATTAAAAGATACCATAACGTTTTTACAATGTCAACACTTTTTTTATAAAAAATGTAGAAAATTGTAAAAATCACTAAAATTCGTCAAATAAAATATTTAGTTTCTTTTGCTTTTATCTGTATTATGTATTATAATTTATAACATGAAATGTTTTTATTTGTAAGGAAGTGAATAGTATGTACGATCATAAAAAAATAGAAAAAAAATGGCAAAGTTATTGGGATGAACATGAATCTTTTAAAACAGATACTAAAGATTTTTCTAAGCCTAAGTTTTATTGCTTAGATATGTTTCCGTACCCCTCTGGTGTAGGACTTCACGCAGGACACCCAGAAGGTTATACAGCAACAGACGTGGTGTCTAGAATGAAAAGAATGCAAGGATTTAATGTGCTTCATCCTATGGGATTTGATTCTTTTGGTTTGCCTGCAGAACAATTTGCAATTAAAACAGGGCGCCACCCGTCAACATTTACAAATGAAAATATTGAAACATTTAGAGGTCAACTTAAAATGTTAGGATTTAGTTATGACTGGTCTAAAGAAGTATCTACTTCAGACCCTAATTATTATAAATGGACACAATGGATATTCAAAAAATTATATGAAAGTGGATATGCTACGTATGTTGATATGCCAGTTAATTGGTGTGAAGAATTAGGTACCGTTTTAGCAAACGATGAAG
>CAYXHQ010000051.1:0-7105 GCA_964465245.1 uncultured Muribaculaceae bacterium | reverse complement strand
TAAATTAATGATAGATAATGGTTGTGGAATAATTACTATATCTAAAGAAAATCAAGCAACATTCTTTACGAAGTTAATTAAATTCTATGAAAAAAATGATATGGAAGATATTAAAGAGTGGATATATAATAATTGTATAGACGGTATTGAATTAGATGAGTAAGATATTAAATAATTAAACATATTTTTTTAAAAACTACCCTTATTGGGTAGTATATTTTTTTATATAAGAATATTATAATTGAATTAAGAAGGAGGAAAAATGAGAAAGATTTTAAAAATCGTTTTAAGTATGTCGTTAGTATTCTTATTTGCTTTTACTTTAACTGGGTGCGATGAAAAGAATTCTAAGAATGGAGGGAACACTAACGGAGAATATCAAGGTGCTACTGAAGGTGCTGGAGATAATTTAAAAAATGTTACTGAAAGTAATTATGTTAAAGTTGCCAAAAACGTATTTGGTATGGATATTGATACTCATATAGGTTGGACATTAGTTGAAGCAAAAAGTCCAAATAAAGTTAACAATTTAACAATTGATTATACTGTAAGTAATGGAGAAAATGGAAAAGAAATTATCGAGTCATATTTTAATAAAGCTCTTTTAATATCACAAGATGGAGTATACTCATACGGAATGAACGAAGATTACACAGGAATGGTTAAAAAAGACAAATATGATACTTTTGCTTCTTTCGCAGAATCAAAACTAACAGATTTAATGGGCTTATATCAAACAATGTGGATATATGACTATGATGGTAAAACAATATTATTTTCAATTAATGTTGATGATGATAGTTCAGGAATTTCTTTTACATTGTTAGGGTAAACTTCTAAAAAGTTAGTTTTCTATTAAAAGAACATGAAAGTGTTCTTTTTTCATAAATTAAAAATAAAGTTAGGTTATTTTGGTTTTGTATGTTATAATTAATGAGTTCGTGAAAAGGGGAAAATTATGAAATTCGAAAAAATGCACTTATCAAAAAATATACTAAGTGCGATTAAAACTATGGGGTACGAAGATGGGACACCTATTCAAGAGTTAGCCATACCACAAATACTTGATAAAAAAGATATTATTGGACTTGCTCAAACTGGTACTGGTAAAACAGCTGCATTTGCACTTCCACTTATTGATATAATGTTAAGAGAATATAAGAGTGACAAGAAAATTAAAACTCTTATTTTAACGCCAACAAGAGAACTAGCTGTACAAATAAGAGATAATATTTTATTGTATATTAAAAACACTAATTTTAAATGTAGTGTTGTTTTAGGTGGAGTTAATATTAATTCTCAAATAAGAGTATTAAAAAATGGAGTAGATATTTTAGTTGCAACTCCTGGAAGACTACTTGATTTAATAAATCAAAAAAAAGCAAATCTTGATAATGTTGAGATGTTAGTATTAGATGAAGCGGATACTATGTTAGATATGGGGTTTATTAAAGATATAAAGTCTATAATAAAATGTATTCCATCCAAGAAAAGACAAACACTATTATTTTCTGCTACCATGCCTAACGAAATTAAAGAGTTGGCTCGTGAGTTTATGAAAGACCCAGTACTTATCAAAACCAAAACTGATGAAGTAACTGCAGATAATATTTGTCAAGAATTATATTATGTTGATAAAAACAATAAAGTACCACTTTTATTAGATTTAATATCTACTAAAGATAAGCCATCAGTATTAATATTTACAAGAACAAAACATGGCGCTAATAACTTGGAAAAGAAACTTAGTGAGTTTGGTGTAAGAGTAAGTGTAATTCATGGAAATAAAACTCAATCAAATAGAACAAGAGCACTAAAAGACTTTAAAACAGGTGCCACTAAGGTAATGATAGCTACTGATATCGCATCTAGAGGAATAGATATTAATGATTTAAATCTAGTTATTAACTTTGACCTTCCTGAAAAAGCAGAAACTTATGTACATCGTATTGGAAGAACTGCAAGGGCAGGAAAAAACGGAAAAGCTATAACTTTATGCTCAAGCGCAGAACTAACTTATTTGCGTGATATAGAGAAGTTAATTGGTAAAAAAATAGAAGAAATTAAAAATACTAAATATCCAATGGTATTATCTGAGATAAACACAAACAATAGAAACAGTAGTAATAACAGAAAAAGTAATAATTTTTCTAAAAAAAGTAATAAAAATACACCTAATTATAACAAGAAAAAAAGAAATTATAAAAATTACAAAAAAAGTAACTCTAGTTTTTAAACTTGGGTTATTTTTAATAATAAATATAATATTATTAAATGTGGAATAAAGGTTGAAAATTAATGTGAAAAGTATTATATTATTATATAAATTGGAAGAAGGAAATAAAAATGTTAGAAATAAAGAAAATAAAAAAAATATATGAAACTGAAAGTTTAAAGCAAATAGCTTTAAATGATATTTCTATTAATTTTAGAAAATGTGAATTCGCATGTATTTTAGGTCCTTCTGGTTCTGGAAAAACAACACTGCTTAATATAATTGGAGGACTTGATAAGTATAATTCAGGAGACCTAGTCATTAATGAAATAAGTACTAAAAAATATAATGATAGAGATTGGGATTCTTATCGTAATCATCGCATTGGTTTTGTTTTTCAAAATTATAATTTAATATCTCATCAATCTGTTTTGAGTAACGTTGAACTTGCTCTTACGCTATCTGGTGTATCAGCAGTAGAAAGAGAAGCAAGAGCAAAAAAAGTATTAAAAGAAGTAGGACTTGAAGAACATGCTTATAAAAAACCAAATCAATTATCAGGTGGTCAAATGCAAAGAGTTGCAATCGCAAGAGCGCTCGTAAATGACCCGGATATATTATTGGCTGATGAACCTACTGGAGCATTAGACTCTCAAACTAGTACTCAAATAATGGAATTATTAAAACGTGTTTCTAAAGATAAATTAGTTATTATGGTAACTCATAACCCAGAGCTTGCACGCAAATATTCTACTAGAATTATTAAGTTAAAAGATGGAAAAATTGAGGGAGATACTAATCCTTATGATGACAAGTTAAAAGAGAAAAATATATCAAGTAAAGAAAAATCTAAAAAAACATATATGTCATTTAAAACAGCATTAGGACTATCTTTTAATAATCTAATGATAAAGAAAAAAAGAACTTTATTAGTGTCTTTTGCTAGTTCAATAGGTATAATTGGAATAGCTTTAATCTTATCATTATCTACAGGATTTCAAAATTATATAGATAAAATTCAAGAAGATACACTTTCTTCATATCCACTTACAATAACATCAGAAACTGCAGACATGACATCACTTTTATTATCAATGGTAAGTGAAGAAGGTAATTATGATAAGAATAGTGACATAGTAACAGAAAAACAATATATGTCTTCAATTTTTTCTAATATTAAAAGTAATGATTTAAAAAGTTTTAAAAATTATTTAGAAACAAATTATGAAAAGATAAAAAATGATGTTACTTCTGTTAAATATACTTATAGTGTAGTTCCAATGATTTATACAATTGATGCAAGTAATAACTTATCTAAACTTAATCCTAGTTCTTTGTCTTCTTCAATTTATAGTTCAAGTGTATCTAGTATGACTTCATCATTTTCTAGTATATTTACTCAAATGATAGAAGACAAAAATATGTTAAGTGAACAATATGACTTACTTAGTGGCACTTGGCCTGAAAATTATAACGAAATGATTATAGTTTTATCAGAGCCTAATAGTATTTCTGATATGCTTATTTATTCTTTAGGCCTAAGAGATACAAAAGAATTAAATGATATTGTTACTAAAATAATGTCAGGTGAAGAAATTAATATTGATAATGAACCAATGGAAATCACTTATGAAGAGTTAATGAATGTGAGTCTTAAACTTATTATGCAAAGTGATATATATAAATATAATAGTTCGTATAATCTTTATGAAGATATGAGTGAAGATGAAAATTATATGAAAAAACTCTATCTAAATGCAGAGAATTTAAAAATAGTGGGGGTAGTAAGTCCTAAAGAAGGAGTAACATCCATGGCTTTATCTCCAGGAGTTGCATACACAAAAGATTTAATTAATCATATCATTGATGAATCATTTAAAAGTGAAATAGTAAAAAAACAACTTGAAAATGAAGAAGTTAATGTAATTTCTAATATTCGTTTTGATGAAGAAACCAATAATTCTAACTTAGATTTTGAAGATTTAATTAGTGTTGATAAAGATGCATTAGAAAGCGCATTTGATGTAAAAATAAATGAAGATGATATTAAAAAAATGACCTCAGGTTATATGAATAAAATATCTGCCTCTATTACTACCGATATAAATCCAGCTAAAGTGAGTTTTGTTAATACTTTGAAAACTCTTTCTAAAAACATAATGAATGATTATATAGAAAGTCCACTACATAAAAATGGAGAAACCCCAGTTATGTATCTAAATGATGTTGATACTATTATTGAAACATTTATGGAAAAAAATGACAGTAAAAAAGCAATATTAGATTTAGAGAGTGAGTATGTAGTGCCTTCTAGTGTATTTGTATCAACTTATAAAGGATTAATTAAAGGTATGTTACAAGGATATATTTCATCATATTATATGGCTGATCCTTCATTAACTACTGATATTAATAATCCAGGAGCGGCTATTATAAATGATACTATTGATAATACTGTTAATTTATTTATAAACGATGCTTTAGTTATAAGTACATCTGAAGTTATGGCAAAAAATATGACAGAGGCTTTAATGCAAAAATCTATTTTAGTCGAAGTAGGTGAATTATCTGGTAGTTTAATGAAAGAAATGGCTTCTGCATTTAATGTAGACCCTGATAAAATATCATCTGCATTTAAATTTGACTTAAGTGAAGAAGAAATAAAAAGAGTAATGACTGCAATGATGACAACGAATAATGCTAGTAACGCAAAAACAAATTTAATAAATCTAGGATATCAAAACATTGAAGAACCAACAACTATTTCATTTTACTTTGGAAGTTTTGATTCTAAAGAAAAATTTTTAAGTTTCATCGATTCTTATAATAAATTAATGGAGAATAGAAACAATGAAGATGCAGTTATTAATTATACAGATACAACAGGTATATTAATGTCTTCTGTTAAAACAGTAGTAGATAGTGTTAGTTATGTTTTAATTGCATTTGTTTCAATTTCTCTAATAGTTTCTTCAATAATGATAGGTATTATTACATATATTTCAGTATTAGAAAGAACAAAAGAAATAGGAATTTTAAGAGCAATAGGAGCATCAAAGAATAATATATCATCTATATTTAATGCAGAAACTTTTATAATTGGGCTTATATCTGGGTTAATGGGTATAACAGTATCACTTATTTTAATCATTCCTATTAATATGATTATTCATTCTCTAACAGGCAACGCTAATATAAATGCGGTATTACCACTATTTGGAGCAATAGTTTTAGTTATATTAAGTATCGTCTTAACGCTAATTGGTGGACTAATTCCATCTAAAATGGCAAGTAAAAAAGATCCGGTAGAAGCTCTAAGAAGTGAATAAAAACAAACAATTTATCTTGTTTGTTTTTTTATGAGTTTAGCGTGCATTACTACTTTTTCGTCATCTTTGTAACAAGTAGAAAGAGTAACAATTTTATCAGTCGAATTAACACTTGTATTGAACTTAAATGCGCTTCTACTACTAATCATATTTAAAAACTCTTGATACTCTGCATTACTTCCAAAATCTATTTGTAAGTAATCACTTGTGGTAGGTATATGATATACGCTAAACACTTGCCATAAAGTGTTTTCATGTTCTGTAGATAATTTGATAACATAATTATCTTTGTTTTTATACCAATTACTTTTAAGTATATTTTTAAGGGAACCAAACATTGTAGTATCAAGTCTACTGTGGCCATAAATAATAGTGTTTTTATTAAAATTATTAGAATTGTTTCTATAATCCATGAATATCCATCCGGCACTATTCCATTTTTTTTCAAAACTATGAGTTAAGTAGTAATCATTGTCTTTTGTTTGCACTATTGGATAATTAATATTAGTACCATTCACTTGAATCCACCCAACAGTATCTTTATTAGTACTTTTAAGTTCATCAAATGAGACATCAATCAAATTCATTTTAATATAATCCCAATATGGGTTATCTTCTTCAATTGAAGATGATTGTTCAATTATCTCTATATTACTTCCATTATTAATCTCTGTAACTAAGCCACTATCAAATGAATCAATTATATTTTTATTTTCTTTGTTTTCTTTATACCAATTTAAAACTTTTATAAGTGAATATATAAATACAATAAGTAAAGCAATAAATAAAAGAAGTATTATTACATTTTTCCATTTAACTCTTTTTAATTTCATATAACTCTCTTTCATAAAAATTATAGCATAATTAATGTAATTATTATATATTTGACAATAAAATTTTACTTTGATACAATCATTGTTAATGATTTATAATAATTAATTTAAGTTTAACATATATTCTTTAAAGTGAGGTGAATTTATATGCTAAAATTGTTAAAAAAGTTAAAGAAAAAGGAAGTAGTAATAATACTAATAAGTTTTATATTTATATCATTACAAGTTTATTTAGATTTGAAAATACCTGACTATATGGCGAATATTACAACAATGATACAAAAAAGTGATACAAAAGTAAGAGAATTATTTTCACCGGGTGCTAAAATGCTTTTATGTGCTCTTGGAAGTTTAGCTTCCTCTATAGTTGTAGGTTATTTTTCATCTTTTATTGCAAGTTCTCTATCTAAAAGACTTAGAAAAGAAGTGTTTAGTAAAACTCTTGATTTTGGGCTTGAAGAGATACATGGATTTTCAATTAATAGTTTAATAACAAGAACAACAAATGACATTACACATATTGGAATGTTTATCTCAATGGGACTTCAATTAATAATAAAAGCGCCTATTACTGCAGCATGGGCTATAACAAAAATTGCAAATAAAAATTTATCTTGGACTATGGCTACTGGAGTCTCTGTATTAATTTTATTAATAATTATAGGTATAATTATTCAGAGTGTAGACAAACCCCTAGTTTTTACTAGAGGTTTTCTTATGCATAATTT
>CAYXHQ010000050.1:0-7483 GCA_964465245.1 uncultured Muribaculaceae bacterium | reverse complement strand
AAATCAGGAATCATATTTTCATATACTACATATTTATGCTTAACAGGTGTAAGATCGATAGTAATTACTACAAACAATGATGTATTTTTATGGTGCTTTTTATTTTCATCAAGAAATATTAATCTAAATATTTTTTCAAACTCATTCTTACTTGGAATATCAAATTCACTTTTTTCCCAATCAACTTCACATTCATAATACTTGATATCAAGATTATATTTTTCTTTTGTATAATCTTTTAATTTTTCATAATAAGTAATTGCTTGTTTTTTACTTTTTAATTCAGAGTTAAAATTTATAGTTCCAAAATCATCTTTAAATAATGGTATATTAAATGGTGTATCAAATTTTAAATGTTCAGAGAATCTATCTTCAAGATATGAAGATCTAAATATAACATTTTTAATTGTAATTTTTTTATCAACTTTATCTACTTCGATATAGTCGATATATTTACCAAATAATTTTTGTTTAATTTCTTTATCTTGAACTAACCATTCAAATATAGAACTCTTATATTTAATAGGATCATTATAAGCCTCAATCTCTTGACTATCTGATATTAATAATAAATCATCAACTGTGAAATCTAATTTCTCATATTGTTTTTGTTCTAATAGTTTTTTATTTAAGTCAGTTTTTTTGTATTCTATACTTTTTATTTCATTATCAAAATCTTCAATTTCTAAAATACCTTTAATATAAGCGGCTTTAATTCTATCTAATTGTTTATCTAACTCTTTAAGTTCTTTATTTATTAAATCAGTATTATCTTCTAATTTAGATTTAATAAATGGGGTGTAATAATTATTCATTAATTCTTCTTGCTTTTGAATTTCTAAAATATAATCAAACATTAATTCTTCAATTTCATTTTCATTAAAGTATTGTTTACAATGTTCACATTTATAATAATAGTATTTATTACCATTCTTTTTAGTGGTAGCAGAGCCACCTAGAAAACATCCACATTTAGAACATTTTAATTTATTAATAAATAGATAAGTTGCTGTTCTTTCATAATGTCTTGCATTTCTTAATTTTTGTTCTTGGCAATTTTCCCATTTTTCTTTTGATACAATTGGTTCAACAACATTTTCATAATAAGTAGGTTTCTTTGTTCTTTTACCATGAATATAATCTCCTTTATAAAGTTCATTATGTAATGTTTTTTGAATAGTAGAATCATACCAATTAGTTTTACCTAACACTTTTTCTTCATTAAACATATTAGATATTGTTTGATAACTTTTCCCCTCTAAATATAAATCAAATATTCTCACAACTATATCTTTAGTTAAAGGGTCAGGTACTAGTTTTTTATTATCTCTTTTAAATCCTAGTGGAGTTGTATTTGGAATATGTCCTGATTTAATAGCACCAGCCATTCCAAATTTAGTTCTTTCAGAACATTTTTCAATTTCATTTTGAGATACACTAGTCATAATTCTCATTACCATTCTACCATTTGAAGTAGTGGTGTTTGATTCATCTGCTAAACAATCAATATCACATTCATAATCATTAACAGTTTTCATTAACTTTTCAATATCAAATACTGAACGAGTTAATCTATCTAATTTAAAAGCAACTATAACATTAATCTTTTTTTCTCTAACATCTTTCATCATTTCTTGGTATGCAGGTCTTTTATCGTTTTTTGCGCTTATTCCAGCGTCTTTATAAACTTTTAATACTTCATATCTTTTAAACTTACAAAATTCTCTTAATCTTTCTTCTTGTTCTCCTAAACTAAATCCTTCACGTGCTTGATCTTCAGTTGATACTCTTATATATATACCAGCAATTTTCTTTTCTTCATTCATATTTTTACCTCTCTTCCTACAAAAAAGAGGAGACAAAAGCACTAGTTCAAACTAATACCTTTGACTCCTCTTAGATTAATATTATAAATTTTTCTTAAATGGATTATGTATTTGACCATTGTTGTACCTCGCTTTCTAATAAAAGACGGATACTGCTTGTCGTTTATTGGTTATTTATAATAATCATTTTTTATTCAAAAGTCAATAGGTTAGTTTGATTTTATATATTGTTCTAAATCTTTAAATTGTATTTTTTTACTATAACCATTTATATAAATATCATCACACTCATCAAACATTAAGTAGTTAATATTATTAATAGTTATTACATGTGGTTTAACATAAGCAATATTAGAATTAACTATATTAATTATATTACCATTATGATAAGTAGGTTTAACACACGCAAACTTACATATCATATCAACTTTCTTTTTAAGTTTATCATTCATAATAAGTTCTTTTGTTTCTATTTTTAACATATATAATCACTCATCCTTTCAAAATTTAAGTACAAAAAAACTAACTATTTCTAGTTAGTCTGTATTACTTAAACTCGAAAAGTTCGAGTTTCCTATCAATCTGGAGCCTTAACTCCACACGTATGCGAAATTAAGACTTAAAGATTTGATTAAATCTTTCTGATAAATAAATTATACATAATATTTCATAAATTTTCAATGGAATATTTCAAATTTTTATTATTTATGATAAAATATATTTGTATAAAATAAGAGGAGGAAAGTTAAATGAAGAATAAAAAACTATTAGGTCTAATTTCTATAATGTTTATAACAATAGTGATAGTGGTTATTATAGTAATAATAATAGCAAATAATAATAAAGAACAAACAAAAAAATTAACACTAGAAGAAATACAAGAAATAGAAAAACAATATTTAGATAGTGAAAATCTTTTAAACATTGAAACCAAGAGCAAACTGTCTGATAAAGGAAGTTTGGCATCAGGAACCATAAAATCAGGAACATTATCTGAAAATGATATTGTAAATTATATAGATATTTATGGTAATTTAAGATGGGCAAGAATAAGTAGTATTGAAAAGTTTCGAAGTGTTGAAAGAACTTTAAATATAAATGACAACGGAGCTTTGTTGCTACAAGGTGTTGAATTAGATAACATAGAATTCAGTAATATTATTTTTAAACAAAGTGAGTACAATGGTATATATGTAAGTTTTATTGGTACTAAGAGTAATATAAAACAATTAGAAGAATTTTCTAATAAAAATGATGACTTTGAAATAACTATAAATAACAAAAATGTTTCTGCTAAACTAGTTTCTTTTGATACGGAATATACAAGCGAGAGTTTCAATACAATTAATATTTCTCTAATTATAAACAATGAGGAAAAATATGATATCAGTTCAGAAGTGAAAATAGATAAATTTAATCTGACAGGTAGAATTGAATTAATTTTAAAATAGAAGGAGGAAAAAATATGAATGAAATTGAAAATAAAAAAGGGCTAAGCAAACTTACTATAATTATATTAATTGGAGTATTAATATTAATAATTACAACTGTCATTATAGTAATAAATATTAATTCGAACAAGAAAGCAAATAATGCACCGTCAAGTTCTTCAAATGCTTCGTCTGCTCAGAAAAATACAGAGACAGAGCAAAGTATAGATCAAAATACAAATAGGTTGACTGGTATATATAGGGTTCCGATGAAAAATATTTATATAAGCACTCCTGCTTATCAAGAAATTGAGGAAGCTTATACTGAATTATTTATAGTTCAAAATAGTAGGTATATTGCTATAACTGCGGCAAGAAAAGATACTGCGTCTTCTGTACAGGATGCACACACAAAGGCATTTGAAGAATTTAAGCAAAATATTCAATCATATTCGTATGTAAATAGCCTTTCGATAACGAAAGATTCCACAAAGACTATCAATGGAATTGATATATATAGATTTGAGGGAACTATGAATTGCGGTCATGATACTGTTTATGATGCCTATGCGGTAGGATACTCATTTATTATGGATGGTATTCCGTGTGAAATAATTGGATCTGTCATTGACAAAAATCAGAGTGAAAGTTTGATAAACGAAATATCAGCAGTTGTTAATGAAATGATAAAAAGCGTAAGAACAGAAGAATAAATAAAAAGCAATTTAATTATAAATTTAGGAGTGAAAAAATATGAATGAAATTGAAAATAAAAAAAGTCTAAGCAAACTTACTATAATTATATTAATTTCAATATTATTATTTACGATTGCAACAACAATTATAATAGTAAACATTAATTCAAACAAAAAAAATTCATCTGGTGGAGAAAGTCAATTATCAGAAAATAATTTAACTATAGGAACCAAAAAAATTGCCGTTTTAAATAATGAAAAAGAAGTAAATGGTTATGGATTATTTAAGAATAATAATGAATATGTATTTAAAGGTGGAGATTATTTTTTGGAAACAGATGCTTCTGGTAATACAAGCAAAAAATATGAACAAGGCTATTTAAATAATTTTGTAAAATTTAATAATAATTATTGGAGAATTGTAAAAATAAATTCTGATGATACAATTAAATTAGTTTGGGCAGGGACTTATAATACTAATAAGGTAACTAATCTATTAGATTCTCAAATAAAATATATTGAAACAAAAGCAGACAATTTTGATTATGAAAATAGTTATCTAAGAAATTATCTAAACACAACAATATTAAATGATAACAATATAATTCCCAATAATTTTGAAAACTATCTTGAGAAAACATCTTTTGATATATCAACTTATGACATAAATTCAAAAATAGTGACTGAACAGGAATCAAAATTTAAAGATTACGTTGGTGTATTATCAATAGAAGATTACGAAACTGCATCTTATTGCTATGAATACACTACAAGTACAGGTTATAAAACAAAATTATGTGGAAATTATATTGCTGATATTTTAAATACTGCAACTAATGCAAAACAATTAAAAACAAATACTACGAATGTTGTAATAAATGATAATAAAACCGTAGGTGTAATAAAAATAGAAAGAGTCGATGGTGAGTTTGAAACTAATACAGAATATCAAGTAGATAGAGATTTAGACAATAATGTTTTACCTGTAATAACACTAAAATCAACTATAAATTTTGAGAGTGGTAATGGTTCTTTAAATAATCCGTATGTTGTTAAATAAACATAAAGACAATGCTATTCAGCATTGTCTTTGTCTATCTTCTCTGGTAATAAATAATATTCTTTTATATTTATTATCATTTCGTTAAGATTTGTAATTGTTTTCCTCAAAAATTTAACATCTTCAATATAGCCTAAATAGTTTGCTCTAACTACCATTTGATTTATGACATTACCAACTTTTCTTATAGAGTTAAGTGAGTCATAAAATTCTAGTGGTGGTTTTTCTTTTGGCTTAAAATCTGTTATTAAAAATCTAATTAATGCAGAATTTGTTAATCCTGTTTTTTCTGCTTTCTTATCTAACATTTTCTTTTCATTTCTATTTAAATATATATTTAATTTTTCATTTCTTTCTCTCATAATTTTCATCCTTTCTTTTTTATTAGGGTTTGGGATTTTCCCAACCAGGAATTTGTGCGGGAGGACAAATTCAGTGCTGGCTATGACATTAAAACTATACTTGTCCTCCCACATCTTAAATATAGATTATTTCTTTTAATATAATTTCTTCTGCTATATTTTTATAATTATTCATTAATTGTACCCATTCAAGTTGATTTAATTCTTTACTTTTTTCAGATAGTTTTTCATCTGATTTTTTATAACTTTCCATTAGAAAATTAAATCTATTTTGTGCTTCAATACTTACTGAAACAAGATGATTTGTTAATTTATTTTGCATTAAAAGTGTAGTATAAAGTGGTTTATTATTAACTTTTAAATAATTAAGTCTTAATCTGCCATATCTATTTATTTCTCCATTTGTTATATTATTTAATTCTAAATTTGGTAATTCATAATCACCAATTTTTGTATATTCTATTTTCATATTTAATTATTTCCTTTCATAATTAATCGTTTTGGTTTAGTAGGATTGTAAGTTACAATTCCATACTTGGTTTCAATATCTTCTTTTTTTATATAATACTTTTTATTGCTTTTTTGAGATGATATTGGTAAAATCCTTATAACTTTTTCATTTGCTTTTGGAGAAAATTCTAATGAAATATCTCCAGTTATTTCATCTTCTTTTTCATAAAGTTCATATAATTTAGTTTCATAATACTCATTTAATCTATCTAAATAATCTTGTACTTGTTCATCATTTATATTTCCTGTACCCAAAATATAATCTTCTTTACCATCAATTTCCACTGGTACAAGTACATCTAGTATTCCTTTTTCTACGAACCTTTTTAAATTATTAAGATAACTTTTCCTAAAATTAATTCTATCAATTACTAACTCATTATTTCTGTTTTTAATTAAAATAACCGATTCAATAAACTTTGATATAAACTCTTGTTTTTCATCTTTAGTTTTATTTTCATAATTAGCTTTTACAGTTGGTATTAAAGTATCTAGTCTTAACATTTCTTCTCTTTCAATGTCTCTATCTGCCATTAATTGCTGTGGGGTAAAAGTAATACTATCTAGATTTAATATTTCTTGCTTTTTTTGTTCTAATATTTCTAACTTTTCTTCAATAAGTTTATAATCTTCTGCAAAATCTTCTAATTCAACTATGCCAGAAGTATATGCTTTTTTTATACGTTCTCGCTGTTTTATTAGTGATTTGATGTCTTTATCTATGTCTTCTGTTTTAGTTGGTTTATGGTCTGCTAAAACAGGTAAGAAATACTTTTTAACAGCCATATCATATTCAACTAAATCATAAATAAAGTTCATTAAACATTCTTCAATTTTATCTTCACGATAGTTTAAGTGGCAATGTTCACAGTTGTAATACATATACTTTTTCTTTTTACCACCAGAGCCTTTACATTTCATTATTCTTCCACAATTTGGACATTTAATTTTTTGAAAAAATAAATAAACTCTATCTCTTGTATAAGTCCTTTGATTAACTTCTTTTTGATGTTGACATTCTTCCCACATAGCACGAGATATGATGGGTTCTACAACATTCATATATATTACTGGTTCAATATTTTCTTTTTTAGCAATTCGTTTAAATTGTTCATAATCGCCCATATAGATTTTGTTATCTAATATCTTTTGAACGGCCGTATCTTTCCAATGTTTCGGAAATAAAATTTTTTCTTCATTTAAAATATTTGATATTTGAAAATAACTTTTACCCTCTAAATACATTTTAAAAATTCTTTCAATAACTGGCTTTGTCGTTTCATTTACGATTGTTTTTTTATTACCATCCTTTTTATAGCCAAGTGGGACAATACCAGGTAAATGTGATGACTTAATCGCTCCATTAAGTCCAAATTTCGTTCTTTCACTAACAATCTCGATTTCTAATTGTGATAATACAGTAAGCATTCTAACAAAAAATCTTCCATTAGCAGTAGAAGTATTCACATCATCTCTATCACATACTAAATAACAATTATATTTTTCTAGTTCTAAAATTAGTTCTTCTAAATCACGTACAGAACGAGTTACTCTATCTAGTTTATAAGCGACAATATAATTAATTTTGCCATTTTTCATA
>CAYXHQ010000049.1:0-7559 GCA_964465245.1 uncultured Muribaculaceae bacterium | reverse complement strand
AATTGTAACATTTTACAACTTTTTTTGAAATTACCTAAAAACTCTTTACACTAACTAAGATTTTAAATTATTAATGTGCTTTTATTATATGAAGAAATGCTACTTTTACATACCTTACTATAGAGGAGAAAAGAATATGAATTTGAACAATGATTTTCCTATGTTAAATAATAAAACAATATATTTTGATAATGCTGCGACTACATTTAAACCTAAATGTGTAATAAATGCGATGAATGAATACTATAACAGTTACTCTGCTAATGCACATAGGGGGGATTATAACATTAGTTTTAAAGTAGATGATGAAATAGATAAATCTAGAGAAGTAGTAAAAAGATTTATTAATGCAAGACGCAAAGAAGAAATTATATTTACTAGTGGTGCTACTGAATCTATAAATATGATAGTGTTTGGCTTTTTTAAAAATATATTAAATGATGGAGATGAAGTAATACTATCTAAAAGTGAACATGCTTCTAATATTTTACCTTGGTATATTTTATCTCTTGAAAAAAAGATTAAACTTAAATATATTGAATTAGATGAAAATAATAAAATAACCATAGAGTCTTTCTATAAAACTTTAACAAATAAAACAAAAGTAGTCTCTTTAGCCCACATTACAAATGTTATTGGAGATGAAAGAGATATAAATAAAATAATAGAAATTGCGCATCAAAATAATATATATGTTGTAGTAGATGGAGCTCAAAGTGTACCTCACATAAAAACAAATGTAAGAGAAATGGATCCTGATTTTTTAGTATTCTCTGCTCATAAGATGTGTGGTCCTACTGGAGTTGGAGTGTTATATGGAAAATATGAATTATTAGGGCGTCTTTTTCCATTTAAGTTTGGTGGAGGGATGAATGCTGAATTTAATGAAGAAAAATTAACCCTTGAAAAAATACCTATTAGATTTGAATCAGGTACTCAAAATATATCTGGAATCATAGGATTTAGGCATGCTATTGAGTATATTGAAAAATTTGGAATAGAAAATATTAAAAGACAAGAAGCTTATTTGAAAAGATATTTATTAAAAAGACTTGAGAGTATTCCATATATAAATGTTTATAATAAAGAAAGTGAAGGAGCTACTGTACTTATAAATGCAGATAATATTTTATCAGGAGACTTAGGACTTTTCTTAAATAAATATAACATATGTGTAAGAAGCGGAACACACTGTGCTAAAATGTTAAAAGAAGCATCTTCATTTGAAGATACGGTACGTATTAGTTTATACTTTTATAATTCTTATGAAGAAATAGATGAATTAATAAACGTTTTAAAGAAAAAAGAAGAATTATATAGTTTTTCAAAATAAAGTGAATTTATATAATATTTGAATTTTAGAGTAATTTACCTACTCTATTTTTTTATTTTATTCACTATAGAAAAGTTTTTAAATTTTGCGCGTTATTTACTACTATATTATTAAATTTTGTCAAAAGCAAAGATTTTTTTAATGTGTTAATATGTTCTATGAAAGGAGGTGAATTATGGTGAATCAAGTAGTTTTTGTGGGACGTCTTACTAAAAATCCAGAGATAGTTACAACTGAGAATAATAAAAGAAGAACAACTATTACTGTCGCAGTAAATAGAGGTTATAAAAATGTAGATGGAATTTATGAAACTGATTTTATTAATTGTACACTATGGAATGGTATTGCTGAAAACACTTGCGAATATTGTAAAAAAGGCGACATTGTTGGAATTAAAGGAAGAATTCAAACAAGCATTTATGAAGAGAATGAAAAAACAAAATTTTTCATGGAAATCATCGCAGAGAAAGTTACGTTTTTAACAAATAATAATAAGAAAGAAGATGAATAAGTCTTCTTTCTTAGATTACAAAAGGAGAATGTATGAATTATTATAATGAAATCAAAAAAGAGTTAATAAACAATGAAATCTATAAGAAAATAAAAGACTATTCAAAAAATAAAAGTGATTTGAATGCTTATTATAATGTAGGCAAATTATTAATTGAAGCTCAAGGAGGAGAAGAAAGAGCAAAATATGGTGATAATCTTATAAAAGAGTATTCTAAAAGTCTTTCAATTGAACTTAATAAAAATTTTAGTGAACGAAGTTTAAGACTTATGCGTCAATATTATATTTATTGTATAAATAGAATTTGGCAACCAGTGGATGCCAAATTGAATTGGAGTCACTATTGCATTCTTATGTCTATTAATGATATAAATGAAATTAATTATTACATTAAAATTTGTGAAGACCAATCATTAAGTAAAAGAGAACTAATTAACAGAATTAAATTAAAAGAATATGAAAGGCTTGATAATAAGACAAAAAATAAATTAATAACTAAAGAAGAAGGAAAAATTGAAGACTTTATAAAGAATCCTATAGTTATAAACAATAGTGGTAATTATAAAGATATAAGTGAAAAAATTTTAAAACAATTTATTTTAGAAGATACACCAAGTTTCATGAAAGAATTAGGAAGTGGTTTTAGTTTTATTGATAGTGAATATAAGATTAAATTAGGAGATAGATACAATTATATAGATATATTACTTTTTAATTATATCTTTAATTCTTTTGTAGTAATAGAACTGAAGATAACTGAACTTAAGAAAGAATATATAGGACAAATTCAATTATATATGAATTACATTGATAAGAATGTTAAAACAATTAGTCATAGTAATACTATTGGAATTATCATATGTAAAAAAGACAATAAATTTGTTATGGAATATTGTAGTGACTCACGTATATTTAACACTACTTATGTTTTAAATTAGAAAGGAATATTATGAATTATTATAATGAAATTAAAAAAGAACTTGTAAATAATGAAATTTATAAGAAAGCAAAAGACTATTCAAAGAATAAAAGTGACTTGAATGCTTATTATAATGTAGGTGAATTATTAATTAAAGCACAAGGTGGAGAAGAAAGAGCAAAATATGGTGATAATCTTATAAAGGAATATTCTAAAAGTCTTTCAATTGAACTTAATAAAAATTTTAGTGTCACATCTTTAAAATATATGAGGCAATTTTATGTATTATTTTCAAAAGGCCAGCCACCGGCTGACCAATTAACATGGAGCCATTATGTAGAACTTTTATTGATTAAAGATGTTAATAAAATTAATTATTACATTAAAATTTATGAAGAACAGACGTTAAGTAAAAGAGAACTTAGAAATAGAATCTAATGAATATGAAAGACTTGATGATAAAACTAAAAGGAAATTATTACTAAAAAAAGAAGAAAATAAAATAGAAGATTTTATAAAAAATCTAATTACTATTAATAATAAATATAATTATAGTGAAATATCAGAGAAACTGTTAAAACAGTTAATACTTGAAGATATAGACAAATTTTTAAATGAGTTAGGAAGTGGGTTTTGCTATATAGGGAATGAATACAAAATTAAATTAGGAGATAGATACAATTATATAGATATATTACTTTTTAATATTAAATATAACTGTTATGTAGTAATAGAACTTAAAATTACTGAATTAAAGGCTGAACATATAGGACAAATACAAAAATATATGGGATATGTAGATAAAAATATTAAAACAATTAATCACAATAACACTATTGGGATAATTATATGTAAAAAAGATAATAAATTTGTCATGGAATATTGTAGTGACTCATGTATATTTAACACTACTTATATTATAAATTAAAAAATATTTAATAAAATATTTACTTATTGTCAACAATTCCAATACATTTCATTTTTTCGTATATAATAAATTATGAATGTGGGGAATAATATGAAAGGTAATCGTTTAAAAGAATTAAGATTAAATAAAGGTCTTTCTCAAGAAGAACTAGGTAAAATTCTTGGAGTAACAAAAGCTAGTGTTTGTTGTTATGAAAAAGAAACTAGAACCCCTTCTTTAGAAACTATTATAGATATGATGATGTTTTTTAATGTTACAAGTGATTATTTAATAGGTTGTGACAATATAGTAACAATTGAAAGCAAAGAAGAAATTAGAGAAGTTATTACAAAAGAAGAATTAATATTTATAAAAGAACTTAGAAAAAACAAGTATTTAGCAGAAATACTTTTAGAAGATCCAAAAAGAAGTATTGAATTAATTGATAAAAAAATCGGATAAAAGTTATCCGTTTTTATTTGTTTATCCATATATTACTTAAATCAACATTTGAACTTTCTGGTGGTGGACTTGGCATATCTATTTTTACAAGAGTGGATATCTTAAAAGATGTTCCAAATGCAATACCTATTCCAGGTCTTAATATTTTTAATCTTGATAATAAGTTATCTGACAAATTATAGCTTATAGTTGAAATTATTTTTATATCTTCTGGATGAAACATTCTAAATACAATAAAGTTAGAACATTGACTTAATGCTGTATTTGAAAGTTCACTAGGTCTTTGTGTAATTAATCCTAAAAGCACTCCATATTTTCTACCCTCTTTAGTAATTCTATCAAATATATTATACCCTATTACATTTATATCATTGTCATTTTGAACATATCTATGCGCTTCTTCAA
This sequence comes from uncultured Muribaculaceae bacterium, assembly GCA_964465245.1. Classification (GTDB taxonomy): domain Bacteria; phylum Bacillota_I; class Bacilli_A; order RF39; family UBA660; genus CAYXHQ01. The sequence goes on along the minus strand of CAYXHQ010000049.1, from coordinate 3,022 downwards.
GAATTATATGTACTGGATATGAACCCCTAGTTTCCAAGGAAACTGAATACTCAAAAAATAATTTTGAATATATTTTTGTTAGTATTTTAGCAAATCTTTCATCAATATAGTTTAAATTTATATTCACTATTTGAGCTTTTCCACCAGTTACATTTGTAAACACTCTTTTTACAAATGTATCTTTTGTTATTAGTTCATCTATTTCGAAGAAAGCTGATTCTTCTCCTTGAATAATATTTCCAAGCCTTACTTTTAATATATTATTTCTATCAAATACTCTGTCACTTTTAAGTATCCCTTCACTTATAAGTGCAAACTCAAAGGCATTATATAAATCTTGTAAAGTAAATTTAACAAGTTCATTGCTCATTTTATGTTCACTTTCAACTTCCGTGAATGGCTCTAAAAATTCCACAACTAACTGCATTGTATTTATTTTGCCAGTAACATCTATTGCCAAACATTGTTTTAATGTTCTTATATATCCAGGTTGAACTATTTTTGATTCTAAATTTATATCACGCGTATTAAATTTAGTAAGTACTGCGATTACTTGGTCTCTTATTTGAGTAGGAGTTCTTCCGCTTGATAATATATCTAAGACAGCTGTTGATAAAATATAATTTTTTTCTTCAATTACCTTTTCTTCTGTATCAGTGAATATTTTTGCTAATTTTAAAGCTTTTTCTATAATTGGAATTTGTGTTGGATCTTCTGCACCTAAAAGTAATGCATAGTCATCAGTTTCTAATAAATATGGTGGTATTTTTACGATTTCTCCATCAGAAAATTTTCTTCTTGTTGTTACATATTTTACACTTACATTGTTCATTTCATTGATTTTATTAAATGCTGGAGCATATTCTCCATATACATCAAATACTACTATATTACTATTTACTGGAACTGACTCTGTTCTATAAAATAAATGCTGAATAATTGATGCAATACAAGATGACTTTCCACTACCCGTGTTACCTATTATTGCAAAGTGTGACGAAAAAAATTCGTTCATATCTGCACTTACATTAAATCCAGGATATGTAGTAGATTTTCCTACATAAAAGTCATTAACAGAATTCATAGATTGATTACCCATTAAAAGTGGTACTTCATTTTTATAAATAATTCTAACTAAAGAATTAATAGATGGTTTGTTAATTAACCCGGGTATAAATTCATTATTAATTATTTCGCCAACAAAACAAGCTAAAATCTTTGTTTCAGTTACTTCATTAATTTCTCCAATTATTTTTACACCATTGTATTCAAAAACTATGTGTACTCCTAAAATACTTGCTTCAGTTCTTTTAAGCAAATTTTCAATAACCACTTCTTTTTCAGTTATAGAAAGTATTCTACCAAACATAGCCATATCCTCTTTTCTTATTCTAAAATAATTATACTTTATAAAAGGTTAGACTTCAAGAAAAAATGAATAACAAAATATTATTCATAAAATTCACTATTATTATTTTTTATTTTATTTAAATTATATGGTGATATATAAATTGTAGTTTCATAGTAGTCTTCGTTATAATTGTCCACTGTTTCATTGTTTTTAAACATTTCCATCATACCTGTAAATAGCTCTGGAAAATTATTTTGATAATGCATTTCGACTGCTCTATAATTCAAGTGATTATATTCATATGTGTAAGGATATGTTCCTTTAAAACTTTTTATTTCAAATAAAATATTATCTCTATCTTCTTCAATTATTACAGTTGTTTCATCTTCAAATAATCCAAGCACTAAATTATCACTCATTTCTATTTCATTCGTAGTTGTTATTAAATATTTACTTACATCAGTTATATGATTAAATGTTAAATATTTTGAGAAAGACACTGCAGCACCCGAACCGATTAAGAAAAGTCCTACAATAAATATTATAAATGCTTTTTTATAGTTATTTTTTCTATCTAATATAAAATTATATAAGCATTCAATAAACAAATAAGTAATAAGTAGAATTCCAAGTATACATATAAATATTCCTACAAAAAATATTCCATATTTGAATAATGTTATACTAAATACAGCACCAAAACTTTCAAATATAAATGCAAGTATAAAGAAGAACAAACAAAATGATACAAATAATTTAATAATAAATACTACTATTTTAGCAAGTCCATTAATAAAACTATATGATGAATGTTTAGCATCTCTTATTATAACTCTTTCAGTTTTATTATATTTACTTTCTCTTTTAAGTTCATTTTCTTTTATTGGTTTTTCTTCCTTTTTTTCTTTTATTTCAGTATCTTCTACAGTTACATAATAATCTAAATATCTAATTTTAAATAAATGTACTATTATAATAAAACCAACTATTCCTCCTATTAAATTATAAAATAACGTAAACGTGCTTTTTAATATTGTTATAGCTTTTTCAGGAAATAAACTAATAAATCTATAAGACATGTTGTTTATAAATGAACCTAGTAGATTCCAACATAAAATAAATACAAGTATCAATATAATTATTTCTAATAAACATTTTATTTTTTCAATAAACTTCATACTACAAAACATATTATAGGTTTTAGTTACAAATGAAAGTAAATCTTTTATCCACACATTTACATTAAATTTAGATGATGTTTTAGCATTAGTAACACCTACAACATTATCATCTAATAATTCATCTATAGTACAATTTAGTATTTTACATAATTCCATAATAGTACTCATATCTGGATAAGATGTCCCTAACTCCCATTTAGATATTGCTTGCCTAGACATTTTTAATCTATCTGCAAGCAATTCTTGTGATAAATTATTATCCTTTCTTTTTCTAACTAACTTTTCTGAAAACTTCATATATTTTCCTCCTCTACCGAAATTATATTACAAATACTCACAGTAGCACCACCTATAATTAGTATCATTTTGTATAAAATTGGTTGCTTTATGCTTATTTTAATACTGTTTTTATATTTAGTCTAGTAAATCATTATAAAGTTTTATTTATTTTTTATAATTTTATTGTTAGTTCTTACTTTTTCTAATTCTT
>CAYXHQ010000048.1:0-7693 GCA_964465245.1 uncultured Muribaculaceae bacterium | reverse complement strand
ACCTTTTACACATATTATTTAACTTCTACTATTCTTGTTCTTCCAGTTGCTGTCCATCCCCATAGAGTCTTACTTCTACTCCATTTAGTTTGTGTATAAGTTTTTGTAGTTTTATGTTCAGTTACATTAATCTTATCAATTTCTGTCTTAGTACACATATCACCATTTAACTTATAACTATCATCAGGACAACTGTAATGTGAGAATTTTCCAGATACTTCTTTACTACATTTATGTGTTACCGAATCAAGTGTAGCTGTTGTATCTTTACAATAGTATTCTTTTTCTCCATTTGTATATTTGTAGCATTTTAAGTTTTCTCCAGTGCCTTCACTTACATCAGCTTCTTTTGGACAACTGTATGTAGTTTTACCAGGAACTGTTTTTAATTTATAACATTGTAAGTTTACTCCATTACCTGTTGAACCATCTGCGTCTGTTGGACATTTATATAATGTTTGGTCTTCAGTACTAACTGATTTAAAACATTGTAAGCTTGCTCCACTACCTGTTGATGATGTTGTACCTTGAGGACAACTGTATGTTGTAGATGTTGGGTACTTACATGTTTTTGATACTCTAACAGGATTACAAGAAGTATAACTTCCTCCTCCACAAGTGTCACATGATGTAGAATATCTTCCTCCAACGAAACTTGTTACACAATTACATGGATAACTATCGCTTGAATATGTTGTACAATTTTCTTCTGTGTATGAACAATCATATGTTCCACCACCAGTAGTACTTGTTAATACTCCAAGAGATACTAGTGAAGTTGTTCCTTTAACAAAACTTATTTCATAAGGAATATTCACTTTTTCTTGTGTGTCTTTTCCTACAGTTTTAATAGTATTTACTAATACTTTTTCTTGCTTTCCATCACTATACTCTGCATCAGTTATTTGAACATAACTGTTAGTATAATTCTTTTTAGCACTTACTTTTATATCAGTAATTGTTTTTTTACATGTTTTACCATCTTTTGTATATTCAACTGGACAAGTATAACTTACTATATCTTTGGTATAATTTTTTGTAAATTCATACTCTAAAGCTGTATTCTTTTCAGTTGATGATGAACCTTCACAATCATTATTACATCCATAATCATAGCATCCAAGTATTTCTACAATATAGTCACTTTCTTCTCCACAAGTTAAATTTACTTTTAATATATAACCTTTTTCTTCTTTAGTAACTTCTGCATAAGACTCATATGCATGACATGAATTTCCATCTTTATCTACAAAAGGTAATACTAAATTTTGTCCTATCATTTCTTTTAGAGTAATTTTAGCACTTTTACCAACTTCTGTAGGTAATTTATCTGTTGTAAAATAACTTCTAGCTGCATCTTGCATATAAGATATATTTTCTCTAAATACATTATTATAGAAAGGTTTTAAATCAGATGTTTTAGGAAATAAATAAAGTAATAATAATATAAATAGTACAAAAAATATTACTTTTATAATTATATCTCCTAGGCTAAATCTATTTCTTTCATTAGTATACATAACTTTTACTCCTTTCTACTTATTTCTTCAATGTTAAACTATTTTGATATTCTAATTCTTTACATAAATCATTATAAAATTCTTCACTAATTAATTGATATACTTCTTCTCCATAAACATATAGAGTTACTTCATTTTTCTTACCAGTTACAATTGCATCATAGATTGCTTCAACATTAACTTTCATCATTTCCCCAGTTTCTCTATTTCTACATACTTCAACGCATATTGTAGCTTTATGGCTTAATATCCATTCTTTAACATGGCTTCCCCATCTTTCAACAGAAGCGCCTAATGCATATAATCTAACTTTTGGATCAAGGTTATATGGATTAATTCCACCATAAGCACCCCTCATTGTCCAATCATCATACATAGCAACTGCCAAAGCTTGAATATTTTCAACTGTTGCTTCATCATTATTTGCATTTCTTGAATCAACTATAGCATTATAAAGTTTATCATATTCAGCACCAAATTCTTGTTCTTCACTTCCATCTACTGCTAAAGAAGCATAATGCATAGGATACATTTTATCAAGTTGTGGAGATGATCCATAGTTACCCATTATATCTGTTCTTCTTTGAACATATTTATCAACTAATGTTGGACTAAATTTTTCTCCATTCAAGTTACCTGTTGAAATGTTAATTACGTTATCAATTTCAGTAACTGCAGCATATTTATTAGCTTTACTATCCATACCTTTTAACATAGAAGCAAAATCTTCTTCATAAATTTCTTCTGCTCTTGCTTCTACTTGACTTTGGTCAGTTGGATCAGTAAATGTTCCAACTACTTCAGGTGTAGCAGTTATTACAGGACTAGCTGTAACTTCTGGTAAAGTTGTAGGTGTAATCATACTTGCAGGTACAGGTGTAATTGTTGCATCTGTACTTAATGTATCTTTTTTATTTCTTGAAGCAGCATTGTAAAATAAAGATGCGGCTAAAACTAATGCACAAACACCAACAAATACTCTAGTTCCATTTCCATTATTAGTTTTAGAATTAGTTTCTTCTATTTCTTCGTTTTCTTCTTTTGATACTTCCTTTTGATTTTTACGAATTTCTTCTAATTCTTTTTCAAGTCCCAATATTATCTTTCTGATTTCTGTTTCTCTATTAAGTTCATCAAGTGTTAATTCTCTTAATTTGCTTGTTTCATCAATGATACTCAATTGCTCACGATAAAAAGCTAATGATGTACATATAGTACTTATTCTCTTTTGTACGTAACTTTCAAATTCTTTGTTTTCCATTTAAATTCCCCCTTAATTGAAATTATGCTTTATATTTTAACACTTATTGCGAAAAATGTCAAATTATTTGTCACGAAATTGATTGTGTTGACAATAATTTAATATCATAATAAATATATGATACATATTTTTAATTTAATATTTTATTCAATATTTGGATTTATTTATGAAACTACACTTAAATATATATTTTCTTTCAACTATGACAGTGGAATACTCTATGGACCATATACTTTGTTATACGGGGTGTGTATTACTCTTATGTTTATGATTTTTGATTATATAAAAAAACATAGTAAGTTTAAAAAAATTTTTGTCATTTTTATATATTTTTTATTGTCATTTATTATAATTACTGCGATAGAGTTTATAACTGGGTATACATTAGAAAAATTATTTAACTTAGTTTATTGGAATTATAAAGAATGTCCACTTCATATTGGAAAATATATAAGTATTCCCACTTCTTTATTTTGGAGTATTGGTATTATTCTAATTTACCATTTTATAAAGCCAATAACTGACAAACTATATTTAAAAACAAACAAAAAAATTATAATAATAGTAGGCATTATTATAATTATAGATTTTATTCTAACTCTTTGTTTTAAACTTAAAATCAAATATTGAAGTTAAGGCTAAAACAAATGTTAAACTGTTTTTTATATAATAAATAAATATTTTATTTGTTTCTATAAAACTATTAGATGAGTCAATATAAGTAAACTTTGGTAATAGTAAAGTACAAAATAACATAATAAATATTAGAAATATATTCTTACTAATTCTAATATTTTTAATTGATTTATCATAGTTTATAGATGTTAAAATTAAGAAAAACAGAATTATAGAACTAAGTATCATATACCATAATCCAAAAGTATTAGATGAATAACCCAAATAATTAATTAATTCTATTATATAAACAATTAAATATGCTAATGTGTAGCTATAATATATCTTTTTCATATGCCAAATCTCTCAGACTCACTAAATACAATTTCAAATTCATCTGCATTAAATTTTTCTTTTTTAAATGCAAAAGCATATAATTCCTTAATATTTTCTAACATTTTTTCTTTATCTTTTAGTTTTAGTGCTTTTAAATACTTATCCATAAATACTTTATCAGGTCCATTATGTACTCTTGAATCTATATATTCTCTCATATACTTAGGGTCTTTATATAATTTCTCACTTTTAGCAAGTGGCACTATCATTAATCCATATATACGTGTATATAAGTCTCTTATTCTTGATAATATATCATAATAAAGGCAGTAAAATGTATCAGTATTTATTAAACTCTCTAGGTCATCCATTCTATTTTTTATGTGTAATAATGATTTTTTAGTATAATTACTATGATCTTCCTTAATTCGGATTTGATACAATTCTTTAATTTTTTCTACTACTTCACTGAAATCCCCGTTTTTATCATATATAACTAACGAGGTTATAAATTTAGTTAAGTGTGATGGATCATTCTTTTCTATTTCTTTTAAAGCCATATCATATAAGTAACCAAGGCCATATACAAAATATTCTACTTTTACTTCATCAATTATAGTACACCCTACCACTTGTTCAGTGTAGTCATTACCTTTAATAACAAGTAAGTCTATATCAGACTTTTTATTTTTTCTTCCACTTACTGCACTTCCATAAAGAAGAATACCTTCAACTTCTTCTTTATTAAACCTTGTCATAAATTTTCTAATTATTTCTTTTGTTACTTCCATACAATCCTCTATTTTAATTATATAAAAAAAGATAACAAATTGAAATCAGTTATCTTTAATTATACATTCTTATATACATTATATTTTCTTCAAACTTATATGATCTTTTCTAAGTTTTTTGATACCTACTCCATGAGAAAATGCAATAGTAGCAAGGTCTCCATCTATTGCTACAACTACTCCTTCTTTATATAGAGTATGAAATACTTTATCTCCACAGTTTAAGTCACTATTTAAGTTTTCTTTATACATATTAAACATTTTTTTAGTAATCATGCCATCGTTTCTTGAAATATTTTCAGATACTTCCAATAGTTCACTCTCTATTTCTCCTAAAAATCTACTTGGAATGTTTTCTGTGGTTTTACCAAATATCATTCTTCTTCTAGCATTTAATAGATATAATTTTTCTTCCGCTCTTGTAACTCCTACATAACATAGACGTCTTTCTTCTTCTAATTGTTTTATGTCGCCTAAACTTCTCATGTGTGGAAATAATCCTTCTTCCATACCTATTAAGAAAACTATTTTGAATTCAAGGCCTTTCGCAGAATGAAGCGTCATTAAAGTTACGGCATCATCATTATTGTTGTATTGTCCAATATCAGATACAAGTGCGATATTTTCAAGAAAATCTTCTAAGTTATATATTCCTCTTTCCTCAGAAGAAGCAGTAATACTCTTAAATTCTTCTAAGTTTTCAAGTCTTATTTGGTCTTCTAAAGAAGCACTTTCTTCAAGTGACTTTTTCATACCAGTTTTTAAAAGTACACTATCAACTAAGTCAGTAAGTGACATATTCTTTGAGTCTTCTATCAAATCTAATATTAATTTTTTAAATTCTAATTCTTTTCCACCTTCAATTACTTCAAAAACAGTTTTATTTTGAGTGCTCGCAAGAAGTTCTAACTTTTCAACAGATTTTAGTCCTATTCCTCTTTTTGGAACATTTATTACACGCTCTAAACTAATAACATCATCAGGGTTATATATAAGTTGCAAATATGAAATCAAATCTTTAATTTCTTTCCTTGCATAGAAAAAATAACTTCCAAATACCTTATATGGCATATTTTCTTTTAATAATTCTTCTTCTAAAGTTCTACTTTGTGCGTTAGTTCTATAAAGTATAGCAAAGTCACTATAACTTTTACCTTGACTAATATAATCTTTTATTTTTGATATAACAGTCCCTGCTTCATCTTTTTCGTTATTGCATCTTATATAAGAAACTTTCTCTCCATCTTCTTTTTTACTCCAAAGATTTTTTTCTTTTCTTTCTTTATTATTCTTAATAATTGAATTAGCAACTTTTAATATATTGTTAGTGCTTCTATAATTCTCTTCCAAAAATATAGTTAAAGTATCTTTATAATCTTTCTCAAAAAGTAATATATTCTCATAGTCTGCATTTCTCCAAGAAAAAATAGATTGGTCTATATCTCCCACCACAAAAATATTTTTGTATTTGCTAGATAGCATTTTACACATATTATATTGAATTTTATTAGTATCTTGATATTCATCTACTAGGATATATTTATAATGTTCCCAGTAATGTTCTAAAACATTTTTGTCTTTTTTAAATATTTCTAAAGGTAATGTCAATAAATCGTCAAAATCAACACTGTTGTTACTACGTAGCATTGATTCATACTTATCATAGACTTTGTCGATACCATAATCAAAGTCACTCAAGAATAATTCACTGAATTTTTTTGGACTTATTCCTTCATTTTTAGCATTACTAATTTTACTAATTACATATCTATAGTCATATTTTTCATTCGTAAGAGATAAATCTTTCATTATTTTTTTAATTAAAGTATTCATATCATCCCTATCAAGTATGGTAATATTCTTCTTATACCCAATTACATTATAGTTCTCTCTTATCACTTTTAATCCAAATGAGTGAAATGTTCCTATGAATATACTATCAGTTATATCACCAAGTCTAATTCTAACACGCTCTCTCATCTCATTGGCAGCTTTGTTAGTAAATGTAATAGCTAAAATGTTAGTAGGTCTTACACCACTATCTATAAGCGAAACGATTCTTTCAGTAAGGACTCTTGTCTTTCCACTGCCTGCTCCTGCCATAACAAGACATGGTCCATCTTTATGATTTACCGCTTGCATTTGTTCTTTATTCAAATTTAGTTTAATATTATTTTCCATACTTATCTATTATAACATGCTTAAAAGTTTTTATCATAAAATATTTGGATTTTAGTTCAAAATGTAAGTAGTATTAAATATACGTGAGTCACTACAATATTCCATAACAAATTTATTATCTTTTTTACAGATAATTATTCCAATAGTATTATTATGACTAATTGTTTTAATATTTTTATCTACATATCCCATGTATTTTTGTATTTGACCTATGTGTTCAGCCTTTAATTCAGTTATTTTTAATTCAATTACTACAAAACAATTATAATCATAATTAAAAAGCAACAAATCAATATAGTTGTATCTATCACCCAATTTAATCTTATATTCATTTCCTGCATATAAAAACCCACTTCCTAACTCATTTAAAAATTTGTCTATATCTTCAAGTATTAACTGTTTTAACAGTTTTTCTGATATTTCACTATAATTATATTTATTATTAATAGTAATTGGGTTTTTTATAAAATCTTCTATTTTATTTTCTTCTTTTTTTAGCAGTAATTTCCTTTTAGTTTTATCATCTATTCTTTCATATTCATTAGATTTAATTCTATTGCCAAGTTCCCTTACAGATAAATTTTGCTCATTTGCGATTTTTAAATAATACTCAATTTTTAAAGAGTCATTTATCCAAATTAATTGTCTATAATGACTCCAACTCAATTGGTCGCACAATGTGCGACTTTTCAAAGCAAATATATAAAATTGTCTCATATATTTTAGTGTGGTTATACTGTAAGATTTATTTAATTCTAACGTTAATTTCTTAGAATATTCTTTTATAAGATTATTTCCATACTTCGCTCTTTCTTCTCCACCTTGCGCTTCAATAAGCAATTTTCCCACATTATAATATGCATTCAAATCACTTTTATTTTTTGAATAGTCTTTAACTTTCTTATAAATTTCATTATTTACAAGTTCTTTTTTAATTTCATTATAATAATTCATATAAATCCTTTCCTAATTTAAAACATATGTGGTAT
>CAYXHQ010000047.1:0-8002 GCA_964465245.1 uncultured Muribaculaceae bacterium | reverse complement strand
AAATGGTGTTTTTTTTGTATCTTTGTGATAGAATAAATATTGAGGTATACAATATGAAAGAAACAATATTAAAAATTTTATCATCTAGTGAAAGAAGTATGGACGCAGTAAGTATTATGAAGAATATTAAAGAAGAATATACAGCGCTAGATTTAGAAAAACTATTATCTGAATTAGATTTGTTATGTAAAGATGGAACATTATATCAAAGAAATGATAACAATTATATGTTATTTGAAAGAAGTAATTTACTAAAAGGAGAACTTCAAATTACGGCAAGTGGAAGCGGATTTGTTCTTTTAGAAGGGGATGACTTATATATTCCTCAAAACAACTTAAATAGAGCAAATGATAAAGATATAGTAATTGCTGAAGTGACAAAGAATAAAGGAACTAAAAAGGAAGGCAGAATTGTAAGAGTACTTGAGCGAAACTTAGGAAGTTCACTTGCAGAAGTGTATTTTGAAAACGCTACTCCTCATTTAAAGTTAGTAGACGAAGAATTAGCAAAAAGATATAACTTAAATTTAGAATCAACTGAATTAAATTTAGTAGAAGGTTTAATTGTTAAAATAGAAGTTATAAAAGAAGTTACAAAAAAAGACTTTGATGTTAAAATAGTAAGTGTTTTAGGACATAAAAATAGTCCTGATATTGATACACTTAAAATATGTAGTGAATTTGACATTGAAACAGAATTTAATGACTCAGTTATGGAAGAAGTAAAGAATATTCCATCTGTTATAAATCCAAAAGATATAGAGGGCAGACTTGACTTAAGAAATGAAATGATTTTTACAATAGATGGCGCTGATACAAAAGATATAGATGATGCGATAAGTGTAAAAATTTTGGATAACGGAAACTATGAATTAGGGGTACATATTGCTGATGTGTCTCATTATGTACGTGAAGGCAGTGAAATTAAAAAAACTGCATTTAAAAGAGGAAACTCAGTGTATTTAGCTGACAGAGTAATACCAATGTTACCAGTAGAATTATCTAATGGTATATGTTCTTTGAATCCTAATGTAGATAGACTTGCGTTTTCTTCAATTATGGAAATAGATAAAGAAGGTAAGACAGTAAGTGCTAATATATGCAAAACTGTAATTAATTCTAAAAAGAAAATGACATATGAAGATGTTAATAAGTTATATGATGGTAATACTCCAGAAGATTATAAAGAATTTGAAAGCACTTTACTTTTAATGAGAGAACTTAATGATATATTAGAACGTGATAAAGTAAGAAGAGGTAAATTAGACTTTATTTCATCTGAGGTTAAACTAATAGTAGATGAAAACGGAAAAGTAACAGAAGTTAAAAAGTATGAAACAGGACTTGGACAAAAAGTAATTGAAAACTTTATGATCGCGGCTAATGAGTCTGTTGGTACTCTTATATATAACATGGATCTTCCATTTGTATATCGTGTTCATGATATTCCTAGTCCAGAAAAACTTAAAGATTTTGTATCTTTTGTAAGTTTGTTAGGATATAGGCTTGATGGTAAAAGTAATTTTGAAGGAATAAAACCATTAGAGTTACAAAAAATACTTAATCAATTAGTGGATAAAAAAGAATATGAAGTGCTTAATAAAAAGTTACTTAGATGCATGAAAAAAGCTGTGTATTCACCTGATAATATTGGACACTTTGGTTTAGCACTTGAAAATTATAGTCACTTTACATCTCCAATTAGAAGATATAGTGATTTAATGGTACATTATTTTTTAGGCGAATATTTAGTAAACTCTAATATGTCACGTGATTTTGTAAGTAACTGGAATAATGCTCTTCCATTCATTTGTGAACACATATCTAAAACTGAAACGGATGCAGAAGACTGTGAATATGAAGTGAATGATATGAAAATTGCTGAATATATGGAGAACCATATTGGAGACGTGTTTGATGCTACAATTGATGGATGCTTATCTAAAGGATTCTTTGTAGAAACTGATAACTTAATAAGTGGTCTTGTATCACTTGATGCATTACCTAAATTTTATACATACAACGAAGAATTAATGGCATATATGGATAAAAAGAAAAGAATATGTTTTAGGTTAGGTGACAAAGTAAAAGTACAATGTATCGCGGCTTCCAAAGAAAAAAGACAAGTGGATTTTACTGTATATGAAGGTGATAATAATGGAAATACTGAATAGAAAAGCTAGGTTCAATTACTTTATAGAAAGTGAAATTGAATGTGGAATAGAACTTATGGGTACTGAGATTAAAAGTATAAGAGAAGGTTCTGCAAATATTAATGAAAGTTATGCAAGAGTTAAAAATGGTGAAATTTATTTAATAAATATGTTTATTTCTAAATATAAAGAAGGCAATATATTTAATCACGATGAAACAAGAGAAAGAAAATTATTACTACATAAAAGTGAAATAAAAAAAATATCTAAAGAAGTAGAACTAATGAAGTATACTCTTGTTCCTTTAAAACTTTATTTTACTCGAGGTAAAGCAAAAATACTTTTAGGAGTATGTAAGGGTAAAAAACTATATGATAAAAGAGAAACTATAAAGAAAAGAGATATTGAAAGACGAAGTGTTGACTAAAACACTTTTTCTTTTTATAATAAATACTTATAGGAGGTTATATGGAATTTGAATTAAAAAATAAAGGAGTTTACGAATTAACTAGAAAAGAAGCATTAGGAAGATATTTTTGTACTGATAATAATGAATCTGATAAAGTAATAGTTAGTTATTTTATTAGTAAAAAAGGCGAAATCATTAAATCTGTATTTGAAGATAATGGGTTTAGAGATTATGTTAGCATATATTTTAGCAATACACAAAATGCAGAAAATAAAGAAATATTAGAATCAATCCTTAGAAGTTTATGTTTACAAATAAATAATACTAGAACAGATTTAAAAAGAAGAAGTGAAAATACTGAATTAAGTATTCTAGTAAACTATACAGAAAATTGTTTTGAAAACGAATTAGAAAGAGATAGAATTAGAAACTTATTAATGGAAAATCCAGTATTTGAAACATTAGGATATAAGAAATTAGAAGGCACAGATATACACACAGGACATTCTACTAAACATGAAAGTGAAAGATTACTTAAAGAACCACAAGATATGGCAAAATATAATTTTAGTAAAAAACTATATGAAGCAAATAGAGATGACTATTTAAGTTGGGATGAATACTTTTTAGCGTCTGCTAAGTTATGTGCACTAAGAAGTAAAGATCCTTCAACTCAAGTAGGAGCATGTATAGTAGGAGAAGATAACGTAATTTTATCTATGGGTTACAATGGAGCACCAACTGGTTGGGATGATGCAGCGTTTCCATGGGATAGAACTGGTGAATACCACGATACAAAGTATCCTCTTGTAGTACATGCTGAAGCAAATGCTATACTTCATTGTGTAGGAGCTGGTAGAGACTTAAAAGGTGCTAGAATATATGTTGATTTATTTCCATGTAATCAATGTGCTCAATTAATCGCACAGTCTGGTATTAAAGAAGTAATATATTTATGTGATAAATATGCTGAGACAGATGCAGTAAAAGCATCAAAAAGATTGTTTGATAATTGTGGAGTTAGTTATAGGCAATTAAATCCAGAAAAAGAAATAACGTTAACTTTAAAATTATAGTATATGTAAAAATATACTTTTTTTTATTCTTCAAAATGTTATAATAAGTATGTAACTTAGAATATAATAGTAGAGAGTGAATTATGAAAAAAATACTAATAACTTATGCGTCATATGGTGGTGGACATAAAACAATAATAGAATATATAAAAACTCATTTAGAAAAAAATGAAGATTATGAAATAAAAGTGCTTGATATATTAGATTATACAGGTAAATTTTGTAATGCAACTGTAAAATTTCATAATTATATGTATAGTCACAGAATGGAGTATTTATTTTCAACACTTTATAAACTTGCTGACAACAAATTAATTGGAAAACTATATAATGTTTATTTTAAAAAAGTAATAATGAATAGAACTATGGAATATATTTATACTAATTTTTCTCCGGATTTAGTTTTATCTTCTCATTTTTTTGGAAGTAATATTGCATACAACTTGAAAAAGCAAGGGAAGATAGATTCAAAAATAATGACTATAATAACTGATTATAAAGCCCATGATCTTTGGATGTCTAATAAAGATGAAGAAGAAGTATTTATAGTGGCTAATGAAATTGTAAAAAGGGAAATGATAAAAAAAGGATGTTACTCAAGTAATATATATCCCTTTGGACTTCCTTATAATATAGAACTTTTTAATAGTGTTACTAACAATGCTAAAACGTATGAAAAATATAATATTAGTAAAAATAAAAAAGTAATTCTATTTTTTGGTGGTGGGAGCAATGGAAGTGAAGCATACTTAAAATATTTCAAAGAATTATTAAAACTTGATATAAACATGGAAGTATTGTTTGTATGTGGTAGAAATAAGATATTAAAAGAGACTGCTGATGATTTAGTTATGAGAAGTGGTAAGAAAAATATACATGTTTTAGGATTTGTATCTAATGTATATGAACTTCTTAATATTTCTTCTTTAGTAATTACAAAACCAGGTGGTGCTACTGTTACAGAATGCTTAGAAACAAAAAAGATTATGATGTTACTTCCTGGAGTAGGTGGACAAGAAGAGTATAATGCTAAATTTGTAAAAAGGAACAATCATGGATTTACTGTTAGATTTCTTCCATTTTTCAGACTCAATCTAATGAGATTTGCAAGAGGGTCATATATCTTTAAAAAATATGAAGATAGTTATAAAGATAAAAATAAAAATGAGTCTTTAGATAAAATATGTAAACTCATTAATGATTTATTAAAATAAAAAAATAAAATGCATTCACATTTTATTTTTTTATGCCTAAACTTCTTAATACATTTGCAGTGTCATTATAAATTCTCTCTTCATACTCTTCAGGTGTTTCAAGAAACTCTTCATTAATAAAAGAAGTTAATCTTCCTCTTTCTTTTACCATTTTGTAATAAAGAATTGATAATTCACGTTCTGAAAGGTCAGATACTTTTTTAGCTTCTTCAATGAATTCATCTTTTGTCATTGCCATAATATATTCCTCCTTTTTATTGCGTTGTAAGTTATTATATAAAAAAGTAATTCCGTTGTCAAGGAATTACTGTGAATTTTCTTATGGTGGAGCTGACGAGTATTGAGCTCGTGTCCAAAATATATTCCAAAAAAACATCTACAAGTTTAGACAGTTTTAATGTTTTAGTAGTTGATATGGATTACTGTCTTTCCTTTTAACTACCTAAGTCTAATAAAATTCATTATTTACCTTAGACGAATAAATAACAAAGTTTGCTAAATATGTGTCCTAGCATCTTCTACGCAAACAATAGAAGAGTAGAACCACTTACTATATACCTAGTTTAGGCAAAAGCAGGTGAAAAATTATTATTTTTTCCGATTATTTCGGTTTTTGCATTTATAGTATGCCTACTACTTGCATTTTTAAGTTATATTATTCTGTCGAATCAATTCAGCCCCATATATTGTATTATACTCTTGATGTGCTTATAATTATACTAAATTTGATATAATAATTCAACAATTTGTTAACAATTCACAAAAAAAGTATCAATAATTTGATACTATAATTCTCTTTTTAATGTGATTGTATTCCCCATATTGTTTGATAATTCCACAAGTTTTTTTCCATGTTCTGATATATAACATTCACAGTAGTTTCCTTTTTTATTTAATAAGCAATAATCTTTCATTTTATAACTATTAATTAAAAATAATAATTTTTTATGGTCACCTTCAGTTATAAGTTCACATAGTTCTAATGAATTCATTCCATTATGAGAAAATAGTGTTTTTAAAATTTCAACTTCTGATTCATTATCTAAAATAAAATTCTTAATTTTTTCTTCTATTTGGACGTTTTTCTTTTCATTTTTTAACATTTCAACACAAGAATAAATTATTCCGCATTTAAATATATCTCTTTGGCTATCATATTGGTAATACTCCCCATATTGAAAGAAACAAATAATTATCCACATTAATTTATTAAAATATTCTGGAATGTTTTCTGTCAATAATCCATTTTCTTTTAAAAGACTTGTACTATATTTAATAAATAAAGAAAGTTGATTTTCATTTATTACATCATATTTATCAATAGATTCTAAAATTCCTTTGCAGACATTGTTAAAAACTCTTTTGTCATTATCGTTCATAATTAAAATCTCCATTTCAATTAGTTATTATATAGATAACACTATTTTTTGTCAAGAAATAAAGATAAAGATTTATTTTTGTCAACGATTATTGGATTAAATCCTTCTATTTCATCATACAGTATTCCTGAAGGTATTGGATTAATCATAAATATTTGTTTATTCATTCTAAATGCGTCATACATTTCTAAAAATGTAGCCCCACCAATATAATTTTCTAAAATTTCATTTTCAGTAATTTTATCATAGTTAAGTACTAATACTGCATCCATTTTTGAAATTGTATCTTCAGACTGCTTAAACATTTTTGCTTTAAATTTAGAATGCTCTTCATATCCTAGTTTTCTTATTTCTTCTTCAGTATTAGGTTTATCATAACAATTTGGTAAAAATATCTCATGTCCATATTTTTCTAACTCTAATTTTATATTTGGAATCTTACTATAAAACCTTTTACTACATATTATAAGTATTTTCATTTTTAGCATATCTCCTTTATAAGAAAATATTATACATTAAATTATAAAAAAGTAAATTTTTATGGTAAAATTATAACAAGAAGGAAGTGAAAAAATGAAAAATAAAAAAACTTTATCAACAATTTTAAATATTTTGGTAATAATAAGTTCGGTTATAGGATTAATTTATACTTTCAAGGGCAGGGAATTTATGAGTACTAGTGCTTTATATTATTATACAATTCAAAGTAACATATGGGTTATACTTATCATGTTAATATTTATATTTTGTGATATTTTCAAAATAAAAAAAGGTAGGATTCTTTATAAAATAAAGTATATAATTACCGTTGGGATTACTCTTACATTCTTAGTGTTCTTGTTTATGTTAACACCACAAATCATTATTACAGGAAATCCTTCATATTTATTAAGTGCATCAAATTTAACACTTCATTTTATTTCTCCAATACTTGCTATATTAAGTTTTGTGTTGTGTGATTCTTTTAAAGAAGGAAAAAGAAGTTATTATCTAGGAACTATTATGCCTTTATGCTATATGGCATTTGCATTTATATTAGCTTTTACAAGTAAAACAGGAATGTTTAGAAATTTTGATGGTTCCATGTCTAAGTTCCCATATTTCTTTTTTGACTATGAAAAAAATGGATGGTTTAGTATAACTAATAATATATTTGAATTTGGGACCTTTTATTGGATAATACTTCTTAGCATAGTTGTTATTTTAATAGGAAAGCTTTTTATAAATTTAAATATTAAGGCAAACAAAAATAGCAAGTAAAATTGCTATTTTTTAATTTAATAAATATACATTAAAAGTAAGAATAGATGCAAATATTAGCCAAAGCAAGTAGGGTATTTGTAAGTAAGCAGATGTCTTATTGATTTTATAAAATTTGTAAATCATTATTACTACTAAAATAATTAATAAGATTATCCAAATAAATGAGAATAAATACCATTTTAATTTAAAGAAAAATATATTCCAAAGAGCATTTACAATTAATTGTATAGCGTATACTATATATGCACCTTCTTTATCATAATTATGTTCTTTATATATTAAATAAGCTGATACTCCCATTAATATAAATATAATGGTCCAAGCAATTGGAAATACTGCGCTTGGAGGAGTAAAAGAAGGCTGTATCATACCTTTAAATCCACCAAAAGATCCACCAATAAGTCCACCTAAAAAACCAATAACATTAGGAATAAGAATTGAAATAAATAAAGCCATATAATCACGTATAATCAATCTTATAGAAATATTAATCTATTTGATTGATCCC
>CAYXHQ010000046.1:0-8052 GCA_964465245.1 uncultured Muribaculaceae bacterium | reverse complement strand
AAACTCACATAAGTGAGTTTACTCTAATATTTCAGTTTCTTCATCTAGCACTGCATCAGTTGCATCTATATTATATACTTCAATATATTCATCTCTTGGCAATATTGCTGGGTCAGTAGTTGTAGCCTCTCTTGCTTCTTCATCATTTCCCCAATACACTTCAACAGTTGTCTTTTTAGCTGTGTCTACTTCTTGATAGTAATAGAAATAGAATTCATTATTTTCGTATTCTTCATCAGTACTATCTAATAATTCTCTTCCTGTTTTAGTTGTATCTTCACCATTATAATGAACTTGGCCACTCTCCAATGAATCAGCTGGATCTGTTGGTCTAACACTTATTTGCATTTTTTCAATTTGGTCTTTAGTAATATTCTCTGGTGCATTGAATCTAAGTGCGATTATATGCGCATATTCATTTTCATCAATTGAAAGTTCATCTTCAATATCTTCAGGTTCAAGTTCTTCAACACTACCAGTTATTTCAACATTGTATGTAGGACTAGTAAGTGGTGTTTCCCCTAAAGATGGGTCTATAGCATTAGCTATATCTACTTCTGTAACCTCTACATCATATGACCCTTCAACTTCAGTTTTATCTTCAGTTAAATATTTTTCTTCTTCAGCAGGTATTCTTTCAACATTTTTTCTATATGACGCTACAAAGTAATAAACTTTTTCTTCTTCGTCATATACTTCTATCCACTTGTTAAATCTGTACCCTCTAATAATTGGATATTCTTCTTCAACTCTGTCTTCTAGTTTTAACACTGTTTGTTCTTCTCCAATTTGATTAGCATCCTTGTCTAGATATATTACTTTGTATTTAGTTGCTTCTGCAACCGTCTCACTTGTAACTTTCTTTACAACTGATGTCTTACCTTTTTCTTCAGGTGCCGGTTCTTCTTCCTCTTCTAAAGGCAACTTAATATCAACTTCTTCTCCATCCCCATTTGGTTCTTCCTCTGTATTAAATAAGAATACTGAACAAAGAATTAAACCAATAACAGCTATTATAGCAATTATTATAATAATTATAGACTTCTTATTTGATTCTTCTTCTAAAAAATCTTCATCAGTTTTTTTATCAACTACAGGCTTTTTTAAATTATTTTTTTTACTCATATTTTACCTCCCTTATAAATATTCGTAACACTTGTAATACTTTCCCGTACTACCTTACTAATACTAATTATAAATAAGACAAATAAAAAAAGCAAACACTTATGTAAAGTGTTTGTAAAATTTTACATGGAATTATTTGGTATTATCTTCTTCATCCTCAATAGACTTCAAAATCTTTTTTTGATTTTGTAAAATACGTTCCATTTTAGCATATATTTCTTCAAGTAATAATTCACTTTTCAAGTCAACATGATAGTCGTTTTTGTTTCTCAAACTATCTTTCTTTGCTTGCCTATTTTGACTCATCATAATTACTGGTGCTTGAAGAGCTGCGATACAAGATAATATTAAGTTAAGAAGAATAAAAGGATATGGGTCTGCGGCATTTTTAGCAAGTATTACTCCATTTATCACAATCCATATAAATAAGAAAGATGCAAAAGTTAAAATGAATCCCCAACTTCCTGCTTTTTCTGCGACAAGGTCTGCAAGACGGTCACCTTTACTCATAGTGTTTTCTTCTTGCTTGTCAATATCTACTGCGATTGGATTATCAACAATCAAATCTATTAATTCTTGTTCATCTCTTTCTTCTATTTCTTGTTCTAATATTAATTTAACAATATCTCTTTTGTTTTTTTGTATAGCCATGATACACCTCTATTTCATATTAATTATACATTACGTATTATTTATTTTCAATTAGTTCTCTTTCTTTTTATATACTTAAATATTTCCATCACAAGTAGTACTGGTAAAGAAATAAAGAATATTATTCCTACTTGATATAAAGGAATACTTGTAGTTTGTAAAAGTCCACTTAATACTGGTACTTCCATTACAATAAACTGAAGTATTATCGACAACAATATAGTTACTATTATCATTTTATTTTTCTTAAAACTATAATTAAATACTGATTCTTTCTCACTTTTGCAGTTAAGTACATGGAAGTTTTGAATAAACACCATTAGTGCCATTACGTATCCACGAGCTGCATACGTATCCATTTTAAATACTTTTATTAGAATTACCCATACAGCAAATATAAGAATACCTATGAATGCACCAGATACTATTATTTCTTGTCTTAAAAGTTTATCAAACACACTTTCTTTTGGATCTCTTGGGGGCACATTCATTATATTAGATTCTTCTCTTTCAAATGAAAGGGCTAAATCTTGAAGTCCATCTGTTACTATATTAAGCCATAGTAATTGAACTGCGACTAGTGGCATTGGAAAATCAAAAATTATTGATAATACAAACGATAAGACTTCAGCAAGTCCACAAGATAAAAGTAAATATATAATTTTTCGAATATTCGAATATGCAATTCTTCCTTCTTTAATTGCTGAGACTATAGAATTAAAGTTGTTATCAATTATAATCATTGAACTAATTTCTTTTGCAACATCACTTCCATTACCCATAGCAACCCCAATATTTGCAGCTTTTAGGGCGGGTCCATCATTTACGCCATCTCTAGTTACTGCGATAAATTCTCCTTGTCTTTTGTATGACTCAACTATTTCTAATTTTTGTATAGGACTTACTCTAGTAAATACTTTTATTGTACTTACAAATTTGTCAAATTCACTTATCCCTAGATTAAAATATTTATCTATTTCTTCACCTGAAGTTATCTCATTAATATTTGATGCAAGACCTAACTCTTTAGCAATACTTAAAGAAGTTAGTGGATGATCTCCTGTAATCATTACCACTTTTATGCCTGCTTTTAAGGAGTTTTTTACTGCCGCAGCTGCTTCTTTTCTAATAGGATCTATGAAACCAACAAACCCTATAAATGTTAAGGCAGGTATTTCACTTTCTTTATAGTAATCTTTTAATGTTAAATTTTTCATAGGAGCGCATGCAAGAGCAATTACTCTATATCCATTTGAAGATAATTCATCACTTTGTCTTTTTAATTCTTTCATGTTTATAGGTACGTCTTTACCTTCTACTTTCATTTTATTACAAAAACTTAATACTTTTTCAAATGAACCTTTTATTGAACAATAGCTTTTACCATTTTCCTTGAAAAAAACTGCTGAATATTTGTTTTGTGATTCATATGGTATAATTCCATACTTTTCTATATTACTTACATCAACATTTATTTTTAATCCAAGTGCAAGAAATGCAGTATCAATAGAATCCCCAAAATGACGCCAAGTTTTATCTTCATATGTAAGACCTGACTCATTGTTAAGTACTCCTAATTTGCATATTTCATAAGCATACTCTGCCTTATTTTTATTTAATTTAAGCACTCCTTCATCATTATACCCACTTCCTGTTATGTCATAGGTATCCCCAGAAGGTATCACTATTTTTTTAGCAGTTTGTTCATTTACTGTAAGAGTTCCTGTTTTATCACTTGCGATAACAGTACAACTTCCAAGACTCTCAACTGAGTTTAATTTTTTTACGATTACATTCTTTTTGGCCATTTTATTAGATCCGATAGTAAGTGCCATAGTAAGTGCAAGAGGTAATCCTTCAGGCATTGCTGAAACTGAAAGAGCTACAACTGATAAGAATATCTCACTTCCAGGAACACCTTTACTTTTAAGTAGGAATGTTAACAACACCGCTATTACAACAATTAATGCACTAATAGCATTAGTAAACTTATCCATTCTAATCATTAAAGGAGAAGATGTTTCTTTACTATTATATACTTTACTTGCTAAAGCGCCAATTTCTGTATTAGCCCCAGTAGATGTTACAACCGCTTCACATCTTCCAGTAATTACAGAAGTTCCTGCATAAAGCATATTTGTTCTATCACTTATATTTACATCTTTTTTTATTATTAAATTATTTTTAATTGATGCAATAGATTCACCAGTTAACGTAGATTCATCAACTGTTAAATTGTTGGATTCAATAATACGCGCGTCTGCACAAACTTTATTCCCAGACTCTAAAATCATTATGTCCCCAATCACTACATCAGATGAATCTATTTCTATTATTTTATTATCTCTTTTTACCTTTATAATATATTTAATCATACTTTCTAGGGCTTCTGCACTTTTATTAGCTTTCCATTCTTGAATAGTACCTACAACTGCATCTAAAAGTATAATAAATATTATCGCAGATGCATCTATTACTTCACCCGCTATAAATGAGAATACACACGCCACAAGTAACACTATAATTATTGGATTTACAAACTCAGATAAAAATAACTTTATAATACTGTCTTTCTTGGATTTAGGAAGTTCATTTTTTCCATATGAAAGAACCCTTTTTTGTGCCTCACGTGAAGAAAGACCCAAAATGCTTGTGTCATAATTTTTTAATACACTTTCAATATTACTTTTATATTCTTCCCTTTTCTCCATTTTTCCTCTTTATTTATTCTTTATATTTTTCTACTTTCTTAACTATTCTGTCAAAATCTGATACATATTCTTTATCTTGTATTACTTTGTATTTTTCGTATTCACTGATTGCTTTATTATCTGCGTCTTTTTTTGAAATTTTTCCTTTCCCGTCCAATATATCATAATTTAATAATTTTAAAGATACTTCTACATTCTCTTGCCAATCTTTCATAAACATTGGCTTTTTATTTTCTGCATTATTTTCTGCAACATCTAAAAATATATTTACTAAATTATTTAACTTTTTTAATTCTGTTTCATTTAAATAGTTTTTTGCTATTGTAACATCACTTTTTAATATTTTACCATCGGGAGATTTTTTAAAACTCATAAGCCCCATATTTTCTTTTTCTGCATCTGCTCTTTTATATATAAGTTCAGCTGCAGTATGATGTGTAATCGCATAATGAAATTTATTTTGAATAGTAGAATAAAATTCTTTTGCAATATCACTAGTTTTATCATAGTCAATTGAACATTCAGCAAAAATATCTGTAATTTTTTGATAAAACATTCTTTCACTTGTGCGAATTAACTTTATATGTTCTAATAACCTTTTGAAATATTCTTGATCAGATCTTTTAGATTTCATAAATCTATCATCATCTAAAGCGAATCCTTGAACAATATAATCTTTTAATATTTTATTAGCCCAAATTCTAAAACTTATTGCTTTTTTTGAATTAACTCTAAAACCAATAGAAATTATCATATCCAAGTTATAGTATTTAGTATTATATACTTGTTTTCCGTTATTACCCACATGTTCCAAAATGGAACATGTGATATCCTCATCTAACTCTTTTTCTTTATAAATATTGTTAATATGTTTTGTTATTGCTGGTCTTTCCACATCAAACAATGATGATATTGCATTTGAATTTAACCATACATTCTCATTTTGAAGCATTACTTCCACTTTTTCTTTACCATTTTCATCTTTATAAAAAATTATATTATTCTCATTTCCTATCATTTTTTCGTCCATTATAATTCACCTTTATCTTGATAAAATTATATCATTTAAAGTACTTAAAATAAAGAAAAAAGTATGAAGCAAATCATACTTTATATTGTTAATTCTAATTTTTTACTTTGTTTAACACTCTTTTCATCTTGATCTACAAAAAATTCGGGTTTTAAATATTTTTTCAATAAATAAACTATATCTTTTAGAGATGAGTTGTTAATAAATGATGCAGCGGAATAAATGTGTCCGCCTCCACCCAAACTTTTCATAATGCTTCCTACATCTATACTTCCATCACTTCTAGCACTTACAAATATAACATCATCTGTTAGATAACCAACTGCGAAAGCTGCATTAACTTTATATCTTTCCAAAAAACTTGTAACTATTTTTGCAAGGTCATCTCTTCTAAAATACGATTTATTAATATCATCCATATCAGAACAAATACCTACATTATATTCAAATGATGTTATCTCAGAGTTATCAACTATCATTTTTTGTCTCATTTTATCTTTTTCAAAGTCTTCTTTAAATAATTTAACAACATCTTCAACACTAGCACCACTTTTAATATATTTTTTCATAGCATCAAGTGTATCATCACTAATGTTTTTTCTTAATCTATCCGTGTCCAAATATATTCCACCAAGCATATAATTTGCATAATCTTTATTTAATTTAACATTAAAACTGCATAAAAGTTTAGAAAGTATTTCACACGTACTAGATTTTTTAGGATTAATATATTTATACCCTATATCTATTGTAGTTTCATCTTTAGTATGATGGTCTATTACTACAACGCCATTAAATATATCATTTTTAGGACTTACACATAATAAACTTTCTTTACTAGCATCTACTATTACCAATAAATTGTTTTCTCCTTTTACACTATCTATTAGTTCAGGTTTTATAACAGAAATATATGTATTATCTTTTTTTCTTACTTCTCTTGTAATATCTTCAATTGCGTGTTTTGTACTTGCTTCTATATCTGTTAAATCATCTCCTACAACTAAATATATTCTTTTTTTGAATTTTTTTGCAATCGCAGCACATCCAATAGAAGCACCAATTGCATCAAGGTCTGGATTGTTATGAGATACAATAAATACTGTATCACATTCACTTAATAACTTCTCACTAATATTTTCGAGAGTTATAGCATTATTTTCCATCTTATTTTATAATCTCCTTTACTCAATTTAATTTGAGTAAAAACTATTATACTAGTTTATAAAAATAATGCAACTTGACAAAATAAAAATTTATGCATCAAAAAGTACCAGTTTCCTAGTACTTATTATTTAATTATTAAGCATATTTCTTATCTATTAATTCAATCCTATTTTTAATTCTGTAACTTTCTTAAATAATAATTTTTATTTTAATAGGCACCAGATGGATTATCGCAAAAATATGCTCTTTCTTTACATGTATTATCATTTTCACAAAGTTCTTTTAACTCATCATCAATATTCGAATTAGAATTTATCATATAATTATCACAATTAAATTTCTCTTCACTTAATTTTGTTTTTTTTGCACCATTATTATAATCTATTTTATACGAGATTTCGTAGTAGTAGTTTTCTATGTCTTTTACATATTCAATTCCCGAACAAATTCCATTATTATCAGGAAAACATGATACTTCAAATGCATTTTCATCTTTTGTTGTATTCATAGCATATAAAGTTGGAGGTATTCCACAATAACAAAAATTTTTTATTAACAAATATTCATTATACTTTCCAATTTCAAAATTAGATTCTTCAAACCAATTATAATGCGAATCATTTTTTGATATTATCGCTGCATAGCCAGGATTAATATTACCGGATTTTATTTCATAAACTTTATTATTTATTTTTAAAACGCATTTTGTCGGAGAATATTCTATTTTACTCCCAAAATCACAAGTTTCTGTTAAGAAACCATTTGAATTTATTTCAAAAGTCAGTACATCATTGTTTGTTATATTGGAAGAAAAATCTTCGTTTTCTTCATTTATGCTACTATTTAATTGACCTTTAGATGAATTATCATTTTCGTTTTCTTTGTTTTTATTCAAATATTTTACACCTAAATAAGCTCCACAGCCTAATAATAAACCACCTATTAATATTAATAAAACTTGTAAAATACCAGGTATAGCTTTTTTACTTTCATTTAAATTATTTTCTTCCATTTATTACTCTCCTACACTATTATATTATCATAAGTTTTACTTAAAGTAATATTATTTTTATTTTATTGATGTAAATGAAAAGACAAATAAAAAAGTACCAGTTTCCTAGTACTTATTATCTAACTATTTTTCGATTTCTGATACTTTACCAGCACCAACAGTACGTCCACCTTCACGGATTGAGAATTCAGTTCCGTTTTCGATAGCGATTGGAGTAATTAATTCAACAGTAATGTTGATATTATCTCCAGGCATAACCATTTCTGTACCTTGTGGTAACTCGATAGTTCCTGTAACATCAGTAGTTCTGAAATAGAATTGTGGTCTATAGTTAGTGAAGAATGGAGTATGACGTC
>CAYXHQ010000045.1:0-8206 GCA_964465245.1 uncultured Muribaculaceae bacterium | reverse complement strand
AAGTTGATTTAACTTTAAAGGCGAATAATTTCGCCGATTTTACCTTATGGAGGGCATAGTCGGATTTGAACCAACGCATCAGGGAGTTGCAGTCCCACGCCTTACCACTTGGCTATATGCCCATACATGTATTTATAATTCTACACTAATAATGCATTTTTGTCAATTATATAGGGGATTTACATTTAAATTTATGTGTGCATTTTATAAAAATGATAAAAATAAGTTTTAAATTACTTCAAAACTTATTAATCTTATTTTATTTGAGATAAAATTATTATCTTTTTTATTATATTTTAGGGTTGATAAATATTTTTTGTTATCATCTGGAAATACTGTTATGGTGTAATTCTTGTCATTATTAAGTACGCTTCCTAAGAAGTTTGCTCCACTAGATATTCCTACACCTAGTCCTAGTTCTTTTGATAATTTCATAGACATGTTAATCGCATCATCATCTAAAATATTTTCATTATAATCTATTAAATCTTTATCTAAAATACTTGGAGTAAAACCATCAGATACACCATCTATTTTATGATTTTTATCTTTAGTTATTGGACTTATACTAATAATCTTTGAATTATATAAACTTTTAAAAACTTTTCCACATCCAGTAATAGTTCCACCACTTCCTATACCACTTACAAATGTATCAACACTTGGAAGTTTTCTTACTATTTCTTTAGCAGTATATTCTTGATGAGCTAAAACATTATTAGTATTATTAAACTGATCTATTACAAAACCATTTACTTTGTTTGCAAATTTATTGGCTTCTTCTATACATTTTAGAAATCCACCTTCGCGTTTTGTATAAGTTTTAACACTCGCACCATACAGTTTTAATATTTTTTTTCTTTCTTTTGATACCCATGAAGGCATAAAGATAAATACTGGCGAATTATATAATGCACCAAGCG
The DNA here is from genome assembly GCA_964465245.1 of uncultured Muribaculaceae bacterium. Lineage (GTDB taxonomy): Bacteria > Bacillota_I > Bacilli_A > RF39 > UBA660 > CAYXHQ01. The sequence goes on along the minus strand of CAYXHQ010000045.1, from coordinate 7,283 downwards.
CAGAAGCTGAAATCGCAGTATTTCCAGAACTTACTTCTATTATAGGCATACCTTTTTTATAAGTACCATTAATTAACGCATTTTCTAAAATATAATATACAACTTTGTCTTTAATACTTCCTGTGAAAGAAAAATATTCTAGTTTAGCATATATATATTTAATTTCATTATTATATTCATACTTAATTTTAATTATTGGAGTACTCTTAAATAAATTTTTCATTTTTAACCTCTTAAGTTATTATATGTAAGAAATATAAACGTGCAAAAACAATTGACCAGTTAATGTGAAATGTTTTAGATATGTTTACTAGTTAGAATAAATTTGTTATAATTTAGAAAGTGGAGAAACAGATGAAAGTGGTAAAAGGGAAAAAGAAAAAAACAAACAAAAATAAGAATAATAAAATTACTTTAAATAAAGTAAAAGAAATATTAGTTATTGTTAAAAGTTTTATTATTAAATATAGATATGTTGTATTTATGGCTTTGCCATTTATTGCAATGGATTTAATAACAAGATTTTTAAGTAATGATATCAATTTTTATAGAATATATAGATTTGTTCCTAATTTTTTTACTATAATTTGGACTTCTTTGTTTGTAGGAATGACTTTATCATTTAGAAAAAAGATAGGAAAATGGATATATTTATTTTTTAGCATTGTATTTACAATATTTTATTTAGTAAATAATGTGTATTATTCTATGACTTCTAATTTCTTTAGTTTTAATCTACTTGAATCAGCCGGAGAGGGCGCTCCATACTTTTTAGATGCATTAAAGAATTGCAATGTATGGGTATATATATTCTTAATACTTATAATATTTTTAACTGTTATGGGGTATAAAAGTATTCCTGATAGAAATGAATTTAATAAAAAAAATTTATTTATAGTAGTAATTGCATTCATAATAATTCATATTGTTACTCCTGTGTTATATGGAAAAGCAAATGAAGAATTAGTATGGAGTACTTGGAAGAATCCTAGAAATATTTATAACTTATATAACGATGCGAATAAGAGTATGAGAATAAGTGGATTATTTGAATACACTGTTAGAAACTATTATGTTACTTTTTTAAGGCTTAGGAAGGAAGATGCAGAAGAATTAGAATTTTTAAGCGATATATATAGTGAAGCAGAATTAAATGAATCAAACAAATACACTTCAAGGTTTGAAGGAAAAAACTTAATATTATTGCAGTTAGAAGGAATAGATACTTGGATGCTTACTAAGGAAGACACTCCAACACTTTATAACATGCAGAATAATTCAATAAATTTTAATAATCATTATTCATTTTATAACGGAGGAGGGTCTACATTTAATTCAGAGTTCGCAGTAAATACAGGATTTATAGTACCTTTCTCATATTCACAAAATGCCTATACATTTAATCAAAATGATTTTTCATATTCTATGGCTAAATTATTTAAGAACTTAGATTATACTGTAAATGCATTTCATATGAATAATGGAGAATATTATTCAAGGAGCATAAACTATAAAAACTGGGGATATGAACATTATTATGGACTTTTAGATATGTTTAAATATACTGATGAAGCATACAAACTTGATAGAGAAATGATTCTTAATACGGAATTCTCTGAACTTATGTTCCCAGAAGGTAAAAACTTTGTAGATTATATTATTACATATTCTTCACACTTACCTTTTACTAATACTAAAGGAGTATGTAAGATGCTATATGACATGGATAATGCGCCTATAGAAGGTGAAGAAGAAGTATTCAGCTCTACTGAATTTATACAAATGAGTGAAGAAGAGTGTGCTAAAAGGCAAGCTAAAGAAACAGACTATATGGTAGAACTTTTACTTAACAAGTTAACTGAAAAAGAGTTAATTGATAATACTGTTATAGTAGTATATACAGATCATTATTTATATACATTAGAAGATCAAACTATACTTGATAATTATAAGGAAACTAGCAATAATTTAATAAATAAAACACCATTCTTTATTTGGAGCAATGGTATGAAAAAATCTAATGTTAAGAAAGTTACATCACAGTTAAATATTTTACCAACAGTTTTAAATTTATTTGGAGTAAGCCATTATCCTGATTATTATATAGGATCAGATGCTCTAGATGATAACTACAGTGGAATGGTATTCTTTAGTGATTATTCTTGGTATGATGGCAATGTTTATACTGAGGGTGGAGAAGTTATAAATGGAGAGTGGATTAGTGATGATGAACTACTTGAAAAGAATTATAGAATGGACTATTTAACTAAGAAAAATGACTTAACACTTAAATATGATTATTTTGAAAAATTAAAAAATAACTAGAAAATAGTTATTTTTTTAAGTCATCAATTGTTACTTTTGATTCATGTGGAATAGGTTTCCATTCTATTTTTTTGAATATTGCTATGTATGTTGTATATCTTCCAATAATATCAAATGTAGGCCAAGTTAGTGAATATAATATCTTTTTATAAAAAGGTATTTTTATAATACGTTTTCTTTCTACAATGAACACATATATTGCAGATAAAACATTTTCTAAATATGCTCCAATTCTATAAAATATTCTAAACCATATTGAAATGTAGAAACCTGATACCATTGCACTAAATCCTGGTGTGACTTCAATTCTTATATTTGTATAGTGATTTATTAATTTGGCCAAATATGTGCCACCACTAAATATATTTAAGTTTTGTATACCATTTATATAACAGAAACATGAGTAAATTATAACTGATACTATAAGCCACCTAACAATGTTTAACACTGAAAATGGAGTAAGTTGCATTAGTGTGTCGTATGAAGCCATTCTATGTCTAATTGATTCAACTATTGATAAGAGTATTTCTTTGAATGTTCTATTCTTTTTACGCTTTTCTTTTTCTCTCCATTTAGTTTTTAAAAATAATTTTCCAAAAAATATATTGATAAATAAGTATGGACCTGTTTCAACAAATGCTTCTAAATGTCCTCTTGACCATCTAAGTCTTTGTCTTAAAGCTATTTTTAAATTTGTTGGTTGTTCATCAAAGAACTCAGCGTCATTGTTATAAGATATTCGGTATCCTTGTGCGACTGCATCTGCAGTAAGTGCTCGGTCCTCTGTTAAAGAAGTATATTTCCACCCATTTTTAACTATTTCGTTTGTGAATAAGAACCCAGTTCCTTGAATGTTTGTTGCAAGTCTTAAAACTGATCTTGCTCTATGATTTGCCCTAATTGAACGAAGCCAGTGAATAGCATAAGTAGATGCAATCCAGTCTTCATCAAAGTTCTTAGTATTTCTATATGATGTAATTATTTTCTCTCCACTATCAAATGAGTCATTCATTCTAGATATATAATCACGTTTTAGTAAGTTATCTGCATCAAATATAAAATAACCTTCAAATGACATTCTACCATAGTCTTCTTCAATACGCTCACATAAATATTGAATAGCGTATCCTTTAGTTTTATGTTTATCATCAAATCTTTCATAACAGATAGCACCATGATTCCTTGCAATTTCTGCAGTATTATCAGTGCAATTATCTGCGACTACAAACACAGTTAAAAGTTCATGTGGATAATCTTGTTTATTTATACTATCAAGCAAATTTCCAATTACATTTTTTTCATTTCTAGCAGCAATCATTATTGCGTATTTATGGAAATTTTTAGCAGGTTTAAATTTTCTAGTAAAGAAAAAACCTATAATCCAATAAGCTGTTTTGTATGCGAGCATTGCCGATAAAACAGAACCAATGGTATTATAAACAATTCTACTTTCATTATAACTATTTCCAATAAAAGTTATTAATTCTTTAATCATTTGTTACTTCCTTTAAATATTCTAACATATCAATTCTAGCATGAAACTTGTTAACATTCAAGTATTGACCAGGGTAGTGTAAAATGATAAGATTAAGTAGTAAAAGTAGGTGTAAAATGGAAAATAAAAGAAATTATATATCAGGAATAATTTTTGGAGCAATTGGTTTATTTATCGCAGGAGTAGGTATTTCATATGCATGGTTTTCATCAGCAATAATAAATCCAATAGGTTCTTCAATAAATGTAGAAATGGCTAGACTAGGTAACATTGTATTTGTAGATGGAAGTGAAATTATTTTACCTGAAGCATATCCGGGAGATATACTCACTAAAACTTTTACTATTTCTAGAGAAGGAGAATATGACATAGAATATACAGATGCAAACTATGTTATAAAATTAAATGTTACTAATAATACATTGACGAGTGTTGCTAATGGGGAATTTGTTTATAATTTGACAGGAGAAACAAATGGAACTGGAACATTAGTAAGTGCGGTAAACCAAATAGTTCCAACTTCTACTGCACAAATAGGTAATACTGGTACATTAATAGGAATAGAGACACATACATACACGTTTACTATAGGACTTAGAGAAACTGGTACAAATCAAAGTTCCACATTAAATCATGGATTTAGTGGTTACTTGCAAGTAGAAGCAACAGATGAATTTGTTGATTTTAGTAGTTACTATGGAGAGAATTTTTATAAAGTTGAAAACTTAGCAACAAATGGAAGTTTTGAAGATGATATGGCATATTGGAATCCATCAACAAATGTAACAGCATCTTCAGTTAAAAGTAAATTTGGGACAAAATCAGCAAGAAATTTAGGGGGATCACAATGGAGTGGTGCTTATTTTAATCATATAAATGGAGAAAAAAATCATATATACTATGCATCAAATTGGATGTATACAACTGCAAAAGGAACAGATTATTGTTTTACAACTTTTAATTTTTATTACGATAATACTAGTCATTGGAGTTATCCTCCAACGCGTTTTCAATCTAATTTAAATGTATGGGAAAAGAAAAGTACTGTCCAAACTGCTCCTAATGTAGATGATTTACAAATAGGTTTTGCAGCTGCTGACTATGGAGGAACAGATAGAGCACAAGACTGTTATGCCGATGGTGTGGTAATAATAGATCTAACAGAAACTTTTGGAGAAGGAAATGAACCATGTACTACTACTGACAAAACATGGTGTGATGCAAATTTAGATTATTTTGATGGAACGAAGACAGTTTATTATAGTAGATAATTTAATAATTTATAGAGAGAAGGATAAAGAAATTTATTCTTTTTGTTTTACTAAAAAAGAAAATCATGTATAATAAATTATGTTGAACAAAGGAGCGAATTTTTTTATGGAAAAATTAGAAGAAAAAGAAGTAATATTAGTAGTTACTGAGATTAGTGGATTAATAGAATCTGCTAGAAAAAGAGTATATTCTACTGTTAATAATGAAATGTTATTATTACACTGGAATATAGGAAAGAAAATTGTAGAATTACAAGAAGGAAAAGAAAGAGCAAAATATGGGGATTATTTATTATCTGGGATATCTAGGGAACTTAATGATATGTATGGAAAGGGATTTTCAAAAAAGAATTTGGAAAGAATGAGACAGTTTTATAAAACTTTTCCAATTGCGTCATTATTAATGACGCAATTAGGATGGACTCATTATTTAGAAATAATAAATATTAAAGAAGAAAACAAAAGAAATTTTTATTTGAATGAATGTATTAACTCAAAATGGTCAGTTAAAGAACTTAGTAGGCAAAAGAAATCTATGCTATATGAAAGATTAATACATTTAAAAGGTGATGATAAAATATTAGAGTTAAGTGAAAAAGGAAATATAATTAGGGACAGTTCTGATTTAATAAAAGATCCATATATTTTAGAATTTTTAAATATTAAAGAAAACGATACATATCAAGAAAAAACAATAGAAGAAAGTATATTAAAGCATTTAAAAGAATTTATATTAGAACTTGGAAATGGTTTTACATTTGTAGGAAGTCAAGTAAGAATATCATTAGAGAATGATTGTTTTTATCCTGATTTAGTATTTTATAATAGAATACTAAAATGTTTTGTGATAATTGACTTAAAAATAGGTAAGGTAACTCATGGAGATATTGGCCAAATGCAAATGTATGTAAATTATTATAATAGAGTTGAGAAAAGTAATGAAGAAAATGATACAATAGGAATACTTTTATGTACTGAAAAAAATGAAACAGTTGTAAAATACACACTACCTAAAAATAATAAAAATATATATGCTTCAAAGTTTAAATTATGTATTCCAAGCGAAAAAGACTTAATTGAACTAATAGAAAGTGAAAAGAATAAATTTAAAAATTTTTGAAAAAATAAAAGCGTTTTAGTGAAAAAATGGCGATAATATAAGTAGAGGGGTAAAAGAATACAATGAAAATATTTGTGTTCTTTTTATATTCCTTAGAAAGGAGGCAATATGAATTATTATAATGAAATAAAGAAAGAACTTGTTAATAATGAAATTTATAAGAAAGTTAAAGACTATTCAAAAAATAGAAGCGATTTGAATACTTATTATAATGTGGGAAAATTTCTTATTGAAGCGCAAGGTGGAGAAGAAAGAGCAAAATATGGCGATAATCTTATAAAAGAGTATTCTATCAAATTGACAAATGATATTGGGAAAAAATATCATACAAGAACACTATTTAGAATGCGCCAATTCTATCTTATTTTTAAAAATCAAAAAATGTCCACAGTGTGGTCACTTTCTTGGAGTCATTACAGAGAATTAATTATTTTTAAAGATTTTAATAAAATAAGCTACTATATCAAAATTTGTGAAAGTCAAAACTTATCAGTAAGAGAGCTTAGAAATAAAATTAAAAACAATGAATACGAAAGACTTGATGATAAAACAAAAAGTAAATTATTACTAAAAAAAGAAGAAAATAAAATAGAAGACTTTATTAAGAATCCTGTAGTTATAAAAAATAATGGTAATTATAAAGATATAAGTGAAAAAATTTTAAAACAACTTATTTTAGAAGACATAGAAAAATTTATGTTTGAGTTAGGTAGTGGTTTTTCTTTTATAAAAAGTGAATACAAGATTAAACTAGGTGATAGATACAATTATATTGATTTATTATTATTTAATATAAAATATAATTGTTATGTAGTAATAGAACTTAAAATAACTGAGCTAAAAGCTGAACACATAGGTCAAATACAAAAATATATGGGATATGTAGATAAAAATGTTAAAACCATTAGTCATAATAATACTATTGGAATAATTATCTGTAAAAAAGAAAATAAGTTTGTTATGGAATATTGTAGTGATACAAGAATATTTAATACAACTTACGCACTAAATTAAAAGAATTTGAGTTTAGGTAAAATTAAAAAGAAATAAAAAAGATGAAATAAATGTTAAT
>CAYXHQ010000044.1:0-8334 GCA_964465245.1 uncultured Muribaculaceae bacterium | reverse complement strand
ATGAAGGTATTAATCTTTTTTATTACCTTCAACCTAAAAATATTTTACACTATCTTAAAAAAGGAAACCTTGAAAAATTATATATTATTTGATATTATATGTATGTAGTTGAGAGAAATCTCATACAATAAAAAGGACACATCTAATCACATTAGGTGTGCTCCCAATAGTGGGTTCACACTAGTGTTTTTACATTAGTGTGTGTTTTTTTATATTAACAAGCTTATTGCAAGTAATACAAACAAAAGAAGAATAATTATAAAATAAGTTTTTTCATGCTTACTCATAAATATCAACCTCCTTCCATTTTTACAAATTTCGGGAGCACACAGCTAACGAATTAAACGTGTCTTTATAAAAATAACATAGTGTAAATGGTAATGCAAATCGACAAAATTGGGTTTTATGTCTATTTATTTAAATAAAAAATATATAAAAATGAATTTTATTCTTAAGGAGTAAAACTTAATTTTAAACTAAAATTTTTTACACAAAATTCAAAAATATACTAAATTACATTTTATGCAATTTTTTTAATAAACAATTTACTTGAAATAATAAGCTAAATGATTTAAAATAAAGATAGAATAAAATAGAGGGAGAGTTAATATGGAAAACAAAGAGGTAAGGTATGTATCTATAGAAGATATAATACCAAATAGATTTCAACCAAGAATTGCTTTTGGAGAAAAAGAGTTAAATGAACTTGCTGATTCAATTAAACAGCATGGTGTTCTTCAACCTCTATTATTAAGACAAATTGGAGATAAATTTGAAATAGTAGCAGGAGAAAGAAGATATAAAGCATCATGTATTGCTGGACTTAATAATGTCCCTGCGATTATAATTGCTGCAGATGATAAAGAAAGTGCTGAAATTGCAATTACAGAAAACATTCAAAGAAAAGATTTAACTGCGATAGAAGAAGCTCAATCTTATAAAAAACTATTAGATAAAGGTTCAACTCAAGATGATGTTGCTAAGAAACTTGGAATATCACAGTCTGCTGTTGCAAATAAACTTAGATTATTATCTTTAACTGATGAAGCTCAAGAAGCTCTATTAAATGGAAGAATATCAGAACGTCATGCTAGAAGTTTACTTAGAATAACAGACCCTTCCATGCAAATTAACTTATTAAATAGAATAATAAATGAAAAATTAACTGTTAGACAAACTGATGAAGAATTAAATAAAATGTTAGGAATATCTACTGAAGTAAAAATGCCGACTGATGACAATTTTAAAGTGGAAATACCTGATTTTGAAGGAATGTTAACACATACTGCACCAGTTGTTAATATGGATCCAATAGAAAATGTAGACGAAATTAAACCCGTAGAAAAATTAGAGGTAAACGAACCCCAAGATATAATAAGTGTATTTGATGATAAACTAGATACACTTTCTCCGTTTACTGAAGAAAGAGAAGAAATATTAGAAACTCCTCATTTAATAAATCCAATAGAAACTTTTGAACCTGTAGAATTTAAAAGTAATGATATATTAGAAGAATTTAAAGAAACACAAGAAATAAATAATTCTATAGAAGAATCTCCAAAAGAAAAAAGATATACTACTGCTATTAACAGTACTAGAGATTTTACAAAAGAATTAGAGAGCGAAGGATTTAAAGTAACTAGCGAAGAATATGATTTTGAAGATATGTATCAAATAGTTATAAAAATTAAAAAGGATGAATAATCCTTTTATTTTTCCTCCTTATATTTTATAATAAATTTAGGAGGTCTTGGTGAGTAATAGTACAATTGATTATTATAATATAAATGCATTAAATTATTTTAATGAAACATCTAGAGGAAACATGAAGTTTAATTGTGATAAATTTTTAAGTTATTTAAATCCTTCTTCATACATTTTAGATTTTGGATGTGGCTCAGGAAGAGATAGTAAATACTTTATAGAAAAAGGTCATAAAGTAAAAGCTATAGATGGTTCAAAAGAACTATGTGTTTTAGCGTCTAAAAATATAGGACAAGAAGTAATAAATATGGATTTTAAAGATTTAAATGAAATAAATACTTTTGATGGAATATGGGCTTGTGCATCTTTAGTACATGTATGCGAAAAAGAATTATTAATAATTATAAGAAAAATGATAAATGCTTTAAAAAATGAAGGATACATATACACTTGTTTTAAAAATGGAACAGGGGAAGAAATAGATGAAAAAGGAAGATATTATAGTTACTATACGAAAGATCATTTTAAAGAGATTATAAATAAGTATCCCGAACTTAGTGTAATAGATATATATGATATGGCATCTGTTACTAACCCAAATGAACCAAAAAGTTGGAATAATTTTATATTAAAGAAAGAGGTAAAATAAAATGGAAAAAAATTATGAAAGTTATGATGGATCAACAATGGAATTATTAGAAATTTTAAAAAGGAAAATATTATTTAGCAAAATAAATATTAAAATTGACCCAAAAGATAAAGGATTACTATTTTTGTTAGGATTCACTTTTGCTGCTGGAAGAGATATAAACATAATAAACAAAGAAGATATGTTAGAAGAAGTAGAAAAATATAAATTAGATTTAGAAAATCCTAGTAAATCATTTAAGTTGATGGCATATGCATGGGAAAGATTAGGAATGGAAAATCCAGCTCAAACTTGCGAATTTGATAAAATAATAGATAACTATAAACGTTTAGGTTTAAAACCGAAAGAATATCTTAGTAAAATTACAAAATATCAACAAATATTTTTAATATCCCCAGTTCGTAATGCAAGTGCTAATCAAAAAGAACAAATAGAAGCATATAAAAGAATATGTGAAGAAAATAAGTATCAAATTCATACTCCACATATAGATACAGTACAAACAGATATGTTAGGAGGGTACACTATTTGTCATCAAAATGCAGAAGAAGTTGCTAAATCTGAAGCAGTGCATCTATATTATGATAAAAATAGTATGGGAAGCATGTTTGATTTAGGTGTAGCATATGCGTGTAATAAGCCATTGATTCTAATAAATGAAGAAGATATAGAATTTGATAGAAATGACTTTGGAGATAGAACGGTGGAAAGTTTTAATGCAGGTGTTTTTAACGAATCAAATACTATTTTAAAACATACTGAATTAGTAAGAAAATTAAAATGAATAGTGTATTCTATTCATTTTTTAGTATTAAATTATTGAAGTCTTCTGCAGTTATTGAAGGTTCTGTTCCTTTAACATAAAACATAAGTGAGTTTTTAACATTATCAGTAACGCCAGTTAAAGGGTTAACTAAAGAAGCAGTAACATTATCTGGTATTTCATACCAGTTTTCTTTTGTACTGGTTAATACTCCTTCAATGGTTCTTGCCCATATTCTTTTATTCGCACGTGATACATTTTTGCCAGTAGGGGTATTATCATCATATCCACACCAAACCATCACTAGTGCATCAGGGTTGTATCCTACTGACCAGTTATCAGACGTAGTACTACCTGACTTAACTGCATATTTTTTAGTAAGTAAATTATTAATACTAAGCATAGTAGGGGAAGTATAATCTGTAAAAGTATAGTCATAAGTATTAGCTAATAGTTCATTTAAGATAAATACATATTTTCTATTTAAAACTTGTTCTTCTTCATACTTTTTTTCATATAAAACATTACCATTAATATCTGTTACTTTTTGAATTAAATAAGCATCGTTTTTAATTCCCCCATTAGCAAGCGTTATATACCCATTAGCAAAGTCTAACATATTTATCTCATTACTTCCTAAGGGAAGAGATGCATCTTTATTTAAATTAGTTTTTATGCCTACTCTTGAAGCAGTGTTAACAAGAGTATCGGGTCCTAGAAAAAGATGAGTTTTAACTGCGTATATATTATCTGAAAATGCAATGGCTGAAGCTAAAGATATATTTTTATTAGCGTATATCTCTCCATAATTCTTAGGAGAATACATTTTATCATCCCCTAAATTAAAAGTAGTTGCTTCACTTGTAAATGTGGATGATGGAGTAAACCCGTTTTCTAGCGCTGAATAATATAAGAATGGTTTCATAGTAGACCCCACTTGTCTTGAAGACTGAGTAACTCTATTATATTGACTTATTTTATAATCCACTCCACCAACTAAAGCTCTAATTTTTCCAGTTCTTGGTTCTATAACAGTAGATGCTACTTGTATATTTTCAATGCCTGATAGTTCTTCTTTAATATTAGTTTCAAGTATTTCTTGACTCTTTAAATCTAAATTAGTATATATTTTAAGCCCACCTGTATCAATTAATGAGTCAGGTATTTCATTAATACTTTTAAGTTCACTAATAACTGCATCTTTGTAATAATATAAACTTGTTAAAATTTGATTATTTTTCTCACCATAAAAAGTAAGAGAAGTATCATATATTTCTTTTGATTCTGATTCTGTTATCATTTTATTTTTAACCATACTTTCAAGTACCAATTTTTGTCTTTTTTTAGCATTATCATAATAAGTAATAGGATTATAATAAGTAGGATTTTTTGGAATACCCACTAAAATAGATGCTTCAGCAAGTGTCAGGTCTGATGAACTTTTATTAAAATAATATCTACTAGCTGACTCTATTCCATAGTTTCCTGCGCCATAATTTATAGTATTTAAGTATCCTTCTAATATATCATCTTTATCATAATGAACTTCTAACTCAAAAGTAAGAAAAGCTTCTTCAATTTTTCTTTTCCAAGTTTTACCAAAATCCAAATATAAATTTTTAATGTACTGCTGGGAAATAGTAGATGCCCCTTGAACCAAAGAACCACTTTTAATATTCATAGCCATAGCTTTCACTATTCTAAGGTAATCAAACCCATGATGAGTATAAAAGTTTTTATCTTCGGCACTTATAGTCGCATTTATAGCATATTCAGATATTTCACTTAATTTCATCCAAGCCGAACCATCTAAATTTTCAAATACAAGATTTTCGTCTTCATCATATATTAAAATTTGTCCCGCAGTTGTCAGTTGCATCTTTGGAGTAATGTATGCGTAAGCATAAAATCCAAGTAGGGTTACAATAAAAGAAATAAAGAGAAAAGCCCCTATTTTTAATAGGAAAATAAGTTTTTTCATATGCCCTCCGCGTATTCACTTATTAGTATGTAGAATAATTAAATAAAATATTACATATTAATGAATAAAAAATACTTGATTTATTTAAAATAATAAGTATAATTTTAGGAGATAAGAAATTTGAAAACGAAAGTGGAGGACTGAATAATCAATGAAGTTTAAGACAGTTACAAAAGAAGAATTAGAATTAATGCCATTTGATGATATTGCATACGTAATATTAAAAGAAAAAGGTAAAAAAATGAAAATAAACGAAATATTTAGAATCATCTGTGATGAATTAGAACTAGGGGATAGTGTATTTGAAGGCCAAATTGCAGACTTCTTTGCATTACTTGCAACTGAAAAGAGATTTATACAACTTGATAAAGGTTTCTGGGATTTAAGAGAAAATCATACTGCAGAAATTAGAATAAAAGATATAGAAGATGAAATACCAGAAGATGAACTATTAGATGAAACTGAATTTGAAGTAGAAGAAGATACAGATGAAACAGATTCATTTGATGAAATAGAAGCAGATGACGATGAAGAGGATGATGATTTAAAAGACTTAGTTATCGTTGATGATATGGATGATTCATCTGATTTATAGCTACTCCATTATAAAAAGTTATAATATTTAAGTTATAAGGAGGATATAATGGATAATAGATTAGAAATAATAGAAGAAAGATATAAAATAGTAGAAAATGAATTACTTAAACCAGAAGTATATGAAAATTATGAAAAAATGAAAAGTTTAAGTAAAGAAAAAACACAATTAGAAGAAAAAGTTAATAAATACCATGAATATAAACAAGTCATCGCAGATTTAGAGACTGCTCATGAGATGTTAAAAGACCCTGAAATGTCAGAGTTTGCAAGCCTTGAAATAGAAGAGCTGAATGCTAAAAAAGAGAGTATTGAAGTCTCTTTAAAAAGAATGTTACTTCCAAAAGATCCAAATGACGAGAAAAATGTTATTATAGAGATTAGAGGAGCGGCTGGAGGAGACGAAGCAAATATTTTCGCAGGAGACTTATTTAGAATGTATTCTAAGTATGCTGAAAAAGAAGGTTGGCATTTAGAAGTTACTCATGAAGTAGTAGGAGAGTCAGGCGGATACTCTCAAATAGAGTTTATGCTTCGTGGTGAAGCAGTTTATTCAAAATTAAAATATGAAAGTGGGTCTCATAGAGTTCAAAGAGTACCTGAGACAGAAAATCAAGGAAGAGTTCATACGTCCACTTCCACTGTTTTAGTAATGCCCGAAGCAGAAGAAGTTGATATTGATATAAAAGATGCTGATATAAGAGTAGACATAACAAGAAGTAGTGGCGCTGGAGGGCAATGTGTTAATACAACAGACTCAGCAGTACGTTTAACTCACTTGCCTACTGGAATAATTGTTTATTGCCAAGTAGAGAGAAGTCAAATAAAGAATAAAGAAAGAGCCCTTCAAATTCTAAAAACAAGATTATATGATTTAAAACAAAAAGAACAAGAAGAAAAAATTGGAAATGAAAGAAGAAGTAAAATAGGTACTGGAGACAGATCAGAAAAAATTAGAACTTATAATTACCCACAAAATAGAATTACTGACCACAGAATAAACCTTACTTTAATGCATTTAGATAGAGTAATGGAAGGCAATTTAGAGGAAATAATAGAAGCATTAATCACAGAAGATGAAAAAAGAAAATTGGAAAGTGAAAATGAAAAATAAAATAATAGACTTAGGTATTTCTAAAAGAGAAACAGAAGAACTTCTTAGTGTTAGTAAAAATATTGAGTCAGATTATAAAAAACTTAAGAATGGATATCCGGTACAATATTTAATTGGATATTCTTCTTTTTATGGTTATAAATTTTTAATAAACAAACACACCTTAATTCCTAGATACGAAACTGAATATTTAGTAGAATTAACCATTAAATATATAAATAAGTATTTTAAAAATAAAAATATACTTATCGCAGACCTAGGAACAGGTTCAGGATGTATAGGAATAACTTTAAATAAAGAAGTACCCGATTCATGTGTAGATGCATATGATATATCTTTTTTTGCTTTAAAAATGGCTAAAAAGAATAATAAATTAAATAACGCTAATGTTAAGTTTTATAGAAAAAATATATTAAAACCACTTAATAAAAAATATGATGTTATTGTAAGTAACCCACCATATGTAAGTTCAAGAGAAATAGTAGATAAAAGTGTTAATAAGTATGAACCACATAAAGCGCTGTATGCTAAAAATAATGGATTAGAGTTCTATGAGCGTATTATAAAAAATTCTGTAAATTACACTAAAGAAAAGTCTATACTTGCTTTTGAAATAGGTTATGAACAAGGTGATGCAGTGCATTCTATCGCAAAAAAGTATTATCCAAGTTCAAAAATATCAATAGAAAAAGACCTCTTTGGAAAAGATAGATACTTGTTTATTTTAAATAATCTTTATTAAAACCTTCTGTTACATAAGCTTTATTATCGCAATTTACATAACTTTTGCATTCATATGTTCCATTATTATTAGTTAGTATAGCATATCCATCACATTCATCTTCTAAGATCACATGTGGTGCTACACTTTTTAATTCCGATTTAGTAATAATAGTTGATTGACCTACTAAAGGTTTAGTAAAATTTCTATTGGCATAAGCTTGTTGTAATATTTCATTTTCTAATTTTTTTTCTTCAATTTTATATAATGTTAATTTAACTTCATCTATTGTTTTTTCAGACCATTTATATAAATAAATTACTGATGCAATTATTATTAGAATTCCAATTATAGATAATACAAATGAAGCAGTAATTAACTTACTTTTAGATTTTAATTTTTTGCTTGATATTATTAAACAAATAACTAAAATAATTAAACCTATAAGAGAATCAAAAAACATAATTATTAATGCTAATAATGTAGCAATTAACAAAATAATATTATCAGTTTTATTATTCTTAGATTTTTGTTGTTTTTTAGAAAATTTATTTTCTTTTAGTGGTTCTTTCACGGGATTAACTTTTAGTTCAATATTATCTTTTATTTCAGGATTTGATGGTAATCCTTGTGGCGAAGTACTTAAATTAGATGCTCCATTTTCTGTGTGTTTTTCATTAGTAGATAAATTGTTATTTTTACCATTATTATCATTCATTGGGATTCTCCTTAATATAAGTATATCAATAAATATTGGTTAAGTAAGAAATAAAGTGCACAAAAGAGTGCATGAATGGTCGGAAACGTG
>CAYXHQ010000043.1:0-8590 GCA_964465245.1 uncultured Muribaculaceae bacterium | reverse complement strand
GTAATAAGTGCATTTTCTTTTCCCATACCAGCAGACCCATATATAAGTGAGTTACCTTTATCAGTTAAATCAAGAGTAAGTAGCCATTGTTTTTGATTGTTAGGATCATCAAATTCACCTAATATAGGATTAATTCTTCCAGCTGGGTCATAGTTATATTTTTTCTTTAAATTATCTACAAATATAAGTGCTGGGATTCTTGATAACCACAACTGTTTAGCAAATAAATTATGTTCTTTAGCAGTTTCTATAATATATTTAAGTATATTTGTTCCTTCTTCTCCCATAGATACTTGTTTTACGGTTTTTTCATCTGATACACTTTTTATTGTATTTCCTAAGTTATCTATAAATGAAACAGACTTATCAACACGTTTTTTTATTTTGTCAGTAGGGTAATATTGTGCTCCTGCCCATGCAGCTTGACCAAGTGAGAATAATTCATTATATCCAACTTGAAGGAAAAATCTACCAGGATTTTTCAAAGATGCTGCATCTTCTCTTTTTATAACATCCATACTGTCTGACTTATCTTGAACTTTTAAACATACTTTAAATCTAGAGTTACTCCATATTTGATCATTAACTACACCAGAAGGTTTTTGAGTTGCAAGTATTAAGTGAACTCCTAAGCTTCTTCCTATACGAGCAGTACTAATTAATTGGTCCATAAATTCAGGTTCTTGTTGTTTTAATTCAGCAAACTCATCTGATATTATAAATAAGTGAGTAACTGGTTCATCAAGTTTACCATCTCTATAAAATCTTTGATATTTATATATATCCATTGTACTTTCGCCAAGTTTAGTTCTTGCTTCATTAAATAATTTTTGTCTTCTTTTAAGTTCACTTTCTATTGAAGATAAACTTCTTTTAATTTCAATTGAATCAAGGTTAGTAATAGTACCTGCTAAATGTGGAAGTTTAAGACCTAAATCTTTATTTTCAAAGGCATATGCAAGTCCACCACCTTTATAGTCAATTAATACAAATGAAACTTCTTCAGGGCTAAAGTTAATAGCCATTGATAATATAAATGTAATTATAAATTCACTTTTACCACTACCAGTAGTACCAGCAATTAACCCGTGAGGTCCATGATATTTTTCATGTAAATCAAGTTTGAATAGTTCATTTTCTCTATATAATCCAATTGGTACTGATAAACTCTTAGATGGATTTGTAGTAATCCATTTGTCATAAGCATTAAGTTGTTCAATCTTACCTACATCATACATTTCTAAGAAACTAACAGCATTAGGAATACTTCCTTCACCAGCTTCAAATTTGATAGGAATATTAGCAAGTTTTTCACAACAAGCTCTCATATTGATATTAGCGCTTGCCCTATCCATATAGAAGTGACTTTGGTTATTAGCATTTAAATCATTTTCAATAATTGCAGATTTCTTTTCTTCTAAAAATGCAAAGTTAGAACATTCATTAGGTAAGTTAGCAAGTCCATTGTTAAGAATAATTATGCTAAAACCTAAATTCATTTTTTCTTCTAATATTTTATTAATTATTTCTAACTTTCTAGCTTTCTTTATATCATCAGTTACAATTATATAGTATGGAAGGTTGTTACAAATGGTATTGTTATCCTGATTTCTTCTTCCCTCATCAGGGTATTGTCTTTTATTAAATATTCCTTCTAAGTAGAAAGATAATTCATTCATTTCTTCAAAGTTATTTGCAAAAAATCTTTTTTGTCTAGCATCATCCCAACAATGTGGCAATGTTTTATAAAATTCAAAGTTGTTGTTAACATCATCTAGTAAAAATACAAGTTTCATATCTTCATAACTATGGCATGATATTAATTGAAGAATTGCGTTATTTAAAAATTCTTTTTTTAGTTCTTCAGTACCTGTTATTACTAAATTATTCTTTTTAACTAAAGATAAATTTACTGGTACATCATATAAAGTTTTAAGAGAATCACCAAGTTCTTGAACAGATTTTCTTAAATTATCTTCTTCCATAGTAAAACCATCAACTGGATAGTTAATGTCAGCATTTAGCGGAGCAGAACCAATACCAATTCTTATTGCTAAAAAATCTTCATGGTCGCATTTTCGTTCCCATAATTTTCTTTTTTTCTCCATTATAATATTTTGATGTTCTTCAAGAGTTATACTTTGTTCAAACATACTTGATTTTTGAAGTTCAGCAAATGTCTTAATTTCTTGTTTTTTAGTTTCAAGATAATTTTTATATTTTTCTTGTCTTTCTTTTTCATCACTTTTTCTTTTTCTTTTTTGATATCTTCTAGTTAATGTAGGCCATAATATCATAGATGCTAGCATAGCACACGATACAATGAGTGTAGGTAATACACTATTTATTGATTGACCATTAACATAAGCATTATTAAGTGTAGTAGTTAATGTAACCATAGAACTCATTCCCATTGTAAGCATAGGACCCATTGTTAAGAACAGTGGCATATCTTGGTCTTTTACTTTCGCAGGAGGCGCATCTATAGTGAAAGTTTTTCTAGTGGTTGATGTTATAAATCTAGGAGCTCTATAGAAGTAATCACTTTCTTTATAAAAGTCAACTATATCATTTTCTGCTTCTGGTAATTCATCCATATCAAGAATATCAATGTCTTCTGTTAAATTATCATCTGCTTTTAGTTCAAGTATCTTGTTATTAGCATACAGTGTATTGTTGTAATTATTTATTAGTAAGGATTCACCCATATACACGATTTTTAGACCCATAACAAAAATTACATCACCAAATTCTAGGTAAGACATACCTTTAACTCTTTTAGAATTTATATATACACCAAATTTACTTTTATTATCTTCAATTGCTGGTCTATCGTTTACTTTATATATTTTGCAGTGATTATTATCAATACATCCGTTTTTAAAAGTTATATCATTTCCATTCCCACTACCAATTCTTATATCATCATTTTTAATAATTGAGTACGTTTTAAAAGAATTATCATATACAGGAGATGTAAATAAAACTGAATAACTTGCTTCATCTTTAACTTTTATAAAATAAAAATTGTTTTCTTTTAGTAGAGCATTTGGAATATTACCAGAATTAGTTGCGATTTTTGCTTCATAATTACTTTTTAATATCCACTGTCCGTTTTGAGCTTCTATGTTTACTAAGTTTCTTTTTTGTCCAGATGCGTCTGTATCAGTAATCCAAAAACTGCCTTGTACTTCTAAAGGCAGAATATATTTATATATAATATTATTTTTTATTAAACTAATTAACATAAGCCCCTCAACTTTTATTCTCTCTATATTATATATGTTACTATTAAGTGGCACGAAAATCAAGTTTTTTTGTTGCGCCAAAAGAATAAAAATGATATTATTTATTTAAGGTAAAAAGAATATGAAAAGAAAAATTTTGACAGTAGTAATGATTATAGTATTTTTTATAGTAATGATATCTAGTTTATCAGTGGTTGAATTTTATTACGCTAAAAAAACTGAAAGAATTCCTTTAATCGCACTTAGGCGTGAAGACAAGGTTAATCAATATTTTGAATATAATGCTTTATTTTATAGGGTATACAAATGTTATTCAGATGAGGTTAGTATAAGAAGTTATAAAGAATCACTTCCTAGCTGCCCTAGATTAATTATGTTTGATAATAATGGAGAGTATACTACGCCTAGTGGAGTATCCATATCGAAAAGAAATTATCAAATGCTTTTAACTGTGAATGGATATAAAGAAATAGACAAATTTAATGAAGAAGAGTATAAAAATGCGCTGTTTGTCGCTGAAGAATATGGAAGAAGCATTCATGTCCAAGCAGCAGAAAATAATAAAATAGTAATAGACGAAGAAACTGTAAATGTGGAAGTATTTAGAGAATTTGTAATAACAGATGTATATGGAAATTATAAATGGGTTCCACAGTATAATAACAAAGAATATTATAAATGCGCTAAAGTGGAAAATGGTATATTCTTGTTTAGTGATTATAATGATGGAAAGTGTTCTAGTAATTGGGCAACACATAACTTTGGAAGTAAGTGGTGCAGTCTTGCGAAAGATTCTAACAAAGAAGAAATAAAACTTGCAGCAGAAGAGTTTTGTAAATAGAAAAATAAATTAAATTCCAACTCATAATTGGAATTTTTAATTTGTTTGTAAATTTATTGAAAAATAGTTTTCAATTTGAAACCAATGTGTTATAATTATTGTAGAGGTGAAACATGTACATAGAATTAGGAAAAAAATTAAAATCATTAAGAAAGAGACGTAATTTAAAACAAGATGATATAGCTAATGCTTTAGAAATTAGTAGAGCACAAGTATCAAATTTAGAAAAAGGAAGAAGGAGTTTAAATTTAGAACAATTAAATAAATTGTGTATATTTTTTAAAATTGATATTTCGTATTTTCTTGGTGAAGAAATGAATGATGAGTGTAATAGTTTATTAGATAGAGCAAAACTATTATTTGAAAGTAAAAAAATATCTAATAAAAAAAAAGAAGAATTGTTTACATCTTTAATGAAAATGTATTTAGATTCAAAATAAATAATAATTAAAAAGAAAGGAAGTGAATTTTGTGAATCGAGATAAAATGTATTTAATTAGTAAGATATTTAATAACAAAAGTATTAGAACAGTATGGAATAAGGAAGAAGAAAAGTATTATATTAGTGTTGTGGATATAGTGAGTATAGTTTCTGAAAGTAAAAATCCAAGACATTATTGGAATGTCTTAAAAGGAAGATTAAAAGAAGAAGGAAATCAGTCGGTCACAAATTGTGACCAACTGAAGTTAAAGGCAACTGATGGTAAGTATTATAATACTGATGTGTGCGATATTGAAGGCATGTTTAGAATTATAGAGTCTATTCCTAGCAAAAATGCTGAGCCTATAAAACAATGGCTTGCAAAATTAGGTAGTGAAAGGATAAATGAAACATTTGATCCTTCAATTGCTTTTCAAAGAGCAATTGATACTTATAGAGCAAAAGGTTATGAAGAAGAATGGATAACTAAAAGAGCTAAAAGTATACAAGATAGAAAAAAATTAACAGATGTATGGATGAGTGGTGGAATTACTGAAAATGTTGAGTTTGCAATACTTACTAACGAAATATATAAAGAATGGTCAGGGATGAGTGCCAAAGGATATAAAGAATTTAAAGGACTTCGAAAAGAATCTTTAAGGGATAATATGTCTGATATAGAAATTGCTTTAGCTGACATTAGTGAAATAGCGACCAGAGAACTTGCAAAAGAAAAGAAACCTATAGGATTAGATGAAAATAAAAAAATCGCTAAAATAGGTGGACATACCGCTAAAGTAACAAGAGAATATTTAGAAGAACAATTAGGTAAATCTGTAATAACACATGAAAATAAATTGAATTATAGATATATAGATGAGAAGAAAATAGAAAGTAAATAAAACTAAATTCTATACGTTTACTTTTAAGGAAAACATAAAATTTACTTGAAAAATTTAATATGAAGTATTATAAATTAGCATAGAATACACTTTTAAATTTACTTTAAAGCAATTTGCAATAAATAAAGTCTTGTAAAACCAAAGATTAATGATATACTATTCTTGAAAGAAAAATATCGTAAAATAGGTTTAATTAATTATAAGGAGGATTAATGTTAAAAGCTGAATTGACAAAAAATTACGCAGGAATAACAATATGTGGTGATTATGATGATTTAGATCAGTTGTATGACTCGATTCATTATTTTATTAAAGAAGATCCTAAAAATGTTGGAGAATATACAATGCAAAATCATTTATATGGTTTCTTGTACGAAGTAAGACATGCTTATCAAGGTCAAAGAGACACAAAATTGATGGAAAATGGCATGGATGATAATACCAAAGAATGGCATAAAATTGCTAAAAAAGATGTAACAGATAAAAATGTTTATTATAGTTTTGATTATATTTTACCTGATTTATTACTAGATATAATATTGATTAAATATTTTATAAAAAAAGTTGATAAAAAAGAAAGAGATGTTTTTAATCCTCATATTAACTTTGCCAATTTTTTCTATTCTATTGTTTTGGATTCAATATTTAAAATACTTACACCAATTAAGTTTAATAAAATTAAAAAAGCTTTATTATATACTCCTATTTCTGATAATTTATTTTATCCTCAATGGTTTGAAATGGTGGCTATAGATTACATTAATATGACAAAAAACCAAAGAATTAAAGAATTTATGAAAATTGCTAATGCTATAACTAATTATTATGAATATATTGATTATACAGAAATGAAATTAGAAATAGAAAAACTATGTAAGGAAAAAAATTGTGCGATAGATGATTTTCGCTATGATAATTATCCCGAAGATATAAATTGGTAATATGAAAGTGGTGATATTTTAAATGAGTGAAGAATATTATGATTCAAGCAAAGTTTTTTATGTTGCAGAAGACACTCCAAAATATTATATTAAACAATTGCAATGGGATATGGCGATTGGGTTACAAGAAGTAGATAATTTAAAACCTTCTAAGTATCTTAAAAAATTATCAAATGACAATATAAAAGGTGAAAAAACAATTAAAGAAGTAGAAGAAAAATTAAGAGAGTATTATATAGAAAAAGATAAAAAACAAGAATTAAATAAAAATGAATTTGAATGTGATTTAGTATCTGCTAGAATAGTAGAATTATTAGAAGAGAATAAATTTGAATTAACTGTAGATTATATTAAATATATTCATAAATTTTTATTTCAAGATGTATATGATTTTGCAGGGGAATTTAGAAATATCAATTTTTCAAAACCAGAGAAAATACTAAATAATGACTCAGTAGCATACGGAGATTTTAAAACAGTAGAGTCTTCATTAGAATATGATTTATCTTTAGAAAAAAATAAGAATTACAAAGAGATGAATATAGTAGAAGTTATTAAGAGCATTACTGATTGTTCTTCTAGTATATGGCAAATACATCCTTTTAGAGAAGGAAATACTAGAACTACAGCATTATTTATAGAAAATACTTATTGTATTTAGGATATAATATTAATAATGAAATGTTTAAAGAAAAATCAATATATTTTAGAAATGCATTAGTAAGAAGCAATTTTTTTGATGATAAATTAAATGTTAAAAAAGACAACCAGCCTTTAATAAAATTTTATGAAAATTTATTACTAGGTAAAAATAATGATTTGCATTCTAGAGATTTAATAGTAGAGGAAATGTGTAGGTAATTGGTAATAATATTTTTAATAAAAATTACATTATAAGAGGAGTCGGTATGAATTGCAAAGAAAGAATGATTTTGATAGATGAAAAAATTGTTACTTCCGATTTAGATTATTGTCATTTTACAGATTATAATACTTATCAAATAAAATTTAAAAATTCCGAAAAATGTTTTTATTATTCAAAAAATAGAGTTAAAGTACTAAAAAAACCAGAAATTATAGATATAAAAATGTATAGATTTTACTATAAAGGAAAAATATTAAAAAATATTGATACTATTTATCAATTTAAATTTTTAGATAAAAAATATTATCATATAACATATAACAATGGGACTAAAAAAGATTATAAATATGATGAGATTAAAGTGTTAGAATCCGTTTTAAACAATCCTACTTCTAAAACGGTTTTTAATTATTTGAAAGAACTTGCAAATATCCTGTTAATAAATGGTGAAAATATATTGGGCAATCAATACAATAAAATAGATTTTTTAGATCAAAAATGTGTTTTAAATAATTATTTAATGTCATTAGATAATGAGTACAATAAAAACGCAAAAAAAGATTTAATATTTCCTTTTGGATGTAATTTAAGCCAATATAATGCGGTATATAATGCAATTGAAAATAAAATAAGTATTATAGAAGGACCACCTGGTACTGGAAAAACACAAACAATACTAAATATTTTAGCTAATTTGATTTTAAGAAACAAAACGTGTCAAGTTGTTTCAAATAATAATTCAGCAATAGAAAATATAGAAGAAAAACTTAAACAATATGATTTAGATTTTTTTGTAGCTCTCTTAGGAAATAATGAAAATAAAATAGATTTTATAACTAATCAAAAAAAATTGCCAGTTTTTGTGTCAAGAGAAGATGTTAATTTAAATGAACTACAAAATAAAATAAATGAATTGAACGAAGTGATTAATATATTTTATTCTAGCCAAAAAGAATTAGCAATTTTAAAACAGGAATTATCAGATGTTGAATTAGAATATAAGTATTTTAATAAATTTTGTTCTAGATGAAAAAATTTTATTATCAGATTTTAAATGTAACAGTATGAATAAAGCGAATGCAATATGGAATGAATTATCAGAAAGCAATTCAATAAATTTTATACAAAAACTGAAATACATATTTATATATAAAACAGGAAATTATAAGTTTTATAATAACAAATTAGAAAATATTATTTTTTCATTGCAAAATAAAATATATACTGAAAGATTAAAAGAAATTAATAATAAAATAGAAAAAATAAATATATATCTAACTGATAATAAGAAATATGAAAAAGAGTATGTTAATTTGTCAATGGAATATTTTAAAACTGTTTTGTGGTTTAAATATAAAGAAGGAAGAAAGGA
>CAYXHQ010000042.1:0-8624 GCA_964465245.1 uncultured Muribaculaceae bacterium | reverse complement strand
TTGTTGGGACATTTTTATGGAATAACACTTAAGACATTATCATAGATTAATCATACATATATACAAAATAAAGAGTAAGACTTGAGTAAAAGTATAAATTTGTATATAATGAATTTAGAAAGTAGGGTAAAATGACTGTTAAAAAATTAAATGTTAAAAAGTTAATTGCTGTAATACTTGCATTTTTACTTGTTATAGGTTTTATTGGGTATGGAATATATAATAAAAAGTTAAAAGAAAGTATAGAATATAAATTAGAAACACATGGGTATAGCGAAGCAGATATTAAAACAATTAAAAAGAATTATGATAAAGAAGAAGCAGAATATTTGTTAACAATTAAATATGATGAAAATATTTTAAAACTTGCTAAAGAAAAATATTTTAAATTTGATAAATTGACTAATTATTTAGAGTATTATAAAACGAATTCTTCTCTTTCACTAAATGAAGTCATAACTAAAATTAATACACATACTAACTTAGACTTTTATGATGAAATATATGATACTGATACTTCAAAGAAAGAATTAATGCTTGTAAATAAATTTTATAAATTAAATGAAGATTATGAACCAGAAGATTTAATACTTGTACCAAGCACACATGCATATTCTGGCAAATATATAAGTAAGTCTATATATGATGCAGTAATTTCTTTAATAGATGCAGCTCGTGAAAAAGGTTATACATTAGTAGTATCTCAAGGATATAGAAGTTATATAGACCAAAGTGAAGCATATGACAGCTATAAAATGAATAACGGGATAAGAGATGCTGATACTTTTGTCGCACGTCCAGGACATTCTGATTATCAAACAGGACTTGGGTTAATTATAAAACCGTATAATAAAGAAATAGAAGACGTAACTACTAATGAAGAATATATATGGATAACTGATAATGCTCATAAATTTGGATTTATTAGAAGATATCCTGAAAGCAAAGAAGATATTACAGGTTTTAAATATGACCCATGGAGACTTAGATATGTAGGGGTAGATGCATCTACATATATTCACAAGAATAACATTACATTTGATGAATATTATGCATGGAAATTTGAATAATTTATAGTGGGGTGGGAGGTTATTATGAATAAAAAAGTAGTAGTATTAGGTGGTGGCACTGGAATGAGTGCTTTACTAAAAGGATTAAAAGAGTTTCCAATAAGCATTTCTGCGATTGTATCAGTTTCAGATGATGGAAGAAGCACAGGAAGATTAAGAGAAGAATTTGGAATACCTGCAGTAGGAGACGTTAGAAAAGTAATAGTATCTTTATCAGAAACAGAACCTTTAGTAGAAGAATTATTTGATTATAGATTTTCTACAGGTAGTGGATTAAATGGTCACACAGTTGGAAATTTATTATTAACAGCGTCTTCTAATATCACAGGTAATTTATCTGATGGAATAGAAGCCCTTTCCAAGATATTAAAACTAAAAGGTAAAGTTGTACCTTTAACTGAAGATAATGTTCATTTAATAGGTGAAATGGAAGATGGAGAAGTTATAGAAGGAGAACATAATATTACACAGACTAAAAAGAAAATTAAAAAAGTATATTATAAAGAAAAGCCACAAGCTACTCCTAGTGCAATTAACGCTATAAAAGAAGCAGACTTAATCATATTAAGTATGGGAAGTGTTTATACGAGTGTTATTCCAAATTTAATTTGTGAAGAAATCATTAAAGAAATTGATAAATCCAACGCTCCAATTATGTATACTTGTAATATGATGACACAACCAGGGGAGACTGATAACTTTAAAGTAAGTGACCATATAAAACTACTTAACAGTTATTTAGGTAAAAGAAAAATAGATGTAGTTGTAGCTAATAATAAAAAAATAGAAACTAAAATTGCAAAGAGATATGAAACATTAGAGCAAAAGGATCAAGTTAAATTAGATAAAAATAATATCAAAGAAAAAATAATAGAAGATGATTATTTTGTTTTAGAAAACAATTTAATAAGACATGATTCCCTAAAATTAAGTTTAAGCATTTTTTCGTTTTTAGCAAGAAAAAGCAACTGAAAATAGTTGACAAACAAAAGTCTATTTGATAGAATTAATCTTGCTTGATATTTATCAAGTGCCTACCGTGGGGAATTAGCTCAGTTGGCTAGAGCATCTGCCTTGCACGCAGAGGGTCGCAGGTTCAAGTCCTGTATTCTCCACCAATTAGTTTATAAAGCCTTTATTTAAGGGCTTTTTTGTTTATAAAATATGTTTTAGGTACTATTCTCTAAATTATTGATTGTTTCAATCATATCATCTAGCTCATTTTTAAATAAATGTGTATATGTATTTAATGTAGTCGTAATATTGCTATGTCCTAAATATTTAGCAACTAGTGTAATACTAGCGCCATTGTTTATTAAAAGACTAGCACAACTATGTCTAAAATCATGTATTCGTATAGTTTTTACTTTTGCAAGTTTACAAGCTTTATCTCTATGTAATTGCATATTAAATAATTATATTGAAAAAGTAATAATACAATTGAATATATTTTACAAAGACTTTAGTAATTCTGTAATATCCACTTCTAATTTATTAGCAATTAGTCCTAAAGTTTCAATAGAAATAGTGGCATCAACTTTAGCTGACTCCAAATTTCTTACATAACCATATGAAAGATTACAAAGTTCTGATAGCTTTCTTGCTGTCAGACCTTTTTCTTTGCGTAATCTTTTTATATTTTTACTAATTGTTAAATATATTTTATATCTATTAGCATTTATATTCATAACTTGCCTCTTTACACTTTAATTTTCTCATAAAAGAGGCACCTCAAACGTCATATTATATATGACGTTTAATATCTATATCCAACTTTTTCTTTTATAAACGTTTATTACAAGAGAAATCATTATAAAAGATACAATTAAAGAAGAACCACCATAACTAATAAATGGAAGAGTAACTCCTGTTATTGGAAGAAGTCCTACAGTCATTGCGATATTTTGTATTTGTGGGTATATAAGAGCTCCCATTACACCCGCAATTAAGTATTTATCTATAGTTTTGGTACTCTTTAGGCCAATACTAACAATTCTAGTGTCAAATATAAATATTATAAGTAATAAAGAAATAGATCCGATTAGTCCAAAGTTACTTACAAAAACAGTAAAGATAAAGTCAGTATATGGCTCTGGAAAGTAAAGGGGAATATTGTTTATTCCATGCCCAAAAGTACCAGAAGTAGCAATTGAAATTAAACTATTTTCTAACTGCATTCCACTTCCTACCTGCCAATCAGTAAATCTATAAATTCTATAATAAAAAGAGTCTCCAAATATAGAAATGAATTTAGTGGGATAATTTATATAAAAAGTTACAAAAACTGCGGTGAGTATTCCTAAAACTATAAAAAATAATATAAACCATCTTCCTCTAATACCACTTATAAAAATCATTATAAAAGCAATTATAAAATAACTTATAACAGAACCAGTATCGGGTTCAATAAATGCTAAAATACATGGAATAAATGTAATTAAAAGAACTTTTAATATAATTTTAAATTCTGATTTCATATCTTTTTTATCACTAAAATGATAATCATTTAAAACTTTTGCTAAGTATATAATAAGTCCTAGTTTTGCAATTTCAGTAGGCTGAATATTCAAGGCTCCTATACTAATCCATGCTCTTGCATTATTTACTTCATTACCAATTAATAAAACTAAAACAAGTAAAATAATGGATGCTACATAAAAATATGAAGAATACCGATATATTTTTTCATTTCCAAGTAAGAGAGTAACCGTGAATATAATGAACCCTGATATATACCATACAATTTGTTTTATATGAAACTCAGCGTAATAACTAGGTAAGATAGAAGTCGAAGTATAAATTGAAATTATACTCACGCAAAAAAAGAATACTAAACAAAGTGGCAAAATAAGTTCAATTTTTCTTTTTTTCTTCATATATTTATTATTACCAAAATTTAATAATATTATCATAATTAGGTGAATGTCATAAAATAATATGGAGGGAATTTTATGAAAAAGAAGAAACTACCTAGTGTATATGTAAATAATAGTGCTAAAGTTATAAATAATAATAAAAGTGTATTTTATTCTGCAAGTAATGAAGATGTGATACTTAAAAACAATCCTGCAACTAATGCATACGTAAGTGCGATTACATTAAGAAAAAAGATAAATGATATATTTTTATCAAACAGATTTGTATACAAGATAAAAGTAATGATTACTACAGTGAGTGATGGAAATGTTAAAGAAACTTTAATCGCAAGAGCGCCCGATGGACTTCTTACCTTAAGTGGAAAAAAATATTTGTATGATGAAATAACAGATATAAAAATAATATAGTGTTTTTAATAATGCTATGATAAAATTATTTATAGTAGTAAAGGAATATAAAAAATGATTTATACAAGTAATTATGATACGGTTAAAGGGTTAGATGCAAATTTAGTGTCAATTTCAGGTAACAAAGGAATTGACGCAAACTTTGAAGGAAAATATGCTGCATCTTTTGCTCCAAAATATTTGTTTTGGCGTGTTTGGCACGATAATAAAGGAGCAGTTGATGATAAAATTAATATGGATTATTACATTAATCAATATTATTATCAAGTGTTAAAAAGAATGAATTTAGAGTATGAATTAAATAAACTAGGAGAAAATCCAATTTTACTGTGTTATGAATCCTCTAATGAATTTTGCCATAGATTTTTACTGGCATCTTACATTGAATTAAAAACCAAACAAACAGTACCTGAGATTATAGGGGTTAATAATAAAGAATTTATAACTACTGATTATAAACCATGTTATGTTAAAGATAAAATGGCAAGAGTACTTCAAATTCATAGAGACTTATGATATAATAACACTTGATTTGGAAGTGATATTATGAATTTACCTAATATAATAGACGCAAAAAAAAGGACAACTAAAAAAGTAGAATATACTGAATTTTGTAAATCACAAAATTCTTTTGGTGTTAATAAAAAATATTTACTTAAGACCTATGGATGCCAAATGAATGAACATGATTCAGAAAATATTAAAGGGTTACTTGATAGTGCTGGATTTAGTGAAACAAGTTTACCAGAAGAAGCAGATTTAATTCTACTTAATACTTGTGCGATAAGAGAAAATGCACACAACAAAGTGTTTGGATTACTTGGCAGAATCAAACATATGAAAGAGTATAGGTCTGAAGTCATAGTGGGAATTTGTGGATGCATGGCTCAAGAAGAGAGTGTAACAGAAGAAATATTAAATAAATATAAATGGATTGATTTTGTAATAGGTACTCATAACATTGATGACCTTCTTAATGTGGTAGAAAGTTCAATGAATGAAAAAAAATTAAAAATTGAAGTATATAGCCATGAAGGAGAAATCATTGAAGGTATTCCTGTTAAGAGAGACTCAAAGTATTCTGCATGGGTTAATATTCAACTTGGTTGTGATAAATTTTGTACATATTGTGTAGTTCCATATACTAGGGGTAAACAAAGAAGTAGAACTAAAGAAAGTATTATTAATGAAATAGAAAATTTAAAAAATGATGGATACAGGGAAGTAACGCTTTTAGGACAAAATGTTAATGCATATGGAAAAGATTTATATACTGATTATGACTTATCTAATTTACTTGAAGATGCCGCAAATACTGGAATTGATAGAATTAGATTTGTTACATCTCATCCATGGGATTTTACTGATAACATGATTGAAATTATTTCTAAATATAAAAATGTAATGCCTTATATTCATTTGCCTGTTCAGTCAGGAAGCAACAGAATTTTAAAGTTAATGGGAAGAAGATACACTAAAGAAAGTTACATAGAACTATTTAATAAGATTAAGTTTATTCCTAATGTATCAGTTACTACAGATGTAATTGTAGGATTCCCTGGAGAAACTGATGAAGACTTTAATGAAACATTAGACCTTGTAAACACTTGTAAATTTGACGGTGCGTTTACATTTATATATTCTCCAAGAGAAGGTACTCCTGCTGCTAAAATGGATAATCAAATAAGTGAAAGTATTAAAAAAAGTAGACTTAAAGAATTAAATACTATTGTTAATAAATATAGCAACGAAGCAAATAAAAAATTACTTGGAACAGTACAAAAATGTTTGGTACTAGGATTAAGTGAAAAAGATAATACTAAAGTATATGGATATACTGAGAATATGAAATTAGTAAATATAGAAGCTCCTATATCTACAATAGGCAGTATTATAAATGTAGAAATAACTGATGCCAAAAGTTTTAGTTTAGATGGAAAAGAAGTAAGGGAACATATTTTAATTAATTAAGTTACTCACATAATTTAGGCTATATGCATAGATTATTGTGAGGAGGGCATATGGCACAATATAAAGAGATTGTAACTAAAGCTGTAATTGGAAAGGGTAAAAAAACTTTTAAAAATAAATATAACTTAACTATTGAGGATAATGTTGATACAGTTTTAGGTTGTTGGGTAATAAACCATAATTTAAATGGATCAAATAATTCAGGAAGTGTATTAGTTAAAGGAAACTTTGATGTTAATATTTGGTATAGTTATGATAATAATACAAAAACCAATGTAGCAACATCGCGTATCAACTATGAAGAAAACGCTCATGTTAAATTAAAAGAAGAAACTACTTTAACAGATTCATCTGAGATTATTATTAGAAGTCTTAGAAATCCAAATTGTACTGATGTAAGTGTAAATGGAAATACCATTACTTATGAAATAGAAAAAGAACTTGGTATTGAAATAATTGGAGATACAAAGGTAAGAATAGTTGTAGAAGAGGAAGAAGATGACTACGATATAATTGAAGATGAACTTACTACTCCTGAAATAAATGACCAAATAGATGCAGAAGTAAAAGAAGATTTTTTAGAAAGTTAATAAATTAAAACTGTTAAAAATATATTAACAGTTTTTGTTTGACATAAAAGAAAACGCCATTTATAATAAGTAGTCATTAGGAGGATATTATGTTTGAAAAAGATATAATGATTAAAAGAATATTAGATAGTTTATATGCGAGTGACGCTACTAAAGAAATGATAATGAATTTTTTTAAGGAAGATTTAAGAATTATAAGTTTTACCAATAATTACAGTAAAGATTTAATACTTTGTTACAATACTATGAAAAACATTTTAGAAAGAATAAAAAATGATGAGGATATTAAATTGAATTTGTTAATGCCATTTGGTGAAAAGAGATTATTTAAGTTAAATAAAAATAATTGTTTAATTAGAGAAAATGGAGATTCATATCAAAAAGATAATAAAAGAAATATTTTTATAAGTGGATGTCCAGAATATGATGATGTATTTTATAGAGAAGCAAAATTCATGTATGATGAGAATAAAAGAGAAGTTGATATAAAGCCTATACTTATATATCATGATTATAACTTAATAAATGGTGATTATATTGGCTTAACTCGTATATATGATGAAGATACGACTATGGCTATGACAAGATATAATGGGCATGGTGAAGAAATGTTAATGGTACTTAATGATATTGATGATATATCTCAAAGTGGAATTAAACCTGACTACATAGAAATATTTGATGCTCCTTTAATGGTAGATTTAATAGGACATATAAATAAATATAATAATGCAGATATAAATAAAATTAGAAAATTAATTCAAAAATAGTGTGTCAACAAAAAAAGGTTGACATACTTTTTATTTTGTAGTAATATTATTAACAAGAAAAGGAGAAAAACAAATGGCAGTTAAATTAAGACTTAGAAGAGTTGGATCTAAAAAAAGACCTTACTACCGTATAGTAGCAGCTGACTCTCGTGAAAAAAGAGATGGAACTTTTATTGAATTAATAGGAACTTATAGTACTCTAGAAGATAACAAAGCAAACATTAACGAAGAATTAGCATTAAAATGGTTAGGTAATGGAGCAACTCCTACTGATACCGTTAAAAATATTTTTAGTGATGTAGGAATTATGAAAAAATTTCATGATTCAAAGAATAGTAAATAATGAACTTAGTAGAATTCTCAGAATTCCTAGTATCTCACTTAGCTAAAGAAGAAGACCTAGTAAAAGTAAAAGAATTTGATACTGAAGAAGGAAAAATTCTTGAAATACTTGTTAGTGAATCTGATATGGGTAGAGTAATAGGAAAAAAAGGAAAAATAGCTAATTCAGTTAAAACACTTATTCAAGCTAAAGCTTATAATGAAGGTGTTAGAAACATTAAAGTTAATATTGATTCATTTTAAACATAGAAGTACTCTATGTTTTTAATTGACTTTTGTTTAACTTTACATTAATATAATATTTATTAGAAGGAGTTTATTATGAAAAACAATTATGACAATGATTATGTGATTAGTTATATTAAAAAAAACAATATTAATGATAAGGTAATACTTGGAGATGTTGCTTTATCTGCTTATTATGCAGGATGTAGTTTACTTACTAACGATTTAAGCCTAGTAGCTTCTTTACCTCTTATAATCGCGGTAGCTAAGGCTGACCATGATATTATTAAAAATCAAAGTATGCTTGAAGATGCGCGTAATCATAATATTGCAAAGCCATTAAAACTTGAAAGAGTATTAGAATTTAAATAA